>CAMDDA010000187.1 GCA_945890755.1 Candidatus Kuenenia stuttgartensis
GTAGGCCCGTCACTCCGTGACGGGCAGGAAGATGGCCCGTTGCGGAGCAACGGGCCTACGGGGAGCTGGCGGGTGCCGTTCGTGCGGCCTGATGTGCCGGCATATGCGGAGGTGAGTGCGGCGATCGAGCGGGCCGTCTCGGGCGGCATGCTCACGAAGGGGCCGGAGCTGGCGGCGCTCGAGGCCGAGGCGGCGGCGGCGGTCGGCGTACGGCATGTCGTCGGCGTGTCGAGTTGCACGGTCGGCGTCGCGCTGGTGCTCAAAGCGCTCGAGCCGCGGGCGGGCCGCACCGAGATCATCCTCCCGAGTTTCAACTTCCTGGCGGCTCCCGGCGCCGTCGTGTGGGCCGGGTTCACGCCGGTGTTCGTCGAGGTCGATCCGCACACGTTCACGATCGATCCTGCGGCCGTCGCCGCCGCAATCACCGATCGCACGGCCGCGATCATGGCCTGCCACACGTTCGGCTGTCCGTGCGACATGCCCGCCCTCGAGAACGTGGCCGCCCAAGCCGGCGTGCCGCTGCTCGTGGACGCGGCTCACGGCCTCGGCACGCAGCTCGAGGGCCGGCAGGTCGGTGCCGGAGGCCTCGCGCAGATCTTCAGCCTCTCACCCACGAAGCTCGTCGTCGCGGGCGAAGGGGGCCTCGTGGCCACCGACGACGCCCACCTCGCCGAGGCGGTCCGCATCGCCCGCGAGTACGGCAACGACGGGCAGTACGGCTGCTCGGCCCCCGGGCTCAACGGCCGCCTGCCGGAGATTTCCGCGATCCTCGCCCGGGCGTCGCTGGCCCGGCTGCCGGAGGTGGCCGCCCGCCGCCGGGCGGCCGCCGAGGCCTACATTGCCGAGTTGGCAGACCTCCCCGGCATCGGCCTGCAGCGGATTCCGCCGGGGGCCAGGAGCAGCTGGAAGGATTTCGTGATCACGATCGACGCGGAGCGGTTCGGCGCGAGCCGCGACGCGGTCCGCCGACGCCTGGCGGATGCGGGCATCGACACGCGGGCGTATTATGATCCGGCCTGTCATCAGATGGAGGCGTTTCGCCGCTATGTCAGGCCGGGGCAGTCGCTGCCGATCACCGACCGCCTCGCGGCCACGGCGCTGGCGCTGCCCCTGGGGGCTCACGTCACGCCCGACGTGGCCCGGTCGGTGGCCCATGTGATCCGCGCCCGCGCATGAAACCCGACGCCCAGCCCAACCTGTTTCCGTCGTTCGACTCGATCGAGGCGGTGCTCTGGCCGGCGGCGGCGCTCGCGGTGTTCGTGATCACGGCCGTGCTCGTCGACCTCATGATCATCCTCGCCGCCCGGTGGCGGCTGGTCGATCTGCCGAATCGCCGCAGCGCCCATGCGCTGCCCACGGCACGGGGCGGCGGCCTGGCGATCGTGCTCACCACGGCGCTGGCCTCGATCATGGTGGCGCTCCGGTGGCCGCCGGCTGCATTTGCGATCCTCGCGGGCGTGATCGTGCCCTGCCTCGTGATCGCCGTCGTGGGGATCATCGACGACATCCAGCCGCTCAAGGCGTCGCTGCGGCTGTTCATCCAGATCGGCGTGGCCGCGGCGATCACGGCCGCGCTCGGTCCGCTCACCAGGATCGCGCTCCCGGGGCTGCCCACGATCGAGCTGGGCTGGATCGGCTGGCCGCTCACGGTGGTCTGGATCGTGGGCATGACCAACGCCTTCAACTTCATGGACGGCTCCGACGGCATGGCGGCGCTCGGCGCCGTGGTGGCGGGCGTGATGATGGCGGCGATCGGCTGGCAGCTGAAGATTCACCTGCCGCTCCTGCTCGCGGCGTTCGCGGCGGCGGCGGCCGGGGGGTTCCTCGTCTTCAACTGGCAGCCGGCCCGGGTGTTCATGGGCGACGTGGGCAGCGCGTTTCTGGGCACGTATCTGGCCGCGGTGCCGCTGGCGTTTCCGGAACCGCAGCGGTCGGTCGTGTTCATCCCGATGGTGCTGGTGCTCTGGCCCTATGTGTTCGACCCGTTCGTGTCGGTGCTGCGGCGGGTCTACCACAAGAAGAATCCGTTCGAGCCGCACCGCGAGTTCTTGTTTCATCGCCTGATCCGCAGCGGCATCACCCACGGGTTCGCGGCCCGGCTCTACGCCTTCCTCGCGGCTGTGGGCGGGCTCGTCGGCATCCTCATGGTGGCGACATTGCTGCCGGATGGAGTTCGGGCGTGTGGCCCGCTTCTGGTGATCGGGCTGGCCGGTGGGCTGGCCTGGGCGATCGAGCGGCGGTGCGTGCGGGTGGGGCTGCCTTCGGCTGCCGGCCAGTAGCTGTGCAGGGGGTGTCGTTCATGCCCGCAGTGCCGCTCAATCCTCCCGCCGGCAATCGTCCGCGCGGGATCTATGCGACGGCCGTGAAGCGGGCCTGCGATCTCGGCGCCGCGACGGCGCTGCTCGTGATCCTCGCGCCGCTGATGGCGCTCGTCGCGCTGGCAGTGCGGCTCGCGCTCGGGCGACCCGTGCTCCATCGCGACCTGCGGGCCGGCCTCGACGGACAACCTTTCGAGATCGTTAAGTTTCGCTCGATGTCAGAACGGGTGGACGCAGCCGGCCGGCTGCTGCCCGACGAAAACCGGTTGGGCACGTTCGGAAAGTGCCTGCGGGCCACGAGTCTCGACGAACTGCCGCAACTGGTGAGCGTGATTCGCGGGGAGATGAGCCTGGTAGGGCCGCGGCCGCTGCCGCTTCGCTATGTTGCCCGGTATTCCCCGCGTCAGGCCACGCGGCTGCTTGTCCGGCCCGGGCTCACGGGCTGGGCGCAGATTCATGGCCGAAACGCCCTCGACTGGGAGCCGCGGCTGGAATATGACGCCCGCTACGTGGAAATTCTCGGTCGCTGGTATGCCCCGTTGGCCGATTGCTGGATCATTGTCGTCACCGTGTTCCAATTGATCATCCAGACCTTCACCGGCCGCGGCGTGGCGGCGCCCGGCTCGGCCAGCATGCAAGAGTTTCAACCGTGAGTTCGTCCGACGCCGTCGCCGCCGCCATCCGCACCGTGCTGGCCGACACGGGCCGCAGCGTCGCCGCGATCGAGCCCGGGAACCTGCTCGCCGCCGATCTCGGACTCGACTCCCTCGACCTCGCACAGACGATCGTGCTCCTCGAGCGATCGCTCGGCGTCGATCCCTTTCGCGACTGGTCGGCCGCCACGCCGCGGCCGGCGATCCGCACCGTCTCCGATCTCGTTGCCGTCTACACCCACGCCCTCGCCTCACCCTGAGAGATTCAGCGCCATGCACGCCACGCTCGACACGCTGCTCGATCATCTCGCCGAAGCCCCGGCCGCCGAGCGGCTCGCCGTCGCGATCACGGAGATCGCGAAGCAGTTTCCCGACCGCATCGCGGTCGTCGCCCAGGCCGGCACCGACGCCCGCCGCGTCATCGACTACGCCACGCTGGCCGCCGCGGTCACGAAGCTCGAGGGTGAGCTGGAGGCCAATCGCCCCGTGGGCGTGGTGGCCCGGGCGATGCGGCCCGAGTCGCTGGCGGTGATCACGGCCGCCTGCGGCCGGCAACGGGTGCCGCTGGCGTTCGTCTCGCCCGATTCGCAGGCGCTCGCCGGCGAGCTACACGACTGGGCGGTGATCGACGACAGCCTCGTCCTGACCATCACGTCTGGCCGCCGCGGCGAGCTCGACTCGGTGCCCCCGCCGGTGATCGTGGCCACGAGCGGCACGAGCGGGCCGCCGAAGCTCGTCGATCATGCCTGGGATTCGGTGCTCGCGGCGGCACGGCTGTCGGAGCAGTGGCATGGGCTCGGCTGGCTCATGGTCTACGATGCGGCCCGCTGGGCGGGCATCCAGGTGTGGGTGCAGGCGCTGCTGACGGGCGGCCGGCTCGTGGTGCCGGCGTCGCGGGATCCCGACGTGGTGGCCCTCGCGCTCGTCAACGAGTCGGTGCAGGTGATGCCGGCCACGCCCACGCTCCTGCGGCGGCTGCTCACATCGGCCGATCGCAGCGTGCTCTGCCGCGGCCAGGTCGATCGGATCACGCTCGGCGGCGAGGCGGCCGATGCGCAACTCTTGAACGACGCCCGCGGCTTCTACCCGGAGGCGAAGATCACGCAGGTCTATGCCACGACGGAGCTGGGCGAGGTGTTTCGCGTGGCCGATGGCAAGCCCGGGTTTCCGGTCAACTGGCTCGGCAAGTCGCTCCCCGGTGGTGCGCGGCTGGCCACGCGGCGCGACGGCGAACTGCTCGTGCAACTCTCGCGCGACACGGCCGAGGTGGGCACGGGCGATCTCGTGGAGCGGCGGGGCGATCGCTATGAATTCGTGGGCCGGCGGACCGACGTGATCATCGTCGGCGGGGCGAAGGTGTTTCCGAGCCGAGTGGAGGAGGTCCTCCGCGGCGTCCCGGGGATCGCGGAGGCCCGCGTCTACGGACTGCCAAGCGCGATCACGGGCGAACTGGTGGCGGCGGAGATCGTGCTCGCCGATCCGCTTCCCGAGGCTGCCACGCCGGAGCACGTGCGAGCCGCCGCCCTCACGGCCTGCCGCGACCAGCTCGAGCCCCAGAGCGTCCCGCGGATCCTCGACATCGTCAAAAAAATCGCCACCACCGCCGCCGGCAAAACCCCTCGCCGCGGCCCGTAAACGGCCTGGTAGTCCATGACTCGCCGTGACAAAAGTCTCGACTCACTCCTGCGCGGCAATGCGGATTCAAATATCGTATTCAGTGAACTTGTGGCTATCCTCAAGTGGCTGGGCTTTCGGGAACGGGTTCGAGGCAGCCACCATATCTTCAGTCGAGAAGGCGTGGAGGACATCCTCAATCTGCAGCCTCGAAATGGAAAGGCGAAGCCCTACCAGGTGAAGCAGGTGCGGTCGGTCATTACGAGCTACGGCCTTGTCGAAGCCGAAAATCATCCGGAGTCTGAATCATGACGGATTCTCCTCGCTATGAAATCATCTTGTACTGGAGCGAACAGGATCAGGCCGTGATTGCCGAGGTGCCCGAATTGGCTGGCTGCGCGGCTGATGGCGCCACCTATGAGGAGGCGCTGCGCAATGCCGAGATCATCATCCGTGAGTGGATCGAGACGGCGGAGTCTCTGGGCCGGACGATCCCGACGCCGCGTGGGCGTTTGATGTTCGCCTGAGGCACTGTCGCGAGCCTTCCGCACCGTAATCCGCACACTCCGTGTAGGCCCGTCACTCCGTGACGGGCTGCCTTCAGTGCCCGTTGCGGAGCAACGGGCCTACATCATGCCCACCACCCTCATCTCCGGCGGTTCACGCGGCCTTGGGCTGGCCCTGGTCGAGCGACTGCTTGCCCGCGGTGATGCGGTCGCCACGTTCTCCCGTTCGGGATCGCCGGCACTCGACGCCCTCGCCGCGGCCCACGCCGACCGGCTCCTCACGGCCCGTGCAGACGCCGCCGACTCCGCCGCGATTCGTAGTTTCGTCGAGCAGGTGGCGGCCCGGTTCGGCAGAATCGACCACTGCGTCGCCAATGCGGCGATCGCCCACGAGGGCGTGCTGGCGGTCACGAGCGACGCGGCGATCGACGACATGCTGGCGGTGAACCTCAAGGGCTCGATCGTGCTCGTCCGGGAGTGCGTGCGGCAGATGCTTGTGCAGGCGAGCCCCTCGCACCCCGTCGCTCCGTCGCACCCCGTAGGCCCGTCACTCCGTGACGGGCTGTCTTCTCCGCCCGTTGCCCCCGTAGGCCCGTCACTCCGTGACGGGCAGTCCGTTGCGGAGCAACAGACCTACACTCCCTCGATCACGGTTATCTCGTCCGTCGTCGCGTCGCGGGGCTCGCCGGGCCTGGCAGTCTACGCGGCCACGAAGGCCGGCCTCGAAGGCTTTGCCCGCAACCTGGCCCGCGAGCTGGGGCCGCGGGGCATCCGGGTCAACGCGGTGGCGCCGGGGTTTCTGGAGACGGAACTCTCGGCTTCGCTTTCCGATGAGAACCGCGCCCGCATCGCCCGCCGCACGGCGCTTGGCCGCCTCGGCCAGCCGGCCGACGTCGTGGGCGCGGTGGAGTTTCTCACGAGCCCGGCGGCGTCGTTCATCACAGGGCAGGTGATCGCCGTCGACGGCGGCGCCTGACCACCCCCGTAGGCCCGTCACTCCGTGACGGGCTCTGTCTCTGACCCCCGTAGGCCTGTCACTCCGTGACGGGCTCTGTCTCTGACCGTTGCGGAGCAACGGGCCTACGTTCCCGCACCCGCTCCCGCCGGTAATCATTTTCCCATGGACGCATCTCCCCTCCTCGTGCGTGTGCTCGCCGCCCTGCGCGACCGCAAACTCGAGGCCGTGCTCATCGGCAATGCCGCAGCGGCGCTGCACGGTACCCCGGTCACCACGCTCTGCTTCGATTTCCTGTTCCGGGAAACCACCACAAACCTGGCGAAGCTGAAGCGGGTGGTAAAAGACTGCGACGCCATGATCCCGCGACCCTTCTATCCAGTATCGAAGCTCTACCACGTGGTGAACGACAACCTCGGCCTGCAGGCCGACTTCATGCCGATGATCCATGGC
>CAMDDA010000188.1 GCA_945890755.1 Candidatus Kuenenia stuttgartensis
TGAACGAGGTGGTGGACGGCCAGTATCAGAAGTACGTCGTGATGCCTGGTGGCTACATCCGCGAGCACTTCTTCGGCGCCGACCCCGAACTGGCCGAGATGGTGGCCCATCTCTCCGACGAGAAGCTGAAGAAACTCAAGCGGGGGGGCCACGATCCGGAGAAGGTGTTCGCCGCCTACGACGCCGCGATGAAGTGCCACGGGAAGCCGACGGTCATCATCGCCAAGACGATCAAGGGCTACGGCCTCGGCGAGGTGGGCGAAGGCCGCAACGTCACCCATCAGCAGAAGAAGCTCAACGAAGACGAATTGCGTGCCTTCCGCTCGCGGTTCGGCATCCCGATTTCCGACGACGAGGTGGCCAAGGCGCCGTTCTACCGGCCGCCGGAAGACTCGGAGGAGATGCGGTATCTCCACGAGCGGCGGGCCGCCCTCGGCGGGCCAGTGCCGAGCCGCCCGACGCAGGGCCCCGTGCTCAAAACGCCGGCGCTCGCCGACTACACGGGCTTCATCGAGAAGAGTGCCGGCCGTGAGGTCTCGACCACCACGGGAGTGGTGACGCTGTTGGCGTCTCTCCTCAAGGACAAGCACATCGGCAAATACATCGTGCCGATCGTGCCCGACGAGTCGCGGACGTTCGGCATGGATCCGCTCTTCAAGCAGTGCGGCATCTACGCCCACACCGGCCAGCTTTACGAGCCGGTCGATTCCGACCAGCTTCTGTACTACCGCGAGGCGAAGGACGGCCAGATTCTCGAGGAGGGCATCACCGAGGCGGGAAGCATGTCGAGCTTCATCGCCGCGGGAACGGCGTATGCCAGTCACGGCGTGCCGATGATCCCGATGTTCATCTACTACTCGATGTTCGGCTTCCAGCGGATCGGCGACCTGATCTGGGCCGCCGGGGACATTCGGGCCCGTGGGTTCCTTCTGGGTGGCACCGCCGGCCGCACCACGCTCAATGGCGAGGGGCTCCAGCATCAGGATGGCCACAGCCAGCTCTTTGCGATGGCCTTCCCGACGGTGAAGGCCTACGACCCGGCGTTCGTCTATGAGTCGACCGTGATCATGCTCGACGGCCTCGAGCGGATGTACGCCAAGGGTGAGGACTGGATCTATTACCTCACCATCTACAACGAAAACTACGAGATGCCCCCGATGCCCCAGGGCTGTGAGCAGGGCATCCTCAAGGGGATGTACAAGCTGCGGACGGTCGCTGCGAAGGCCGCGCCCGTCGCTCCCAAGCTGCCGGCCGTCAATCTCTTCGGGTCGGGCTCGATTCTGCGGGAGGTGATCCGCGCCGCCGAACTGCTCTCCGAGCACTGGGGCGTGACTGCCGACGTCTGGAGCGTGACGAGTTGGAAGGAACTGCGGCGCGAGGCCCAGGAGTGCCGCCGCTGGAACATGCTGCATCCCGAGGCGACGCCGCGGCGGAGCTACCTCGAGGAGTCGCTGGGCGATGCGGACGGCGTGTTCGTGGCGGCGAGCGATCATGTGCGGGCCGTGCCAGAACAGCTTGATCCCTGGATCCCCGGCGGCCTGTTCGTGCTCGGCACGGATGGCTTTGGTCGCAGCGAGACCCGCGGGCCGCTCCGCCGGCACTTCGAGGTCGATGCCGAGTGCATCGCCGTCGGCGTGCTGTCGCGGCTGGCCGCGGTCGGTGCGATCGGCACACACGTCGTCACCGAGGCGATCACGCGGCTCGGCATCAATCCCGACAAGATCGATCCCGCGTCGGCCTGATGCCGCCGCGGGATGCGTCGCGGGCCGCGTGGGCCCGGCGGCGAATCACGTTTTTCACCTCTTCCGTTTTCGACCAACCGAAAGAACCTCGATGGCAACCGAATTCAAGCTGCCCGACCTCGGAGAGAACATCGCCTCCGGTGACGTCGTCACCGTCTTCGTGTCGGAAGGCGACGTCGTGAAGCCCGGCCAGGCGCTGCTGGAGGTCGAGACCGACAAGGCGGTGATCGAGGTTCCGTGTCCGCCGGGCGGGCGGATCGCCAAGGTGCTGGTGAAGAAGGGGGAGACCGTCAAGGTCGGCCAGCCGCTCGTGGTCATCGAGGCCGCCGGCGCCGCTCCTGCGGCCGCCGCGAAACCGGCTGCACCCGCGCCTGCACCTGCTGCCGCGCCCGTGAAGTCCGCGCCGATGCCGGCAGCGGCTGCGGTTCCCGCGCCGGCTCCCGCGGCCGCACAAGCTGCGGCAGCGGCCGTGGCTGCACCGGTGGTTGAGAAGCCCGTTGCCGCAGCCGTGCAGACCGTCGAACCGGCCGGTCCCGCCGTGCGGCGACTCGCCCGCGAACTCGGCGTCGACCTGGCAGGCGTCCGCGGCAGTGGCCCCTCCGGACGGATCGTGCGGGAAGACGTGATCGCCGCCGTCCGTCAGGCGGGCGGTGCGGGATCTGGCAGCCGCACGCCGCGGGGCTCGACCGCCACGGAGCGGGACGACTGGGGGCCGATTCGCCGCGAGCAGATGTCGCGGATGCGGAAGACGATCGCCGCCAACATGGTGCGGAGTGTGCAGACGATCCCGCACCTCACGAACTACGACGATGCCGACGTCACGGAACTGGAGGCGCTGCGGAAGGCCTCCGCGCCGGAATACGCCAAGAACAACCTCAAGCTCACCGCCCTGGCCTTCGTGATCAAGGCGGTGAGCCTGTCGCTGCGACAGCATCCGGCGGTGAACGCCTCGATCGACCCGGAGAAGGGGGAGATCGTCTACAAGGACTATGTGAACGTCGGCCTCGCGGTGGACACGCCCCGCGGCCTGGTCGTGCCCGTGCTCCGCGACTGCGACAGCCTGAGCATCCCGCAGGTCGCCCAAGCGATCGCCGACACCGCCGAAAAGGCCAAGAACGCCCAGTATGGCATCGAGGATCTCCGCGGCGGCACGTTCACGATCAGCAATCTCGGGGCGGTCGGCGGCACCTATTCGACACCGATCATCAACTGGCCCGAGGTGGCCATCCTGCTCTTGGGTCGGTCGCGCAAGATGCCGGTCGTACGTGACGACAAGATCGAGCCGCGGCTGATGATGCCGCTGTCGCTTTCCTACGATCATCGGCTGATCGACGGTGCGATGGCGGCGCGGTTTCTCAACGAAGTGATCGGCTACCTGGAAAGCCCGGGCCGGCTGCTCCTGGCCATGTAACGCCGCCGTCACGGCGGGCCGGATTGGATGAACATAGTGAACACCACCGACGACATCGACTCGACCGGCACGGCAAGCCTCGCGTTTCTCGAAGAGCTGTTCGAGCAGTACCGCACCGATCCCGCCGGTGTTCCGGCCGACTGGCGGGCCTATTTTGAGGCGGTCGACGCGGCCAACGTCGCCGTCCGGGCCGTGCCGGCGACCAACGGCCACTCGGCGGCGCCCAGGCCGGTCGCCGCGTCCCCGTTCCAGCACGTCAAGCTCGTCACCCCCGACGGCATCGCCACGGGCCACGCCGTCGCCATCGCCAACGGCGAGGTGAAGCTCCCCGCGGCGCCTGCGGGCGAGGCGATGCCGCTGCCGCTGCCGCCGGTGGCGGAAGGCACGGCGGGGGAAGAGCGGGTCGCGTTTCTGCAGGATCGCGTCGATCAGCTCGTGCGGGCGTTCCGCGTCCGCGGCCACCTGATGTCCGAGATCGACCCGCTGGGCCGGCCACGGCCGGGGCTGCCCGAGCTCGATCCACGGTTCTATCACCTGACCGAAGCCGACATGGACCGGAGCTTCTCGACCGACACGATCGAGGGGCCGCAGTCGATGTCGCTCCGCCAGATCATCAAGCGGCTGCGGAACACGTACTGCCGGTCGATCGGCGTGCAGTTCATGCACATGGACGACCTGCGGGTGCGGCAGTGGCTCCAGGTGCGGATGGAGGGCTGCGAGAACCGCATTCAACTCGACCGCAAGCAGCAGTTGCGGATCTACCGCCAGATGACGACGGCGGCGGTGTTCGAGGAGTTCATCCAGAAGCGATTCCTCGGGGCCAAGAGCTTTTCGCTGGAGGGCTCGGAGAGCCTGATCCCGCTGGTCGAGATGGCGATCGAGCGGGCCGGTGCGCAGGACATCACCGACTGCGTGCTCGGCATGGCCCACCGCGGCCGGCTCAACGTGCTGGCCAACATCATGGGCAAGAGCCCGCAGAAGATTTTCCGCGAGTTCGCCGACATGGACCCCGAACTGCACGTCGGCCGCGGCGACGTGAAGTATCACCTCGGCCATTCCACCGACTATCAGGCCGCCAACGGCAAGAGCGTGCACCTCACGCTGTGCTTCAACCCCAGCCACCTCGAGTTCGTGAATCCGGTGGCGATCGGCCGGATGCGGTCGCGGCAGGATCGCGCGGGTGACATGGCCCGGCAGCAGGGCCTCGTGATCCTGATCCATGGTGACGCCGCGTTCGCCGGCGAAGGCATCATCCAGGAGACGCTGAATCTGAGCGAGCTCGACGCCTACCGCGTCGGCGGCACGCTCCACGTGATCGTGAACAACCAGATCGGGTTCACCACCGGGCCGCGCGAGTCTCGCAGCTGCATGTATGCGACCGACGTGGCGAAGATGCTGCAGATCCCGATCTTCCACGTGAATGGCGAAGACCCCGAGGCCGTGGCCCAGGTCGTGAATCTGGCGATGGACTTCCGGCGGGAGTTCCAGCGCGACGTCGTGATCGACATGTACTGCTTCCGCCGCCGCGGCCACAACGAGGCCGACGAGCCGGCGTTCACGCAGCCGGCGCTCTATCGCGTGATCGAGCGGCGGCCCAGCGTGCACGAGAGCTACCTCGAGAAGCTGCTCAAGCTCGGTGAGTTGACCCGCGAGGAGGCCCAGCAGATCGTCGAGCAGCAGCAGGCGAAGCTCGCGGCTGATCTGTCGGTGGCCAAGAGCGAGGACTTCGTTCACAAGACCGACATCGGCGGTGTGTGGTCGTTCTACATCGGCGGTCGCGAGCAGGAGGCGGCCGACGTCGATACGGGGGTGCGGCAGGAGACGCTCGTGCACCTGCTCGATCGGCTCGTCACGCTCCCCGACGGCTTTCAGCCGCACGCAAAGATCAAGAAGTTTTTGGAAGGCCGCGTGCAGATGGCGACCGGTGCCCAGCCCATCGACTGGTCAGCCGCGGAGGCCCTGGCGCTGGCCAGCCTCGCCACCCAGGGATTGCGGGTGCGGCTCACCGGCCAGGACAGTCAGCGGGGCACGTTCAGCCATCGCCATGCCGTGATCCACGACGCGGTGACCGACGAGACGTACTGTTCGCTGGAACATCTCGCCCCCGACCAGGCGCCGGTCGAGATCTATAACAGTCCGCTCTCCGAGGCGGGCGTTCTGGGGTTCGAGTATGGCTACAGCCTCGATTGTCCCGACGGCCTCGTGATGTGGGAGGCCCAGTTCGGCGACTTCGTCAATGCCGCGCAGGTGGTGATCGACCAGTTCATCTGCAGTGCTGAAGACAAGTGGAACCGGCTCTCGGGCATCGTCATGCTCCTGCCGCACGGCTTCGAGGGGCAGGGGCCGGAGCATTCGAGCGCCCGGCTGGAGCGGTTCCTGTCGCTCTGCGCCAAGGACAACATGCAGGTCGTGCAGCCGACGACTCCGGCCCAGATGTTCCACTGCCTGCGGCGGCAGGTGCTTCGCGTGTGGCGAAAGCCGCTCGTCGTGATGACGCCGAAGAGCCTGCTGCGGAATCCGGCCTGCGTGTCGAACCTCGATGACCTCGTGAAGGGCTCGTTCCAGCGCGTGATCCCCGACTCATCGGGCGTGTCGCCGCGGGACGTTCGCCGCATCCTGCTCTGCTCGGGCAAGGTGGCCTACGAGCTGGAGAAGCGGCGGCAGGAACTCGGCCGCCGCGACGTGGCGATCGTCCGAGTCGAGCAACTCTATCCGCTGCCCCGGCGGGCACTGGAGGAGGCGCTGGCCCGGTATACGCCCGGCACGCCGGCGGTGTGGGTGCAGGACGAGCCGGAGAATATGGGTGCCTGGCGGTTCTTCCGCATCCACTTCGGCGACAAACTGCTCGACCGTTTCCCCTTCTCGGGGATGTGCCGCCAGAGTGCGGCGAGTCCAGCCACGGGTTCGAAGAAGAGTCACGACCTCGAACAGAACGAACTGCTCACCGCGTCCTTTACCGTCTGAACCCTCCTCGCAAGGACCGCCGTGTCGCGCGGTCTCCTCTTCACAATGGCACTCGAACTCAAGGTCCCTGAAGTCGGCGAATCGATCACCGAGGTGATGATCGGCACCTGGAAAAAGCAGGAGGGCGACACCGTCGCGGCCGACGACTCGATCGTCGAGATCGAGAGCGACAAGGCGACGGTCGAGCTACCCGCCCCAACGGCGGGCCGCGTGTCGAAGATCCTCAAGGCGAGCGGCGAGAAGGCGATGGTGGGCGAGGTGATCGGCTACCTCGAGCCGGTCGTCGCCGGTGCGGCAGCCGCACCCGCGGCTCAGCCCAGCGCCGCCCCGGCGGCTGCCGCGGCTCCGCCGGCGGCTGTCGGACCCGCCCGCGT
>CAMDDA010000189.1 GCA_945890755.1 Candidatus Kuenenia stuttgartensis
TGCTCCTCGAGCTTGCACCGACCCCCTCACCTCCCGGAGTGTGGGCGCGTCGACATTGGAGTGTGACTCCGCATCAGAGCTGGTGCGGTATCATTGGGGCCGCATTGCCCCACGCTTTCTTGGCAGGTCTTGCTCCACGGAGTCGCGGATGACACGGATGGTTTCGTTCGGGGTGCTCCTCGGCCTCGTCATCGTATTCGGACTGCTCTCGCTGCGGGTGATGCAGGGGTTTTTGCTGCCGCTGCTCCTCGCCGCGATGCTCGTGGTGATCTTCGGGCCGCTGCATCGCTGGCTGCGGGATCGGTTTCAGCTGCCCGAGTGGGCGGCTGCCGGGGTCACGACACTGTTCGTGCTGTTGATCGTGCTCGTGCCGCTCGCGCTGCTCGTGGCCCGTGCGGGCGGTGATGCCGTGGCGATGGTCCGCAGCGAGGAGGGCGTGCGGCTCGACCCGAAGGTGCTCGACGGGCTCGTCACGAGCGTGAACGAGACGGTGGGCTTGCATCTCACCGCCGAAGACGTCAACGCCGAACTCAAGAAGTTGGCCGAGGACCTGATCGGCCCGATCGCGAAGCGGGCGCCGGTGGCGCTCGGCAAGATACTGATCGGCCTGATCGTGATGACGGTGAGCCTGTTTTATTTCCTCGCGGATGGCCGCCGGATGCTGGAGGCGGTCACCCGCCTCGTCCCGCTCGACGTCCGCTACCAGTGGCAGTTGCTGCAGGAGTTCGAGGAGGTAAGCCGCGCGGTCGTCAGTTCCACGCTGCTGGCGGCGATCGTGCAGGCGATCCTCGCGGGGTTTGGCTTCTACGTGGCCGGCCTGGGAAACGTGTTTCTGCTCACGCTGCTCACCTTCTTCGGCGCGCTCGTGCCGTTCGTGGGGGCCGCCGCTGTCTGGGGCACGGCCAGCCTGTATTTGCTGTTTTTCGTGAAAGACACCTGGGCGGCCGCCGGCCTCGCCCTGTGGGGCGTGTCGGTCGTCTCGACCATCGACAACATCATCAAGCCGATCGTGCTCCATGGGCAGTCGAAACTACACCCGCTTCTCGCCCTCCTGAGCGTGCTCGGGGGGGTTGGAGCCCTCGGTCCGATCGGGATTTTCGTGGGTCCGATCGCCGTGGCCTTCCTGCAGGCCGCCCTGACGATGCTGCAGGTCGAACTCGACAGCCTGGCCGACGAAGCCCGCGTGGCCGGGGGGGGTGGCGGAAAAAATCGGTGACCCGAGTTGCACGGCACCAGTCCCGGAGGTTGAAATTCCCGGAGGATTCACCCCCGGGAGGTTCGTGCCGATGGTTCTTGAATGCGTGATGGCGCTGGCGATGCTGCTGGCAATGGGCATCGAAGCGGCCTACGTGCCGAACGACAACGGAGGCGGCGATTACCTCGTGCGGGTCGAACCCGACCTCGTTCGTGGCAGCCGTGGCGACAGTCCGTATCAGTTCACCAGCGACGTGCCCGACGACGCCCGCGACGTGCGGCGGGTGCGGATCTACGTGGCCGACAATTGGCCGCGGGACGTGGAGCGGTCGGTGATCGAGGCGGCCAAGCGACCCCGTCAGGCGCTGCCGGTAGCCGCGACCACGACCGCGCGGGCCGACATCGCCACGCCCGTCGTGACCGCTTCGGATCGCCCCTGGGGCTGGCTGATCGGCAGCCTGATCGCGCTCTTTCTCTCGCTCGGCGCGAATGCCTATCTCGGCATGCTGCTCGGCGCGATGCGGCAGCGGTATCTGCGGGATATCCAGCAGGGATACGTGAAGGCGTAGGTGGCCCGTAGGCCCGTCTTCGTAGGCCCGTCATTCCGTGACGGGCGCAGCCCGTTGCGGAGCAACGGGCCTACGACGGGCGCAGCCCGTTGCGGAGCAACGGGCCTACGATCGCGGGCCGAAAAAGAAGGCTTCGGCAGGCCACATGTCGCCGGTGTCGATGCAAGCGGGTTCGACGATCGGCGGCCGGTTGACGGCTATCGGCGTGGGCTCGGGCTCGACGACCACCGGCATGGGTTCGGGGGCGGGCCTGGGCTTGCGGGCCGGGCGCGGGGCAGCGATCGCGGGCTGGGGACGACCCCATACCGGCGCGGCGTCGGTGAACGTGCGGACGTAGGCACCGGCCTCGTGGAAGATCCGGGCGACGTGCTCGTGGCAGGTGAGCACGAGCATCTGCCGGCCTGCGGCCTGCTCAGCGACGAACTCCACGAGCACGCGGGCCGCCGACCGGGCCCGCGAGTCGTCGAAGTTCACGAGCGCATCGTCCATCACGATCGGCAGGCTCACGTCGTGTCGGCCGAGGTCGCGGATCAACGCCAGCCGCAACGCGAGGAACACCTGCTCCCGTGTGCCGCGACTGAGCCGTTCGGGATTCCAAATGGCCCCGTCGGCATCGTGCACCTCCAGGCGGGCCTCGTCGATCGCCGTCGTGATTGACGGATAGCGGCCCTCGGTGAGCCGCGCGAGCCAGCGCGACGCCTCCCGGAGCACGGGCGGCTGATGATCCCGGGCCACCGCGGCGCGGGTCTCTTCGAGCAGCACCCGCGCCCGCTCCAGCACCCGTCGCCGATCGACCTGCCGTGCGAGCTGCTCCTCCAACTCGGCAAGGTCGGCCTGGAGGCTCTCCGTGCAGCGATCGTGGGCGGCCGCCTCGACCTTGGCCACGACGGCCTTCCGGCGGTCAACGGCCGCAGCCAGGGCCGCCCGCTGCCGCCCCGTGGCGGCCGTCGCGTCGGCGAGCCGGCGGGCGAGTGGCACGATGTGGGCGTCGGCCAGCCAGCGATCGACGTCGGCCGGTTCCGTCGTGCGGCGGCGGGCATCTCGCCAGGCCGTCTCGGCCATCTCGGCATCGAGCTTGGCCTGCTCGTACTCCGGCCGACGATCGACTTTGGCGAGGAACTCCTGCTCGGTCGTCACCTCCCAGCGGGCGTAGAACTCGCGCACGCCGCGGTCGGCGACGAGCACCTGCCGCTTCACATGGCGATGCTTGCGGCGGGCGAGCTCGAGCCGGCGCGTGAGCTGGGATCGGCGGCGGACGATCGCCTTGTCGGCGTCGAGCCGCTCCTGGAGCAGCCGTAGATGGTCGAGCGGCGTGGCCTCGGGCACCAACTCGCACTCGACGAGCAGTTCGTCCACCCTGCGGCCAAACGCGGCCACTTCCTCCCGCTTGTTTCGCGCCTCTTCCGAAAGCCGACGGCGGTCGTCATCGAGCGTCAGGAGCGTGTGCCGATGCTCCGAGATCTGACGCACCTCGCGCGGCGAGAGGGTCGGCGGCAGACCCCGCTGCTCGAGTGCCCGCCGCCAGCGTGCGCGGGCCGCCTTGCGGTCGTCGAACGCCCGAGCCAGCACCTGCTCCGCCGCGGTCACGCGATCGGTGAGCACGTGCAGCGAGCCTTCGCGGGCGGCGAGTTCCTCCAGCCGATCGAGCTCCGCCTGGGCGAGCGCGAGCCGGCGATCGAGCGAGAGAGCCGCGTCGGCCTTGAGTTTCGTGTCGAGCAGGCCGCACTGGGCCGAGATCTCATCCCGCTGCTTGCGGGCAATCTCGAGCTGCCGACGTGCTGTCTCGAGCCGCGTGGATGCGGCCCGGTCGAGCGACCAGGTGGTGACCGACGCCACGCCCGTGCCTGCCAGGCCCAGCGCGGCCATCGCATAGGCGAGCGAGCCGGTGATCGCCTGCGGGAGAAGCAGGCCCGAGAGCAGCATCCCCGCGCCGATCACGAACAGCGCCCCCAGTCCGACCAGCCACGGCACCGGGATCAGCTGACCCTCCAGGCTCGCGGCGGCTTCCCGCTCCAGCCGGGCCACGGTGCGATCGAGGTCGGCCAGCTGCTCGCCCGAGGCGATCCGCCGCCGGAAGCCCGCGGCTCGATCCGCGGCCTGTGCGATCGCGTCGGCAATCGTGAGGCCGCCGAGCGCCGCGCCAGCTCCCGTGAGCGAGCCCCGCGCTTCGTCGAGCGACCGGCGGGCGGCGGCGACCGCCCGCCGCGCTGCAGTCACCTGTTTCGACGCGCGGGAACAGTCTCGGGCCCTGGCCCGCAGCGGGCCGAACGACTGGGCGAAGCCCTCGGGCAGAAGCACGTCGGGGAGCGCGTCGTCGCTGCCGTCGACCGCCGCGGCGACCGGCACCACCCGCGAGAGCCCCGCGATGCCCACCTGCTCACCGAACCGCCGCGCCGCCAGCCGCGCATGGGCCTCGGCCCGCGACACGTCGGCGGCCAGCCGCTCGAGCCGCGGCAGTTCCTCGCACAGCGTCGTCACGGCCGCGCGTTTCTTCCACACGGCCGATTCATCGGGCAGCTCCTTGAGCTGACGAGCCAGCTTGGCGCGCCGCTTTTGCCGCACTGCCGCCAGGCGGGCAAGCTTCGCGAGCCGGCGGCGTGCACTGCGCCAGGCATCGCGGTCGGGATGCACGAGCGGCGCCGATTCCAGTCCGGCGAGCCGCTCCGCGGTCGCTCGCCAGGCGGTGTGCAGGGCCTCCAGCGGCAGCACGTTGCGGACCACGTTCTCCGCATGCACCGCGTCGGCCACACGGGCCTCGATGCCCTGAATCTCGGCGTCGAGGTGGGCGAGCTCGGCCCACAGTCCACCGGCTGCGACCGCCGGCGCGTCGAGCGCCGCCAGTCGCTCGTGGAGCTCGCGCCGCCGGCCTTGGAG
The DNA here is from genome assembly GCA_945890755.1 of Candidatus Kuenenia stuttgartensis. Taxonomy (GTDB): domain Bacteria; phylum Planctomycetota; class Planctomycetia; order Pirellulales; family UBA1268; genus QWPN01. Next base: position 4,638 of record CAMDDA010000189.1, read on the forward strand.
CGCCGCGATCGGTGAGACGCCGGGATCGGTCGCGTCGAGCCGCGCGATCGCATCGCGGAGGTGCGCAAGCACCCGCGACACCTTCGACCGGTCGAGGCCGCTGGCCAATTCATACAGCCGGCTGCCACAGCCCTCCGGTTCCAGCGTCCGCAGTTCGTGGAGTTCGTCGAGCCCGAACGCCATCACGCTCGTGAACGTCGTTTCGTCGATGTCTCCCACGAGGTCCTGGAGGTAGACGCGGTGACGGGGCCCACGGGCCTCGGGCGTGATGTCGGCGATCTCGATCAGATCGCCATCATCGCCACCGAGCCCGACGATGTCGTCTTCGTAGCTGGCCCGTGTGAGCGCCGCGATCTGCGGTCCCTCGTGCCGCCGTTCGATGGAGAGGAGCGTGTGCTCGGGGCCGACGCGAACGAGCAGTCGGCCGGCACAGGGCACCTGGGGGTCGAGCACGCCGCGGCGAAACAGGCCTTCGAAGCCGAAGAAAACGGCCCTGACGAACTCGAGCAGCGTGGTCTTTCCCGTTTCGTTGGTGCCATAGAGCACCTGCACGCCCGGGCCGAGCCGGTCGATCGTGACCTGCGACAGGGCGCCGAACCGCTCGGCGGCGATGCGTTCGATGTACATGCGGGCGCTCCGGCAAAAGCCTCAGGTTGACTCGACGAGTTCAAGGGCCAGCCAGCCGGCTTCGCGGGCCAGCTCGGCCGGGATGGCGGGCGAAGGAGACTGCTCCAGCCCCGCGACGATGTCGGCGAGCGCCGACGAGAACGACGTGGTGGTGCCGGGGCGGCTGCCCGACCGTGTGTGGCCGAGCGGAGCCAGCGACTCGCCGGCGTCCGCAACGAGATCGCGACACCACACGCGGAACGTCGTGGCATCGTAGAGCTGGCGGACGCGAGCGAGGGTCTCGGCCGCAATTTCGGCCACCCGCACCCGCCGCGCGACGCTCGTGCCGCACGCGATCGAACAGCTGACGATCTCGAGTGGCGCGTGGGCCGCCGGTGTCAGCGCCTCCAGACCGCTCCAGATGGCGGTGGCCAGTTCCTCGTCGCCGCCAGCCGGCGAATCGATCGCGAGGGTCCGCCAGGCGACCCGGTGCGTCGCGATCTCCCGCCAGCTGCTCCGCCAGTCGGCATGCGGGGCTGCAAGCGGCTCGGTCGATCCGCCGCTCGCGCGCGAAGCCACACGCTCGAGCAACGTGAGGCCGCAGCAACTGCCCGCGGCGGCTTCGTGCTGGGAACGGGCCTGGAGCGGGGGGAGCAGGTGCACGCCCGAAGGCGCCGCATGCTGTCCGCGGGATGCCCAGATCAGAAACGTGCCCGGGTGTGACCAGACCGGAGAGGCGGCTGCCGCCGCCGCGAACGCAGCCGGGGTCAGCGGCGCTCCGGCCCTGTCTTCCACGCGATCGTCCCAGCGCTCGCTCTGCCAGAAGGCGGTGTCCCAGCCGACGACGATGCGGCGGTGCAGCGGTGCGCTGCTCACCGCCGCCAGGTCGGCAGAGCCTCTGTCGTGTGCCAGCGCGAGTTCCACGTCGAGGCCGCCCACGTCGAGCACGAGCGGCGCCAGCGGTGTGACGAATCGCAGGCCGGCGGGCTCGCCCAGCATGCGGACAAGCTCCGCGGAGTCTGCGGGGTCGCTGGTCATCACGACCGTGCAGCAGCGATCAGCCGCCAGCGCCGTGATCTGGCGCCGCAGGCGAGCTGCCTGGGCCGGACTGCCACGGCGTGGGTCGAGCACCCGGCCGCAGAGCACGAGGGCATGGCTGCCGGCGGCCCGCGCCGCCTCGACGGCGGCATCGAAGGCGTCGGCTGCGGCCCGCGAG
>CAMDDA010000190.1 GCA_945890755.1 Candidatus Kuenenia stuttgartensis
AAGGCGGCATCCGGGCGAGCGAAAGGCATGGATGCCGTAGCGAGCGTCCGGCGACGGGGCATGGGCAGCCCCGAACCATCGCCACAGCGGGTCATCCCGTTCGTTCGGGCTTAATGCGTGCTGGCCACGGGGGCGCGGCCGGCGAGGCGGCGGCAGGTGGCGGCGATGCCAGTGGCGTCGAGGCCGAGGTCGGCGAGGAGTTCGCCCCGCTCGCCGTGCTCCACGAATTGGTCGGGCAGGCCGAGCCGCACGATCGGACCGTGGGGCCGGGGCTCGGGGCTGCCGCAGGCGGCGTCGTTGACGGCCTCGAGTACGGCGCTGCCGAAGCCCGTCTGCAGGGCGTTCTCCTCGACGGTCACCGTCCAGGGAGACGCGTCGATCCGCTCGAGCAGGAGCCCCGTGTCGAGCGGCTTCACGAACCGCGCGTTGATCACGGCCACGTCGAGGCCCTCGTCGCGGAGCGTGGTGGCCGCCTTGATCGCCTCGCCGAGCAGCGTGCCGCAGGCGACGATCAGTCCGTCGTGGCCGTCGGCAATGAGTTCCGACTGGCCGAGTTCGATCGGCGCTCGTTCACCAGCGTGGGTTTCCACCACGGCCTTCGGGTAGCGGATCGCGACCGGACCGTCGTGCGCGAGCGCCCAGTCGAGCATCGCCGGCAGGTCGTGCTCGTCGCCGGGGGCGAGCACCACCATGTTGGGAAACAGCCGCATGTAGCCGAGGTCGTAGCTGCCGTGGTGGGTCGGACCGTCGGGGCCGGTGAGGCCGGCGCGGTCGAGCATGAACACGACGGGCAGGTTTTGCAGGCAGACCTCCTGGAAGATTTGGTCGAACGACCGCTGGAGGAACGTGCTGTAGATATCGACGATCGGCCGCACGCCCACCTTCGCCTGGCCGGCCGCGAAAGCGACGGCGTGGGACTCGCAGATGCCGACGTCGAAGAATCGCTGCGGGAACTCCTCTCGGACCTTTTCCAGCTTGTTGCCCTGGCACATCGCCGCCGTGAGCACCGTTACCCGCTCGTCCCGCCGCATGCAGGCGGCGATCGCGGAGGAGGCGGCGTCGGTGTAGGCGCGGGAGGACGACTTCTTGATCGAGACGATGCAGTCGTCGTCGTCGCACTCGAACGGCGCCGGGGTGTGGAAGAACACCGGATCGGCCTCGGCCGGCTTGAAGCCGTGCCCCTTCTCGGTGAGCACGTGGAGCAGGATCGGGCCCTCTTCGTCCTTCACGAGTTCCAGGTACCGGATCAGGCCGGGCAGCGAATGGCCTTCCACGGGGCCGAAGTACCGCACCCCGAGAGCCTCGAAGAGGGCGCCGCCGTGGAGCGTGGTCTTGATCGAGTCCTTGACGGTGCCGAGCATCCGCTCCATCGACTCGCCCACCATCGGCACACCCTTGATGATCTCCGTGGCTTGATTCTTGAGGCCGCGATACCAGGGGTTGGTGCGGACGACGTCGAGATATTCCGCCAGGGCGCCGACCCGGGGACAGATCGACATCTTGTTGTCGTTGAGAATGATCAGGAGCCGCTTCTTGAGGAAGCCGGCGTTGTTGAGCGCCTCGAAGACGATGCCCGAGGGCAGCGCACCGTCACCGATCACGGCCACCGAGTGCCGGTCGGCGCGGCCGAGGAGGTCGTCGCCGCTGGCGAGGCCGAGGGCCGTCGAGACGCTCGAGCCGGCGTGCCCCGTCATGAACAGGTCGTAGTCGCTCTCCGCCGGATTGGGGTAGCCCATCAGGCCCCCCTTCGTGCGAATCGAGCCGAATCTGGCGAATCGGCCGGTGATCAGCTTGTGGGGATAGATCTGGTGGCCCGTGTCCCAGATGAGGCGGTCGCGGCTGAAGTCGAACACCCGATGCAGCGCGATGCACAGCTCCACCACGCCGAGATTGGATGCGAAATGGGCGGTGCGGGTGCCCGCGACCTCGGTGAGCGCCCGCCGCATTTCGCCGGCGAGTTGCTCCAGTTCCGGGAGTGACAGCCTCTGCAGGTCGCGCGGCGAGTCGATCGTGGGAAGAATGTCGGTCATGCGTCGTCCTGTGGCTGGCTTCGTGCCGAATGTGGCCCCGTCTCGAAGAACCCCGGCTCCCCGGAAATCCTAGCCGCTAATGGTTTCTCGTCACGATCCAGCGGGCCAGACCCGCGAGTTCCGCGGCCCCGGGGCCGAGTTCACCCGCTGCCGCGGCGGCTTCGACCGACAGGGCCTGGGCTCGTTCCCGGGCGGCGGCGATGCCCATCACGGTCGGGAAGGTGAGCTTGCCGCGGCCGGCATCCTTGCCCACCCGCTTGCCCATGGCGGCCTCGTCACCTTCGGCGTCGAGCAGGTCGTCGGCGATCTGGAAGGCGACACCGAAGGCCTGGCCGAACCGCCGCAGGAGGTCGAGCCGCTGGCGATCGCCGCCCGACGCGAGGCCTCCCAGCTCGAGGGCGGCCAGGAAGAGACAGCCGGTCTTGCGTCGATTGATTCGGTCCATCCAGGCGAGCTGCTCGGCGACCGGCGCCGTGGCCAGATCGGGCATCCAGCCGCGTTCGGCGGCGAGGTCGTCGGCCTGACCGCCGACGAGCGCCTCGGCGCCCGACGCCTTCGCGAGCACGGCGCAGGCCTGCGCGGCGCAGGCGGCGGGGAGTTGCGTGGCCACGAGTTCGAAGGCGCGGGCCTGGAGGGCGTCGCCGCAGAGGATCGCCGTCGCCTCGTCGAAGGCCCGATGGCAGGTGGGACGACCGCGACGCAGATCGTCGTCATCCATCGCCGGCAGGTCGTCGTGCACGAGCGAGTAGGCGTGGATGAGTTCCACGGCCACGGCGGCTGGAGCGGCAGTCTCCCAGGCCGTGTCCCGCGGCCCGCAGGCCTGGGCCGCCCAGAGCACCAGCGCCGGCCGCAGTCTCTTCCCGGGGGCGAGCACCGCATACCGCATCGAGTCGGCCAGTCGAGCCGCCGCCTCGGTGGAGAAGGTGAGGGCCGCTTCGAGCCGCGGCTCGATGAATTCCCTGACGCGGCCGAGCGCCTGCGTCACCTCGGCTTCGAGGGCGTCTGCAGCGGCTGTCGCCGCTCCGCTCGACACCGAACAGCTTGCCATGCTGGCGCCCGCAGGACGACGAAAACCTTGGTGGCGCTCGTGCGCCGACGAGCCAAAAGCTTATGCCTCGGCGGAGCCATCGTCCATCCCGGGCAGGGTCTTCGCCCTCGCTGTCGAGGTCCGGCCGCCGCGGGGCGTGCGGGTTCGCGCCGGTTGGGTCGAGTCTGACGTCGCGGCGGCCGCATCGTCCGCCGCGCCATGCCGGCCGGGCGCCGACGGCTCGAGGATCGGCCGGCCGTCCGCGTCGATCCGCACGAGCACGCTCACCCGTTGTTCCACCGCCGCCAACTCCTCGTGCAACTGCTTGAGGATCGTCACGCCGCGTTCATAGGCGGTGATCGACTCGGAGAGCCCGAGGCTGCCCGATTCGAGCCGCGAGACGATCTCGCCGAGCTGGGTGAGCCCGGCCTCGAACGTGATGGCCTGTGGCTCGGACGAGGCGGATGCCGATTCAGCGTTGAATGTCATCGGTCATGATCCTTTCCAGTCGGCTCGTGACGCGGCCGTCGGCGAGCTGGGTGATGAGCACGTCGCCGGCGGCGAGTCCGCCGACCGACCGCAGGGCAGCGGGATCCCCTTCCTTCCAGGTCACCGACCAGCCGCGGGCGAGGAGGTGCAGCGGGCTGCCGGCTTCGAGTCGGCCTGCCGCCGCGGCCAGCCGTTCCCGGCTGCGTTCGACGGTCGCGGCACCGAGCCGTCGAAGCCGCAACGCATGCTGATCGAGGAGGATGCGCCGGTCGCCGATCAGGCGGTCCGGGTCGGCGAAGATCCGCGAGCGGGCCAGCTGCATCACCCGCTCCCGGGCGAGGTCCACGCGGCGGCCGAGCCCGGCCTGCAGCCGCAGGCCGAGCGTTGCGACGGCAGCCGCCAGCTGCCGCCCGTCCGGCGACACCTTCACCGCCGCGTCGGTCGGCGTGAGTGCCCGGAGGTCGGCCGCGAGGTCGGCGAGCGAAACGTCGATCTCGTGCCCCACGCCCGACACGACGGGAATCGGCGAGGCGGCAACGGCGCGGACGAGCACCTCTTCGTTGAAGGCCCACAGGTCTTCGAGGCTGCCGCCACCGCGAATCAGGGCGATCACGTCGACCGCCGGCTCGAGCCGGGCCGCAGCGGCCAGCCCGGCGGCCAGCTCATCGGCGGCGCCCGCCCCCTGCACCCGCGACGGAATCACGATCACCTCGGCTCCGCGCCACCGTGCGAAGAGCGTGGTGAGGAAGTCGGCGATCGCGGCGCCGCCGGGGCTCGTGACCAGTGCGATGCGGCGCGGAAAGGCAGGGATCGGTCGCTTGCGTTCCTGGGCGAAGAGCCCTTCGGCTTCGAGGGCGGCGAGCAGCCGACGGAGCTGGGCCTCGAGCGCTCCCGTGCCGAGGGCGTGCAGTCGGTCGATCGTGAGCTGATAGGTGCCCCGCGGCGGATAGACCTCGATCCGGCCGTGGCAGACCACCTCGAGGCCGTCGGAGGGCTCGATCGCGAGCTGGTTCACGGTCGTCCGCCAGATCACGCCGCGGAGCAGGGCCGAATCGTCCTTGAGCGACAGGTAGACGTGCCCCGACGAGGCTCGGGTGAGGTTCGAGATCTCGCCCGTCACCCAGACATCGGCGAACCGGCCCTCCAGTTGCTCCTGGATGCGGGCGGTGACCTCCGCGACGCTCGGGGCGTCGGCGGGCGGGCTACGGCTGTCGACAACGCGAGTCGTGGGCATGGTTCGCCAATGTAGCACGGCCCGTTAGGATGGGGCCCGCACCACGCCCCAGGAGGCCGCATGGCCGTTGTTCCTTCCTCGCCTGCATCCGCCCCGTCCGCCCCCGACGGTGCGACCGCGCCCCGCAGTGCACTGCTCATCGTGTTCCTCACGGTGTTCATCGACCTGCTCGGCTTCGGCATCGTGCTGCCCGTGATGCCGCGGCAGGCGGAGCCCTATCTCAACGCGCTGGGTCTCTCGCCGCTCGCCGGCGGCATCGTCATCGGCCTGTTGTTCTCTTCGTTTTCGCTGATGCAGTTTCTCGTGAGCCCGCTGTGGGGCCGGCTCTCCGACCGCTATGGCCGGCGGCCGATGCTGCTCCTGAGTCTCGCCGGGTCGGTCGTGTTTTACGCCGTGTATGCCGGTGCCGTGCTCGTCCCTCCCGAGCGGGCGGCTCTCGGGCTCGGCCTGATGATGCTCGCGCGAGTCGGCGCGGGCATTGCCGGCGCGAGCGTCGGCACCGCGGCGGCCGTGATCGCCGACTGCACGACGCCCGACAACCGGGCCCGGGGCATGGCGCTGATCGGGATCGCCTTCGGCGCCGGCTTCACGCTCGGCCCGCTGATCGCCTACTTCGGTCTGGCCGTCTTCGATCGCCAGCCGTGGGGCGTGGGGGCGATCGCGTCGTTGCTCTCGCTCGTGGCCTTCCTGCTCGCCCTCTTTGTGTTTCGGGAAACCCGCCGGCCGGGCACCCACGGCGGCAAGCACCGGCCGGATGCATCTCGCGCGGCGGCCGTTCTCCGAATGCCGTCGGTCGGCGTGCTCGTGCTCATCTATTTCATGGCGATCGTCGCCTTCGCCAACTTCGAGGCCACGCTCGCCCGGCTCACCGAAGCGGCCTTCGGCATGAGTGACGACGACAACTTCCTCGTCTTCGCCTTCATCGGCTTCATGCTCCTGCTCGCCGGCGGCGGCTACCGCCCACTCGCCAAGCGGCTCTCGGAAACGCAACTCCTGGCCGGGGGCGTCGGCCTGATGATCCTCGGCCTCAGCGGCCTGGGCGTCGTGGCCTGGATGCTCTGCGGTCGTGGCGAGCCTGTGCCGTCCGTCGGCGTCTGGGTGAAGTCGCTCTTCTATGCCGCGTCGGCCGTCGCGGTCGCGGGATTCGCCTGCGTAAACCCCTCGGTGTCGGCCCTGATCTCGAAGCGGGCCGATCCGGCGCGGCAGGGGGAGGTGCTCGGAGTCAACCAGTCGTTCGCCTCACTCGGCCGCATCATCGGCCCATTTCTCGGCTCGATCCTCTTCGCGGCGCACTCGTCGCACACGCTTCCCTTCGTGGCCGCGGTGGCGATCCTCGCCGGCGTCGCCCTGCTGCTCCCCCGGCTCGCATCCAAGCCCTGAGCGCGAGCGAGGGGATCTGCGGCGTGGGTTCGGGGCTGCCCATGCCCCGTCGCCGGACGCTCGCTTCGTACGACCAATCCGCTAACGCGGATCGGTGCCCGCATGCCCTCCGCTCGCTCGATGGCGGCTTCGCTCTCGGCATCCTGCCTTCGCTCGCCGCCATACGCCGGCTCCTGGGGCACGGGCAGCCCCTCACGGCGTTTTCGGAAGCCGTAGGCCCGTTGC
>CAMDDA010000191.1 GCA_945890755.1 Candidatus Kuenenia stuttgartensis
ACGTTTAGCGACGGGCTCGATCGAAGCCTGAGGTACCAACCGAATGGTTACCGACGTCAAGAAACTACCGATCCAGTTCGACCGTGACCGCGTGGTGGCTTTCTGCCGCGACCGTGGCATCGTTCGCCTGAGCGTGTTCGGTTCAGTGCTCCGCGATGACTTCGATCCGGCTCGCAGCGACATTGATGTCCTGGCCGATTTCAAGCCGGAGGCAACGCGAGGCATCGGATTTCGATTCTTCGGGTATGGCGACGAGCTCGCAGGAATTCTTGGCCGGAAAGTCGACTTCTGCTCACGACTGGACCCACGTCTCGAGCCGACCGTTCGCCGCGAAGCCGTCACGATCTACGAGGATTCATGAGCCGTCGTGACCCGCGAATCACGCTCGCACAGATTCGTGACGCGGCCGAAAAGGCCCGGGCATTGTGTGCCGCGCACACGCTTGATTCCCTTCTGGCAGATTGGAAGGCGACGGCCGCACTGGAGCGATGCATCGAAATTGTTGGCGAGGGAGTAAGGCGTCTTCCGAACGAACTCAAGCAGCGACGGGATGATATTCCTTGGAAGGACATCGCGGGCACGCGAGATCACCTCATCCACGGCTACGACCTGATCGACCATCGCGTCCTGTGGGATGCCGTGCAGATCGACATTCCTAGGCTCATCGAGGCGATCGACGAGCTACTCGCCGGAGGAACTACCCGCAATCGACATCTACAGCCTCTGACCGGTGCCGGACGCGGCCCACTTCTGTCGGGAAGCTGCAAATTGGCACGCGGTCTGCGCAGACGCCAGACAAGCGCCACCGAAGCGGGCGCGGGGCGTTTCGAGAACGCAGCTCCCGACGCCCGGTCCGCTCCGCCCCGAGGCTCACGAGTCGCTCATCAGCTCGAAGACGACTGCGGAAGTGCCATTGACCGGGCTATCCTTTACGGCAACAGGAACACGAGGCCCGTGATCGTGGCGGCTTCGACGGCGAAGCCACGCGGGCTGATCGGTACCGCCGGCACCGTCCACGGCGCACAACTGCCCGGCCGGTAGTAGCCGAGCGGGTAGACGCACTCCCAGGGCAGCTCGACGCCCATCTTGTAGGGCAGCACGGGCAGCGTCACGAAGAAGTGGGCGGCCGAGCAGAGCGAATCGGCCACCAAGCCTCGCGAATGACCATAGCGTTCGAGTGACCAGTGCTCGAAGTAGAGCGGCTTGTGACAGTAGCCGGCCGCCTTCCAGGTGACCATCGTCGAGGCGAACCGCCGCTGCTGGAATGTCTCCCCCTCCAGCCGGCACTCGCACGGATAGTCGTTGCCCGCGCGGCCCCCCACGCGGATGTCGAGATTGACGTCGGCCAGGCGGTCGCCCCGCAGCTTGCTGAGTGCCTCCCGGCAGTCGTCTCCCTCTTCGCGACAGGTGTCGGCCTTCGATTCGGCGTCGTCGCCGGCCGCTGCCTCGAGAAACGCGACTGGTGCGACCGTTTCCTCCGCCACCCCATCAAGGGCATCCACGGCCTCGGCCTGAGGTTCAGCTGCTTCCGTCACCTCGTGCTCGACGGCGACTGGCGGTGTGACGAGCAGGTCGCCGAGATCTCCGGCCTGCGCCACCGCGGCGAGCGCGACGGCCGCCACGGCCAGCGCAACCGCGGCCAGATCGAGCCGGTCACTCGCCCGGCTTCGCGTGCTCCGCAGTGTAGTTCGGGGCTTCGTGCGTGATGGCGATGTCATGTGGATGGCTTTCGCGAACGGTGGCGGCGGAAACCTGAATGAACTGGGCATCGCGCCGGAGCTCGTCGATCGTCCGCGTGCCGCAGTAGCCCATGCCGGCCCGGAGGCCGCCCACGAGCTGATAGACGAACACGCTCAAGGGCCCCTTGAAGGGCACCCGACCCTCGACTCCCTCCGGCACGAGCTTGTCGCTGCCACGTCCCGTGACCTTCTGCCGATAGCGTTCGCTCGATCCCTGCACCATCGCTCCCAGCGATCCCATGCCGCGGTAGGCCTTGAACGTGCGGCCCTGATACAGGACCGTCTGTCCGGGACTTTCCGCCACGCCCGCAAGCAGCCCGCCGATCATGCAGCAGTTGGCCCCCGCGGCGATCGCCTTGGTGATGTCTCCCGAGTAGCGAATGCCTCCGTCAGCAATCACCGGCACGCCGGCACCGGCCGCCTCCTGTGCCGCCTCCCAGACCGCCGTGATCTGGGGAACACCGACACCGGAGATGACCCGTGTGGTACAGATCGACCCGGGACCGATCCCAACTTTGACTCCATCTGCGCCAGCCTTGACGAGATCCCGACAGCCTTCCCGGGTTGCCACGTTTCCCGCAACCACCTCGATCGCCCAGCGTTTCTTGATTGCCGCAACGGTCTCGATCACGTTCGACGAATGGCCGTGCGCGCTGTCCACCACGAGCATGTCGACCCCCTTGGCGATCAGGCTCTCGGCCCGCTCGTAGTCGAACACGCCCACCGCGGCCCCGACCCGCAGCCGGCCCTGCCGGTCTTTGCAGGCGTTGGGGAACCGCTTCATCATGTCGATGTCCTTGATCGTGATGAGCCCGGTGAGCAGTCCCTCTCCGTCGACGAGCAGGAGCTTTTCCACCTTGTTGGCCATCAGAATCTGCTCGGCCTCGTCGAGCGAGACGGCGCCGGTGGCCGTGACGAGCCCCGACTTCGTCATGATCTCCGCGATCGGTGTCTCGCCGCTCTCGAGGAAGCGGAGGTCACGCCGCGTGATGATGCCCACGAGCCGGCGGCCGTCCGACGTGATCGGCACGCCCGAGATGTTGTATTGATCCATCACGTCGCGGGCCCGGCCCACGGTGGCCGACGGGGGAAGCGTGACGGGGTCCATGATGATCCCGTTGGCGCTCCGTTTGACCTTATCCACCTCCTCTGCCTGCCGCTCGATCGACAGGTTCTTGTGGATCACGCCCAGACCACCCTCTTGGGCCAGGGCGATCGCCATCTCGCTCTCCGTGACGGTGTCCATCGGGGAGCTGACGATCGGGATGTTGAGGCGGATCCCCCGCGTGAGCTGCGTGGCGAGATCGACCTCCGACGGCACCACGGCCGAATACCGCGGCACGAGCAGGACGTCGTCGAAGGTGATACCGGTGGCAACGATTTTGCCGTCCATGAGCCTGATGATCCTCGCGGGTTGAAAGCGGGCGATTATGGGGCGGGGGGCCGGGATCGGGCAACGTGGGGCCGCCACCCGGCCGCCGCACGGCGCGCCAGCGTGTCCTAGGTTTATGGTGCCGAGCACGGCGGCCCCCGCCGGCGGCCCTCATCGCCTCATCCCGAGCCCGCCACCATGCGTTCCCTCGATCTCCCCGCGTCCGATACCGCCCCCGCACTCAAGGCGATCGGCCTGCCCGACGCCGTCGCCCACCCCGACGAAAAAGATCTCGCCGCCCATCTCGCCCGCAATCGCTATGGCCGCTTCACGCTTACCGAAGCGATCCGCCCGGGCTGGCAACTCGACGTGGTGCCCCAGGCGGGCTACCGCTACGACGCCTACGTCGATCCCGCGACCGGCGCCCGGCTGCCCGCTCTCGTGGCCGCCGTGTCGAGCGAGGAGCTGTTCGACACGTTCATGGAACTCCTCGAGCCGCTCGGCGAAACCTGTGACGTGGTGATCGAGTCGTCACACGAGTCCGAGGTTGGTGTCGTCGAATCGACCCGCGAGGGGATCGAGCGGCTGGTGTTGGAAAGCCTGCTCTGGGACTTCGAAGACGTGCTCCTCCACGACGGCTGCGCAGGGATCGCCGTGATGCACCCGGAACTCTCGCTCGAGGTGATGCTCGACGAGCACAAACTGCTCGTCGTCTATGCCCAATCCCGGCAGCCGTTCGAGCGGATCCTGAAGGGCAGGGGACTCGTGCGGGACGACCGCCTGCGGTTCATCTCGCAGGGCGAGCACATGCACACCTCGAACACCCGCCACGCCCGCCGGTTCCAGGAACTCGCCACCCGGCTCGGCACGTAGTCGGCTCTCGCTCCCCTACAAGCCCCCAGGCGCGAGCCGGGGGATTCGACCGCCGGAAAACGCCATCCCCTCGCTCCCGCTCGGGGCTTGTATTGGGCCGTGACTTACGGCCGCGGCACGGGCAGCGACTCGATCGGCACCGCCGGCCCCGGGGCGATCACGGCGCCGGGCGGTAGCTGCTCAGCAGGAATCGGCGCGCCGTAGACGGGCGCCGCCGGCTGGGCGGGCGCGACGGGCATCCCTGCAGGCGGCGCGGCGCCGTCGGGCGGCTGATAGTACGGCTCGGCTTGCGGCAACGGGGCCACGCCGAGTTTCGCCACCACCTTGGCGAGCATCTTCTGCTCGAGCAGCGGGTCGCGGCCGATCGGGATCCAGCCGAGGTTCGGTGTCGGGGCGGCGACGGGCCGCGGCTGGTCGCCCACCTGCTGGCCGAGCGTGGGGAGCGGCGTGCCGTAGCGGTAGAGCGAGTCGTCGTTGCGGAATGACGCTCCGCCCGTCGTGGCCCGCATCGGCCGCGGCATATTTTCCAGCTCCTTGTTCACGACCGTCTCGATCCGCCAGCCATTGGGATCGGGGATCAGCCGCATGGCGCAGGTGCGACGGATCGACTGCAGTGTCGCGTGCAGCCGCTCCTGAAAGCCGACGGAGTCGCCCCGCCAGGGCTCCAAGAGCGTGGCCCCCGTCTGCGGGAACGTGTCGATTCGTCCCTCTGTCGGCACACCGTTGGCAAACACCACCCGCTGCTCGGAGTGAACCTTGAAGTAGTCGTCGGCCACATCGACCATTCGCGTCCAGACGAGTTCGGCATCGAGCGGCGGAATGACGACGGCGTTTCGCGGCGCCGGTGGCGGGCCAGCCACGGCGGGACCAGCCGGGCCGATGACGGCTCCCTCGGGAAGCGGCGTGAACGGATCGAGCGGCTGCCCCGGCGCAGGCGCCTGGCCGCGGGCAACGTCGGCCAGCGCTATGACCACGATCAGGACGACACCAGCAAGCCGCTGCATGACCACACCAGAACGAGATACCCCGCCGAATCCGGCCGGCGAAGGGCCGGGATGGTCGTGAAATCCACCGGCACGCTCAAGGGCAGTTCGGGCCGTGAAATCCGCTGCCGTCCCATACAAGCCCCCAGGCGCAAGCCGGGGGATCGACCCACACAAAGACGCCATCCCCTCGCCATACAAGCCCCCAGGCGCAAGCCGGGGGATCGACCCACACAAAGACGCCATCCCCCCGCCATACAAGCCCCCAGGCGCAAGCCGGGGGATCGACCCACACGAAGACGCCATCCCCTCGCTCGCGCTCAGGGCTTGTATGGGGCGGCGCACACCCGCATGCGGCCAACGGTCACTCGTCGGTGACGCAGCCGCGGGAGGCCGGGGCGACGCAGCGGATGTATTTGGCGAGCATCCCCCGCGTGGCCTTCGGTGCCGGTGCCTTCCACCCGGCCTTCCGCCGGGCGAACTCCTCGGCCGGCACCTCGGCGTCGATCGTGGCCGCTTCGGCATCGATCACCACCACGTCGCCGTCCTGCACCAGCGCGATCGGACCGCCCTCCTGCGCCTCCGGCACCACGTGCCCCACGATGAAACCGTGCGAGCCGCCGGAGAACCGGCCGTCGGTGACGAGCGCCACGTCGGCGCCGAGCCCGGCGCCCACGAGGGCCGACGTAGGCGTGAGCATCTCGGGCATGCCCGGACCTCCCTTCGGCCCCTCGTAGCGGATGATCACCACGTCGCCCCGCTTGATGACGCCCTGCTCGAGCGCCGCGAGCATCAACTCCTCGCTGTCGAACACGCGGGCCGGGCCGCGAAACCGAGAGCCCTCCTTGCCGGTGATCTTGGCGACCGCCGAGTCGGGGGCGAGGTTGCCGTGGAGGATCGTGATGTGACCGGTCTTCTTGAGCGGGCTCTCGACGGGCTGAATGATCTTTTGACCTGCGGCGAGCCCCTTGCTCGACGCCAGGTTCTCGGCGAGCGTCTTGCCCGTGATGGTCATGCAGTCGCCGTCCATCAGCCCCTTGTCGAGCATGTACTTCATGAAGCCGCTCGTGCCACCGATCGAGTGCAGGTCTTCCTGCACGAACTTGCCGCTCGGCTTGAGGTCGGCGAGGTAGGGGATTCGGCGGGCGACCTTCTGGAAGTCGGCCGGCGTCAGCTCCACCTCCACGGCCCGCGCCATGGCGATCAGATGAAGCACGGCATTGGTCGAACCGCCAAGCGCCATGATCGTGACCATCGCATTCTCGAAGGCCCGACGGGTCATGATGTCGCGGGGCTTGAGGTCGAGTTCGAGCAGGCGGCGAACGGCGGCGCCGGCCCGCAGGCACTCCTCGGCCGGCACCTCGGCGTCGATCGTGGCCGCTTCGGCATCGATCACCACCACGTCGCCGTCCT
>CAMDDA010000192.1 GCA_945890755.1 Candidatus Kuenenia stuttgartensis
ATCGACCCTGGCGCTCCACAGGACAGCCTGCTCGTCACGAAGGCGACCGGGGCGGTGCCGCACACGGGCGGCAAGCGGTTCGAGCCCGGCAGCGACCTGGCGGCGACGCTCGATCGCTGGATCGCGGCCGGCGCGCCGGACGACCCCGCACCGGTGGCGAAGCTCGTCGGCCTCGACCTCTACCCGCCCGCCGCGCTCGTGGCCGGCGGCGACGTCCGCCAGCCGTTCGTCGCGGTCGCCCGGTTTGCCGACGGCACCGACCGCGACGTCACCGACCTCTGCTGGTATGGCTCCAACAACGATCCGACGGCGAAGGTCTCGCCCGAGGGCGTCGTGACAACCGGCAGCCGCGGCGAGGCCTTCATCATGGCCCGCTACGACACGCTCACGGTCGGCTCGCCCATCGTCGTGATCCCGAGAGATCTCGCCTTCGCGTATCCGCAGGAGACGGGCGGCACCTGGGTCGACGAGCTGGTCGATCGCAAGCTCGAGAGCCTGCGGATCGCCCCGTCGCCGGTGTGCGACGACGAGACGTTTCTGCGGCGTGTCACGCTCGACCTCACGGGCCTCGTGCCCACGCCCGAGGAGCGGGCGGCGTTCCTCGCCGACGACCGCCCTGACCGCCGGCCCCTCGTCGTCGAGGAACTGCTCAGCCGCAAGGAGTTCGTCGAACTCTGGGTGATGAAGTGGGCGGAGATCCTTCAGATCCGCACGGTGGCCAACGAGGTCAGCCCCAAGGCGGTGCTGCTCTATCACCAGTGGCTCGACCGGCGGATCGCCGCCAACGAGCCGATCGACACGATGGTGCGCGATCTCGTGTCGGCCTCGGGCGGCACGTTCACCAACCCGCCCACGAACTACTTCCAGCAGGAACGCGACACGCTCAAGCTCGCCGAGAACGTGGCCCAGGCGTTCCTCGGGATGCGAATCCAGTGCGCCCAGTGCCACAACCATCCGTTCGACCGCTGGACGATGGACGACTACTACGGGTTCGCGGCGTTCTTCAAGCAGATCGCCCGCAAGCGCGGCGACGATCCGCGCGAGTTCATCGTCTACGACTCCGGTTCCGGCGACATGAAGCATCCTGTCACCGGCCAGCCGGTGACACCCACGTTTCTCGGTGGAGATGCGCCAAAGGTGACCGACCGCGACCGCCGCGGAGCGCTCGCCGCCTGGATCACGTCGCCCGACAACCCCTACTTCGCCAGGCACGTGGCGAATATCGCCTGGGCGCACTTCTTCGGCCGCGGCATCGTCCACGAGCCTGACGACGCGCGCGTGAGCAATCCGCCGTCGAACGGCCCCCTCCTTGCAGAGCTCGGCCGCCGGTTCGCCGCGTCGGGCTGGGACTTCCGCCAGCTCGTCCGCGACATCGTGCTCTCCCGCACCTACCAGCGGTCGTGCGACACGAATGCGACGAACAAGCTCGACGACGTGAACTTCTCGCACGCCGCCGTGCGACGAATCCGTGCCGAAGTGCTGCTCGACGTGCTCGCCGAGGTGACCGACACGAAGAACAAGTTTCCCGGCCTCCCGCTCGGCGCCCGTGCGGTGCAGGTGGCCGACGGCCGCACGACGAACTATTTCCTCACCACGTTCGGTCGTGCCACCCGCGACGACGTCTGCAGCTGCGCCGTCCGCATGGATCCGAGTCTGTCGCAGGCGCTCCATCTCCTCAACGGCGACGCCGCGAACGACAGGATCAAGCAGGGCGGCCTCGTGGCCAAGGCCATCGCCGCGGGCCAGCCCGACAGCGAGATCATCGACGGCCTGTTCGTGCGCTGTTTCGGCCGCATGCCGACGGAGCGCGAGCGGATCGAGACGGTGACCACGGTCATCGCTGCACCCGACCGCACGGCCGCCCTCGAGGACGTCTTCTGGGCGCTGCTCAACTCCCCCGAATTCATCTTCAACCACTGATCACGTCGATGCACGCAGCGGACATCAACCTCGAGTCACCTTTCTCGTGTCAGTCGAGGAGGCCCGCGGCTGCCCGTGGCATCGAGCGGACTGTGGGAGCAGCCGCAGCCATGGATGGCGATGGCGAAGCGGTCACGCGGAAATCCGAGGCGAACGTCAAGCGACAGCGGCCGGGCAGTCCCAGGCCGGCGCGTACAAGCTGGCTTGTCTCTCTTTTGCTCGTCATATTCGCCGCAGCATTCACCCATGCCGCCGATGCGCCGCCCACGTACGAGGAGCACGTGCTGCCGATCTTTCGGGAGAAGTGTGGCAGCTGCCACAACGCCGACAAAAAGCAGGGCGGCCTCGATCTCATGAGCTTCGGCCAGGCGATGGCCGGCGGGTCGTCGGGAGAGGTGATCCTCCCGGGTGATCCCGATGGCTCGTATCTGTGGCAACTCGCCAGCCATTCGTCGGAGCCGAAGATGCCGCCGCAGGCGGATCGGATTCCGAGTGAGCTGCTCGACGTACTCCAGAAGTGGATCGCCGGCGGGGCGGTCGAGCGGGCCGGCGGCAAGCCGATCACGCGGAAGGCGGGGCCGTCGCTCGCCCTCGATCCGGCGGCCATCACCGCGCCGAGCGGCCCGCCCGTAATGCCGCCGCGGCTGCCGCTGGTCGTCGAGAGCACGGGGGCGAAGCCGTTCGCGATCACCGGCCTCGCTGCTTCGCCGAATGGCGGCCTCGTCGCGGTCGGGGGCCGCAAGCAGGTGCTGCTCTACGATGCCTCGTCGCTCGCGTTCCTCGGCGTGCTGCCCTTCCCGGAGGGCGACGTGAAGACGGTGCGGTTCTCGCGCAATGCAAAGCTCCTCCTTGCCGGTGGCGGCCGCGGCGCGAAGAGCGGCCGCGTCGTGCTCTGGGACGTGGCGACTGCAAAACGGGTTGGGGAACTGGGCGACGAGTTCGATCAGGTGCTCGCTGCCGACGTGACCGCCGATCAGCGACTGGTAGCCCTCGGCGGACCGCAGAAGGTGGTGCGGCTCGTCCGTACGGTCGACGGGCAGGTGGAGTCCGACATCCGCAAGCACACCGACTGGATCACCGCCGTCGAGTTCTCGCCCGACGGCACGATGCTTGCGACGGGTGACCGGGCGGGCAACGCCTTCCTGTGGGAAACGCGCGGGGCTCGCGAAGACGCCGTGCTCAAGGGGCACGGGGGCGGAATCACGGCCGTGGCGTGGCGTGGCGACGGCACGGTCGTCGCCACGGCCTGCGACGACGGTAAGCTGCGACTCTGGGCCCGCAAGGATGGCTCCAAGATCAAGGAGTGGGACGCCCATCCGGGCGGCGCACTCGGCCTCGTCTGGCTTCCCGACGGCCGGCTCGCGACGTGCGGCCGCGACAAAAAGGCCACCCTCTGGAAGAGCGATGGCGCGAGGGACCGCGACTTTCCTCAGCACGCCGACATCGCGCTGAGAGTGACCGCCACGAGCGACGGCAGCCGCCTGTTCGCAGGCGACCTCGCCGGCACGCTCGTAGCCTACGCCACGGCCGACGCCAAGCCGCTCGGCACGCCCGACACGAATCCCCCGCCGCTCGACGACCGCGTGCGGGCGGCCGATGCCGCACTCGCCGCCGCCAGAAAGGCCCACGACGCTGCCGACGCCGAACTCCTGCAATCCCGCGAGGCTCTGGAAGCGATCCTCGCGCAGTTGGCCGAGGCGGAGAAGCGGGCCGGCGAGTTGGCGGCCACGGCCGACAAGACTCGCGCCGCCCTCACCGCCGCCGAGGCCGAGGCGAGGCGCTGGCGCGACGAGGCCGACTTCGCGAAGTGACCTGCACCGTGTATGAGAACCAGGATTGACTGCAGACGTACATGATCCCGAGGTCATGGTTGAGGTGGTGAGACCGCGCCTGAAATAGGTGGCGATCACCGACCGGATGCGTGAGGAGATCTGAGAGAATCCACACCTGACGCTGCGGGAGCTCAAGGCGGTGCTTCACACGGATCTCTCCGTTCAGACGCGGTGCGGTGCACTGTGCTGCGCGGGCGACATCGTCGTAGTGGACAATCTGGGTGCCCACACGGTCCCAGGTGTTCATGAGGCCATCACGGCCGTGGGTGTAAGGATGTCGTGCCTGCCGCCGTACAGCCCCGCTCTGAATCCGATTGAACTCGTCTTCTCGATGATCACGTGGCTCCTGCGGAGTGCATCAGCGAGAGCCGTTGAGCCGCTCTGGTCGCCGTGCGGTGAGCTACTCGACCGGTTTACTGAAGCCGAATGTCGCAACTGCTTCACGCAAGGCGGCTACCGCTACACGTAGGCGGAATCCGATCTGGGGTTTACTGGCCGATTCGCCACGGCCGAAGCCGTGATCGTCGAGGCGATGCATCTGGTGTCGCGGAGTTCGGCAGGTCTCAGGCTGCTGATTCACTCTCTGTGCTCCTCACAGGCGGCGATTCATCCATCGATGTCGGCCGATGATCTCCTGCAGGTGGGCGAACTCATGACGAGCTGCGCCGATGAGCCCATGGACATCGCCGAGGCCACGCCCGTGCTGCTGTCGACCCGTCAGCGGATCGCGGCAGTGTGAACGCTGGATCGACGTGGGCTTCGCACGTATCGCAGCAGCAGCCGCAAGGCATTCGAACTTGTGCTCGATCGCGGAGCGGCATATTGCTGTAGAATGTCTGCGGATCGCTTCCCTTTTTTGCTTGGGGTAGACCAGCATGATCACACGACGAACGTTCGCGCGGCATCTCGGCCTGGCTGCCGCCAGCCTGGCGATCGATGCCCGGGGGGCGGAGGCAAACCGCTGGCAGCAGGGCCGCAGCCCGTGGCCCCTCTGTCTCGACACCGCCACGATTCGCCCGCAGACGCTCGATGACAAGATCCGCCTGGCCGCGAAGCACGGCTTCGACGCCCTGGAGCCGTGGGAGGGCGAACTGGCCGAGTACGAGAAGCAGGGAGGCGATCTCGACGATCTCGGTGCGCGCATCCGCGACGCGGGCCTGGTGGTGCCCAGCGTGATCGGACTCTGGAAGGCGCTGCCGGCCACCGACGCGGAGTTCGAGCAGAACCTGCCTGCGTGCCGAGAGCGAATGCGGCAGGCCCACGCCATCGGCGCGCAGCATGTGCAGGTCATCCCGTGGTTCGACTGGCCCAAGGTCACGCCGGCCGGCACGCTCGACCGGAAGAAGCTGGCTGGCTTTTACCGCCGCATTCTCGAGATCGGCCTCGAGGAGTACGACCTGCAGCCCGCCTTCGTGTTCCTCGAGTTCGTCCACGACCTGCGCACCATCGACCACGCCCTCGAGGTGCTGCAGGCGGCGAACCATCCGCGGGCCCAGACTATTCCCGACACCTTCCACATGTACCTGGGCGGAACGCCCGTGGCAGACCTTTCGAAGCTGGCCGGCTCGTCCATCGGCATCTTCCAGATCGCCGATGCGCCAGCCGAGATCCCGCGGGACCGGCTCAAGGATTCGCACCGCGTGCTGCCCGGCGACGGCGTGTTGCCGCTGGTGGAGGCGTTGCGTCGGCTGCGGGCCACCGGCTACGCCGGGGCGATCTCACTCGAGCTCTACAATCCCGCCTATTACGACCGCGACCCGGACGCCTTTTTGGCCGAGGCACATGCGAAGACGCTGGCCGTGATCGAGCGGTCCGCCGCGCCGTAGCGGCCTCGCGAATCGACGAACCGGTCCCGGAGGGAGTGGAAAACGATGAGCGGAGTGAAGCACCGACTCCCGTGCCTCGTCAGGGACGTGCACCGACGTGCGGAGCTCACTTCCGATTCCCCTGGCGCCATTCGCTGGGTGAGCACCCGTAGCGCTTCGTAAATGCGGCCGTCATATACCCGGGGTGCTTGAAGCCGCAGCGTCGCGCGATCGCCACCAGCTTGAGTTCCGTGTGCTACAGGAGATCCTCCACGAGTCGCCACTGCGTGCGAACGATCTCATCGTGGGGAGTCCGGGCCAAGGCCCGCACGAACCGCTGTTCGAGTTTGCGGCGGCTGACGTGGCTCGCTGAGGCCACATCCTCCACCTTGATTCCGCGCGAGATGTTCTCGCGGATGAATCGCGCGGCAGCCGCCACGACCGGGTCGTCCACCGCTATCAAGTCGGTACTCTGCCTCACCGCAACGCCCCGCGGAGGGAGCAGGTGTTCGGGGGCGACCGGCCGGCCGGCCAGGAGACGGTCGAGCAACTCCGCCGCCAGCTGACCCGCGCCGCGGGCGTCGGGGATGATGCTCGATAACTGCGGCGTCGTCAGTCGACAGAGCAACTCGTCGTTATCGACGCCGAGAACGGCCATCTGGTGAGGCACGGAGATCACCAGATCGCGGCAGGCCTCGATGACCCGCCGCGCGAGGACGTCGTAGCAAGCGAACACGGCTACCGGCTGCGGCAGGCTCGCCAGCCAGCGGCTGACC
>CAMDDA010000193.1 GCA_945890755.1 Candidatus Kuenenia stuttgartensis
CCTCGATGTGCAACGGCTGCTTGTACCGGAACGGATCGATCTCTCGCCTGCAGAGCTGGAACTGGTGCAGGAACACGCGGCGACCCTCGAACAGGCCGGGATGCATGTGGAGCCCTTCGGTGGCACGACGGTGATCGTGACCTCGAAGCCGGTGCTGGCGGGCAAGACGCCGGCGGCGGCGATCGTCCGCGAGGCGCTCGATCGGCTGGCGGTCGTCGCAGCAGGGCCCGGTCGGGCTGCCTCGCTCCTCGTGGACGAGGTGCTCCACGGCCTGGCCTGCAAAGCGGCGATCAAGGCGGGCGACCCGCTCTCCCAGCTGGAGGTCGATGCCCTCGTCCGCGATCGACGGCTCGTCGGTGAGTCGCATCATTGCCCGCACGGACGGCCGACGTCGCTGACACTGTCACGACACGAACTCGATCGCCAGTTCCGCAGGACCTGAACGGAGGACGGTCACAACTATGATCTGCGTCAGCATCGGCCGCGGCCGGCATCGGCACGTCATCGCGGAGCACCGCCACCTGGCGGAGAACGGCGTGCCTCTCGTGGAGCTCCGGCTCGACTACATCCAGGGCACGGTGCAGGTGAAGCGCCTGCTCGCGGAGCGGCCCTGTCCGGTCATCGTGACCTGCCGGCGGGTCGCCGACGGCGGCCGCTGGGAGCAGTCCGAGGACGACCGCCTCATGCTGCTCCGCACGGCGATCGTCGAAGGAGCCGATTACGTCGATCTCGAGGACGACATCGCCGCGAAGGTGCCCCGGTATGGCAAGACGAAGCGGATCGTGAGCCACCACGACTTCCAGAAGACACCCGCCGATCTCACGCTCCTCCACAAGCGGCTTGCCGAGCTCAATGCCGACGTCGTCAAGATCGCCGCGATGGCCAACCATCCGACCGACAATCTCCGGATGCTGGAGATGGTGCACGCGTCCCGCATCCCCACCGTCGGCATCTGCATGGGCGACATCGGTGTGCCGACACGGATCCTCGCCGGCCGGGCCGGCGCCGCGTTCACTTTCGCCACGTTTCACGACGACCGCGTGCTCGCACCCGGTCAGATCGGCTGGCGGCAGATGCGGGAGACATACCGCTTCGATTCGCTGTCCCAGTCCACGAAGATCTACGGTGTGGTGGCCGATCCGGTAGGCCACAGCCTCAGCCCGGTGGTGCACAACGCCGCGATTGCTGCAGCCGGCATCGACGCTGTCTACGTGCCGTTCCGCGTGCCGGCGGAACAGCTCGATGAGTTTTTGGCGAACGCCGGCCGCTGGCCGCTCGCCGGCCTGAGCGTCACGATCCCACACAAGGAGGCGGTGCTCGAGCATTGCGAGTCGCAGGATCCACTCGTACAGTCGATCGGCGCGACCAACACACTTTCGTTCGGGCCCGGCGGGATCTCTGCGGCCAACACCGACGCGACGGCCGCAGTCGAGAGCCTGGAGGCGGCGCTCGCCGACCAGGAACAGCAGCCGGGGGCCGGGTTTGGCGTGAAGACGGCCCTCGTGCTCGGAGCCGGCGGCGCAGCGCGGGCCGTGTCCTTCGGCCTGCGGCAAAAGGGAGTCGAGGTGACGGTGGCATCGCGAACGCTCGAGCGGGCCAAGAAGATTGCCGCCGAGGTCGGCTGCAAGGCCATCGATTGGGACACCCGCTACCGGCTCCCCTACGATTGCGTGATCAACGCGACGCCGGTCGGCATGCACCCCAACGTAGATGAGACGCCGTTCGACAAGGAGCACCTGCGTTCCTACATGGTTGTCTTCGACACCGTCTACAACCCGGAGAACACGTTGCTGGTGAAACAGGCGCGGGAGATCGGCTGCCGAATCGTCACGGGCGTCGAAATGTTCGTGCGGCAGGCGGCGAACCAGTTCCGCATTTGGCACGGCGTCGAACCGCGGCACGAGGTGATGCGGGAAGCCCTCAAACGGGCCACCGCCTCGGCCAAGCAGCCAGCTTGAAGGAACTCTCATGCCGCAGGTCACGCTGATCGGCTATCGAGGCACGGGCAAGTCGACCGTCGCGGCCCTGATCGCAGCACGACTCGGATGCGAGTGGATCGACGCGGATGCCGTTCTCGAGTCGCGGCTCGGCACCACGATCGCGGCTCTCGTTCAAGACCGTGGCGAGCCGGCCTTCCGCGCTGCCGAGGCCGAGATTCTCGCCGACCTCCTCGGGTCGTTTCGCGGTGTCCTGGCCACCGGAGGTGGCGTCGTGCTGCGACCTGACAATCGCTTGCGGCTGCGTGAGTCGGGACGCCCCGTGATCTGGCTGACGGCCCCGGCAGACATCATCCGCAGCCGGCTCGCCGCCGATCCGACCACCCGCGACCGACGGCCGGCGCTCACGGCAGCCGACCCGCTCACCGAGGTCGAAGCGGCGGTCGCAACCCGCCTGCCGCTCTACACGGAGTGCGCCGACGTGGCCTTCGACACGGGGGGCGAGCCGCCACCTGCCGTTGCAGACCGCATCGTGGTGTGGCTCGAGGCCCACGGGAGAGACCGCCGATGATCGCCGACGTGGTCCCGCCAGCCTGGCAGTGGCTGTTCGTCGCCGGCCTGGCGGCGGTCATCTCGCGGCTGTTCACATTGATTGTCAGCCGGCTTGTCGGCCCGGGGCCCGACACCGCGCCGGTCACGCGCCGCGGCATCGAGTTGATGTTCGTCGCCGCGGCCGTCGCCCTCTGGTGGTGGGAAACCTGCCTCCGCGGCGAGATTCCGGCCGCACTCGGTGGTGACCGCCTTGCCGACCAGATGCTCGGCGCGAGGTATGTCGCCCACGTCGTGCTCTTCACGCTCCTCGCCGCGGCGACCTGGATCGACTTTCGGCACCGCGTGATCCCCGACTGCATCACGGTGCCGGGCGTGCTGCTCGGCCTCATGGCGACGACGCTCGAGCCGGCCGTCCTGCTGCCGGTGGGCCGCGAGCAGATCCGTTCCTATGCGGCCCCGCATCTCCTCCCCGACTTCCTCGGGGCATTCGGCCCGCTGCAAGGATCGCCACCGCCGGAGTGGCTCGCACCCTGGCCGGCCACGACAGGCCTCCTCGCCGCGCTCGCGGCCCTCGCGCTCTGGTGGTGGCTCTGCACGGCGCCAGCGGAGGCCGCAGACACCCGGCCCGTCGCGTTCGATCCGCGCCGGCTCGTGTTCGCCTGCGGTGCCGCCCTCGTCGGCATCGCCTGGTGGCGCGGCGGCGACCACTGGCTCGGTCTGCTGGCATCACTCGCCGGCATGCTCGTGGCCGCCGGCCTCGTCTGGCTCACCCGCGAAGGCGCCTCGCGGGCGCTGGGCCAGGAGGCGATGGGCCTCGGCGACGTGACACTGATGGCCATGGTGGGCGCATGGCTCGGCTGGCAGGCCAGCGTGCTCACCTGTTTTCTCGCCGTGTTCATCGGCCTCGCCCATGGCCTGCTGCAGGTCATCCTGCGCCGAGAGAACGAACTCCCGTTCGGCCCGAGCCTCTGCCTCGCCGCCGCCGTCGTCGTGGTGGCATGGCGGCCGATCTGGGAACGCACGGCCGTGACGTTCGACCGGCCCGTTGAACTCGCCCTCGTGGCCACGGCCGTCGTCGTGCTCACGGCCGCGAGCCTGTTCGTGCTCCGCCGCATCCGCGGCGGCTGACGTCACCACGGGCGTGCCCTGCTACGCCTTCATTCGGTCCGCTGTGGTGGGGGTCGGGGCTGCCCACGCCCTGTCGCCGGACGCTCGCTGCGAACATCCTGTTCTCCGCTCGCTCGATGCCGCCTGCGCTTCGCCATCCTGGCTGCGCTGGTCGGCAGACGCCGGCTCTCAGGGCATGGGCAGCCCCTCACGCGGTTTGCAGTCTCGGTTTTCAGCCTGCGGCCGATATTGCCGGGTTTGTGCCCGCTCCCTATCATCCCGCCCCCCAAGGCAGGGACTCGCGCATGGTGTATGGGCCGAATTCGAGCGGCGGTCGGGCCGTCGTGATAGCGGTCGCGATCACGATCGGCGTGGCCGGCTGCGCCAGTAACCCGTTTCGCACCGCGCCGCCGGCCGGTCCGCTCAACCTCGAGCCGCCGCCGGGCGTGGCCACGCCCGCCCCCCTGCTCCCGCAGACCTCGGCGGTGCCTCCCGCGCCGTCGTATGCCGATCTCGACGGCCGGTCGCTCGCGTCGTCGCTCGAGCGGAGCCGGCAGGAATCCCAGCTGATGCAGGATCAGATCGCGGCACTCCGCGATCAGCTCGCGAGCACATCGACGCAGCTGGCCCAGACCCGCTCCGCCGGCATGCCGGCGACCGCCGGCGGTTCCGGCGTTGGGGGAATGCCGCCGGCTCCCGACACGCAATCGACGGCGCTGCGCTCGGCGATGAGCCAGCTCGCGATCACGGGTGCAGACACACGCTTCGACGGCGCGGTGGTGCGGCTCGACATCCAGGCCGAGCGTCTCTTCGAGCCCGGCACGGCGAACCTGCTCCCCGGTGGTGCTGCGATCCTCACGCAGGTGGCCAGTGAGCTCGACCGCGTCTACCCCGGCCATTTCATCGGCATCGAGGGACACGTCGATACCGAGCCGCTGGTGAATGCCGCCTGGGCGTCACCGCATCAGCTCACCGCCGCCCGCGCCGCGGCGGTGTTCGACTTCTTCACGACCCGCACCCGTCTCCGCGAAGCCCAACTCTTCCTCGTTGCCCACGGCTCCAATCATCCACTCGTCTCGAATGCGACCGCTGCGGGCCGCACCCGCAACCGCCGCATGGAGCTCGTGGTCTACCCGGAAGTGGCTGCCACCGCCGCGCCGTGACCGCGGCCCGAGAGCCGGGTATGATCGGGCCATGATCACGATCGTGGACTACGGCAGCGGCAACCTGCGGAGCGTGCAGAAGGCGTGTGAGCGCCTGGGAGTCGCGGCCGCCATCAGCGACGACCCAAACATCGTCGCCGCCGCCGAGCGACTCGTGCTCCCCGGCGTTGGCTCGTTCGGCGATGCGATGCGTGAACTCTCGGCCCGCGACCTCGTCGCGCCCATCCAGGCCCACGTGCGGGCCGACCGACCGTTCTTCGGCATCTGCATGGGCCTTCAACTGCTCTTCGAAACGGGCTGGGAAGGGGGCCACCACGCCGGACTCGGCCTGCTCGAGGGGGACGTCGCACGGTTCGATATCGCCCCGGACATGAAGGTGCCCCACATGGGCTGGAATACCGTCTCATGGCGTGGCGCGACGGCCGAACGGCCGCCGGTGGCCGATGGCAGCTTCTTTTATTTCGTGCACTCCTATCATGCGCGGCCACGGGATGAATCGATCGTCGCAGCCGTCACCGACTACGGCGGCCAGTTTTGCTCGGCCGTCCGTCGCGGCCGCCTCTTCGCCACTCAGTTTCATCCCGAGAAGAGCCAGCGGCCAGGACTCGACCTGCTCGGCTCGTTTCTCGCCTCGGCCTGACAACCGCCTCGCGCCGCCCTCCCCTGCCCACCGATTGGAGACTCTTGTCTATGGAACTCTGGCCCGCGATCGATCTGCGTGGCGGCCGCTGCGTGCGGCTGCTGCAGGGCGACTATGACCGCGAAACGGTCTTCGGCGAAGACCCCGTCGCCATGGCCCGCGGGTTCGCCGGCGCCGGTGCCAGGCGGCTCCACATCGTCGATCTCGACGGCGCAAAGGCTGGAACCCCCGTGCAGGCCGACCTCGTCGGCCGGATGGTGGCGGCGACGGGCCTCCCCTGCCAACTCGGCGGTGGCGTGCGGTCTCGCGACACCGCAGCCGCCTATCTGGCCGCCGGCGTGAGCCGCGTGATCATCGGCAGCCTCGCGGTCGAGGAGCCCGACACATTCGTCGCGCTGGCCGAGGAATTTCCGGGCCGCATCGTGCTCGGCCTCGACGCCCGCGACGGCCGCGTCGCCGTCCGCGGCTGGCTGGAGACGAGCGGCGCACTCGCCGTCGAGATCGCCCTGCGACACGCCCATCTCCCACTCGCTGCGATCGTCTACACCGACATCGCCACCGACGGCATGCTCTCGGGCCCCAACCTGCCCGCGCTCCGCGAGATGATCGCGGCCACGCCGCTCCCCGTCATCGCCTCGGGCGGCGTGGCGGGCGCCGACGACATCCGCCGCGTGGCCGAGATCGGCGCCGCCGGCTGCATCGTGGGCAAGGCCCTCTACGCCGGCGCCGTCACCCTCCCCGCCGCCCTGGCCGCCGCCGGCGAGTGAATCGCGCCGAGTGAAGCTGGAGTCCTGTGTGGGTCGGGGTTGCCCATGCCCCGTCGCCGGACGCTCGCTACGAACATCCTGTTCTTCGCTCGCTCGATGCTGACTGCGCTTCGGCATCCTGCCTGCGCTGGTCAGCAAACGCCGGCGAGCGGGGCATGGGCA
>CAMDDA010000194.1 GCA_945890755.1 Candidatus Kuenenia stuttgartensis
ACGGCAAGATCGTGTTCTATTGTCCCAACGGCCATCGCCTTGTCGTGGCCGAGGTGCATGCCGGCAAGCGCGGCAGGTGCGACAAGGCCGGCTGCGGCGTGCCCGTGGTCATTCCGGCGCGGCCTCCCGCGGAGCAGGCGGCGGTCGCGGGCCTTGGGGAGGCCACGGAAGAGCCGGTCGCAGATGCAGCGGATGCGGATGCCGACGCGGGTGACGCGGCTGCAGATCCCGGGCTTCCCGCGGCGTTTCCGCCGTTGAATGTGGGACCGGCCGTCGAGCAGGCTACCGACCAAATCGAAGCCGACACCACGGCCGCCGAGCCGGCCGCGGAGGCCGCTGGCGCCGGTGTCGACTGGCAGTTCGCCGGCGGTGCTGAAAATCCACCCGTGGCCGAGGCCACCGATGTCGAAGCGGTGGCACCGGCCGCCCCCTCCTGGGGCGGGTTCGATGGGGCCGAGCCCGAGGGAGAAGCGTTCGACAATCCCACGGCTCGGCTCGTCGCGCGGCTCTGGGTCGAACGCGACCATGGCGGCGTGGTGGAACTCCACCTCACCGGCGGCAGCGTGATCCTGCCGGAGTGGTATGAGTCGCGGTGGTCGCGAGGCACGCACGGCCTGTTCGCAAGCCAGGCGGCGGACGGCAGCATCACGCTGACCGCCGTGGCCTGGGAGGCGATTCAAAAAGTGGTCGTGCGGCAGGTGCAGGGGCTGCCCGACGGCATGTTCGAGTAGGGGCGGGGTGTCAGCCTGGGCGCGGCTCGGGGTCACCCGTCCTCGTCGAGATCCGCTTCGCTGATCATCGTGAAACCCTTCGCGCTGAGGGTTTCGAGGCCCATCTCGGTGTTGTCCACCATGAGGGCGACCGCCGGCCGACCGCGCGGCCGCACCAGAATCGGGTAGGCCTGGATGATGTTCACCTCGGCCTGCAAGAGCGCGGTGCAGATCCGCAACAGCGGCTGGTCGTCGTCCGGCAGTTCCACGCCGATGAGATCGCTCTCGATCAGCGCGAGTCCGGCACGCTCGAGGATCTCCCGACCCTGCTCCGGATGGCTCACGAGGAATCGCACGAAGGCGCACTCGCCGGAGTCGTTGATCGAGAGCGCCACGATTCGCACGCGCGAGCCGTCGAACCGCCGGACGACCTCCAGAAGCTGGCCGACGCGGTTCTCCAGAAACACGGTGAACTGCCGGAGCGTGGGCCAATTGCGGCCACGGGCCGTCGCAAAGCCGATGCCGCCCCCTTCGTCTGCGTTGCCCAGGCTCACGTTGCGTGTCTCCGGTGGGAAAGGGGGCCACTGCCCGCGTGGATTGCAAAAAGATAGAGTCTTCGACACGCCACGGTCAACGAAGCCGTGGCCCCACGGCCGCCCCCATCCGCCCCGGAGCCCCGCCATGTCCGACACCGATGAGGCCCCGTCCGGTACGCACGAGATCCAGATCCGGGTTCGCTACCAGGAGACCGACGGCCAGCGGCGGGTCCACCACGCCAACTTCCTCACCTATTTCGAAATGGGCCGCACCGAGATGCTGCGGGCGCACGGCACGACCTACCGGGCGTTCGAGGAAGAGGGGCTCTTCATGGTGGTCTCGGAGGCGACGTGCGCGTATCGGGCCCCGGCCGAGTACGACGACCTGCTCACGCTCCGGACCCGCGTGGAGAAGGTCGGCGCGGCCCATATCAAGCATGCCTACGAGGTCGTGCGGGGCACGACGATCATCGTCACCGGCACGACGACCGTCGTTTGCGTCGACCGCGAGGGCCGAGTCCGCCGGCTGCCCGACTGGATGCTGGGGTGAGGGAGGCGACGCTGCCGCGTCGAGATCCCCCGGCTTGCGCCTGGGGGCTTGTATGGTCCCATACAAGCCCTGAGCGCGAGCGAGGGGATTTGCCCCTGTTCACGCTCCGGATCCCCCGGCTTGCGCCTGGGGGCTTGTATGGTCGGATACAAGCCCTGAGCGCGAGCGAGGGGATTCCGCGGCCAGACCCCGTCGGCGTCGTTTGCTCACCGCTTGTCGTCGCTCACCACCCGGCCGTCGATCACCACGCCCGTGCAGTGCGTCGTGTATTCCAGAGGGTCGCCGTCAAAGATCGCCACGTCGCCGTCGAGACCCGGCCTCAGCGCTCCCACCCTGTCCGCGATCCCCAGGATCATGGCGGCATCGCTCGTGATCGCGGCCAGGGCCTGCTCGGTGGTGAGTCCGTTGGCGGCGGCGATGGCGGCCTCGAAGAGGGCCACGCGGGTCTTCGGCACGTAGCCCTCGTAGCCGCTCTGGAGCGCGAACGGGATGCCCGCGGCGCGAAGTTTCGCGGCCGTCTCGAAGCTGAGGTTCTCCGTCTCGCCCATGCCGGCCCGCCGCATGCTCGGATGGAGGATCACGGGCACGCCGGCTGCCTTCAGCCGATCGAGGCAGAGGTAGGCCTCGGCCCCCGAGTCGATCACGATCCGGATATTGAACTCGGCCGCGATCCGCAAGGCCGCGTCGATGTCGGTGGCGCGGTTCACGGTCACGAGCAGGGGCAGCTTGCCCGCGAGCACGTCGGCGAAGCCATCGCGACGCAGGTCGCGGTCGGGCGGGTCGTCGCCACCGGCCGAGCGGCGGCGAACATACTCCCCTGCCTTCACGAGCTCGCCGCGGAGCATCGCGACGGCCTTGCTGCGGGTGCCGGGCGACTTCTTGTCGGCATCGGGCCCGGCCGGACGGGCATCGTCGCCGAGTGTCACCGCCACCATCGCTGTCGGTCGGAGTACGGCCGCCTCAACCGAATCACCCGTCGTCTTCACGATCATCGTCTGCCCCGAGACCAGCGCGCCGGGCGCGTGGCCCGTGTGGAGGGTCGTGATCCCGAACCCCCGCAGCCACTCGACGAGTCGCTCCCGCGGGTTGTAGGAGTCGATCGCCCGCAGTTCCGGCTGGATCGGTTCCGTGGGGTCGAGCTGGTCCTGATCCTGCGGCTGGTTGAGCCAGCCCGTGAGGCCGACGGCCGTATGGGCGTCGATGAGTCCCGGCGTGACGACGGCACCCTGGAGCACGCGGGCTTCCGGCGGGATCCGCACGTCGGTCGCGGGCCCCACGGCCGCGATCGTGCCATTCTCGATGAGCACGACCCCGTCGGTGATCGCTGGCCCGGTCATCGTGTGCACGACCCCGCCGCGGATGGCCAACGGAGACGCGGGCTCGGCGGCCGATGCGGCTGGGCGGCAGGCAGCGGCCAGGAGGAGCGTGAGGCCGAGCAGCGCGCGGGGGCGTGAGCGGGTCATCAGCGGGTCTCCGCCATGCGGGCATCGGTGCAGCAGGCGTGGGCCGTCTGGTCGCGACTGGCGCCGTAACCGCCCACGGCGAACAGCCGATCGTCGGGGTCCTCACGGTCGAACACCTTCCGGCCCTCCACCCACGTCTGGAGCACTTTCGTGCGCAGGGCGAGCGGGTCGCCCGAGAGCAGGATCAGGTCGGCATCCTTGCCGGGCTCGAGCGAGCCGATGCGGCCGTCGAGATCGAGCATCTTCGCACCGGCGAGCGTGAGTGCCTCGAGGGCCTTGTCGCGGGACATGCCGGCCCGCACCGCGAGGGCGGCCGTCCGCAGGAAGAGCCGCGAGTCGGTGACGGGGTCGTCGGTATGGAAAGCGCACGGCACGCCCGCCTGCTCGAGGACGGCGCCGGTGGCGAGCGACATGTCCATGGCCTCGATCTTGCCGCCGGGGGCATCGACCACGATCACCGAGCACGGAGCCTGGGCCTTGGCCAGTTCGCCGGCGACCTTCCAGGCCTCGCTCGCATGGTGGAGCACCACCTTGAAGCCGAACTCGTCGCGGAGCCGGAGCACCGTGAGCAGGTCGTCGGCCCGGTGAGCATGGTGGTGCACGATCGTGCGGCCGTCGAGCACGTCGAGCAGGCCTTCCATTTCGAGGTCGCGGTCGGGCCGCTTCGCGTCGTCGTCGCCGGACGACTCCAGCTTGCGGCGGTAGTCGAGCGCCTTGAGAAACTTCTGCCGCACGAGCGCGGCCGACTTCGACCGCGTGCCGGGGAACGGAGGCTCCTTCTGCGAGTTGGTGCCGTTGGCCATCTTCATGCCGCCGAGGATCCGCCCGTCGGTGTCGCGGTAGAGGATGTCGTCGATCGTGTCGGCCCCCCGCAGCTTCGCGTAGATCGTTTGGCCGCTGAGCAGATGCCCCGAGCCGGGCATGATGTTGAGCGTGGTCAGGCCGCCGGCCCGACACTTGCGGAAGCCCGCATCACGAACGTTGATCGAGTCGAGGATCCGCACGTCGGGCTGGATGGGGCTCGATGCATCGCCTCCCCAGCCGCCCCCCACATGGCTGTGGGTATCGACCAGTCCGGGCATGATCACCTTGCCCGTGGCATCGATCCGCTCGGCGTCGGGCGGCACGACCGTGGCTGCTACCGGTCCGACCGCCACGATCTTTCCCGCGGCCACGACGACGGTGCCCTGCTCGATGGCGGGCCCTGTGATCGGCAGCACGCGGCCGCCGACGAACGCCACCGGGCGATCCTGGCCGGAGGCCACGCAGGCGGAAGCAATGAGCGTCGCAGCAGCGAGGCAGGCAGCGATACCGCTTCGCACAGTCGACTGAGCGGTGCAGGCAGGCATCCTGGCCCCGTGTTTCAATGTGTGACCGTCTTGGAGAACAGGTTCATCACGACCACACCGGCCACGATCAGCGCCATTCCGATGATCGCCGGGGCGTCGAGCTTCTGCCCCAGAAAGATCCAGCCGATCGTGGCGATGAGCGTCACGCCCACGCCCGACCAGATGGCGTAGCCGACGCCGACGGGGATGTCCTTGAGGGTGAGCGAGAGAAAGAAGAACGCCAGACCGTAGCCGATCATCACGACGAGGCTCGGCACGAGCTTCGTGAAACCCTCGCTCGCCCGCAGAAAGCTGGTGGCCGTCACCTCGGCGACGATTGCGATTGCCAGGTAGAGCCAGTGCATTTGGGATTCGTGGATGCTTGGAAGCCCGAGGCGCGAGCCGAGAGGAAAACGGTTCTGCTTCTGGACGGTTTCTCTGCCCTTGCTCGAATTCCTAGTGTACCGGGGCTTCCTAGCTTCCGGGTATTCACCGGCGAGGGGGCGGTGCAAGTCGCGTCGCGGACCTCGAAGACTCGGTCCAAATGCTCCTCGAGCTTGCACCGACCCCCTCGCCTACCCGTTGTTGGCGCGGCAGGGGTAGGCTCCGCGGCAAGTTAGAGAGAGGGGGCAATCCACCGGAAAAGTCGCTGCAGTTTGCCAGTTTAACTGTCGATACAACCGGTAGATCTGTCGCAGTCCCCCAGGAGAACGGCGTATGGCCCTGCAGCATTTTCTCGATGACCGCGGCACGCAGAGCCGCCGCCGGAGGAGCCGGCTGACCATCGAGTCGCTCGAGCAGCGGGTGCCGCTCGCGGCTGACGTGGCGATAGCGGTCGCACCGATCTCGATGCCTGTGGAGCCCTTCCCGGGGGGTGGCAAAGACGTCGGTGACCAGGTCAGTGAGCCCGTCATGGTGATCTGCGTGATGCCCGAGCCCGGCGTGGTGCCCTCGTTCGAGTATCCCGCCGTCACGGGTGGCCCGGATGGCAGCGGCGAAAACATGATGTACATGACGACCGCGGTGCAGCGGACGAACGCGGCCGGCCCGCGGCCGGCAATGCTGGTGTCGCAGCGGCTCGGTGGCCGGCCGCGAATCGCCCCGGTCGTGCAGCAGTCAGCCCGCCCGCGGCGGACCAACGAAATCCAGCCGACATCGCTGCCATTCGTGCGGCAACAGCAGCCGACCGGCCATTTCACTCGTCAGATCGCGGCCCGGTTCAGCCGGCTGTCCGCCGCCATTCGCTGACCACGCGTTCTACGAACGAATCGAGGAGCGCCGGATGAGACGCCTGCCTGTCGCCGCTGCCTACCTGCTGCTGTCGAGCTTTGTATGGAGCGCGTCAGTCAGTGGGGCCGAACTCCTCGACTCGCCCGTGGCCGAGGCTGCTGCAACCGACGCGACCATGCCGGTCGACATGCCGGCGAGCCTCGGTGACGTGCCGTCCACCGAGATGGCCGATCAGGTCGTGACCGCGCCGCGGCGCTGGTATGTGAGCGGCATCATCGGCCCGTCATTCGCCACGCTCACCGACGATTTCCACGCGGACGTCACGGGCGGATCGGTCGAGGGCACGATCCTGTCGGGGGGTGGTGCGGCGGGCTTGGCCATCGCCCGGCCTGCCGGCGGCCTGCGGTTCGAAGTCGAGGGGCGGGCCCGCGGCACCCTGAGCGGCGAGTCCGCCGTGCCAGGGCTCGATGGCCAGCTCGACTGGTCGGCGGGG
>CAMDDA010000195.1 GCA_945890755.1 Candidatus Kuenenia stuttgartensis
GCGGCTGAAGCCGGCACTATTCTATCGGCTCGCAAGGAGGCCGTCCCGCGAGGGGACGGGTAGCCCGGTCGCGGCTTGCGCCGCGGGATCCCCTCGCGTGCGCTCAGGGCTTGTATGAGACGACCCGCTCGCCTCCACAAAAGCCCCCAGGCGCGAGCCGGGGGATTCCTGCCCATTCCCATACAAGCCCCCAGGCGCACGCCGGGGGCTTCCTGGCTGGAGATCCGGCCTGGCCTCCTTCGAGCAACGGCTAGGTGCGGTCGATGACGAGCGGGTCGTGGGAGCGAATGTTGCCGATCCGGAGCGACGCCTTGCCGGAGAGCAGGTCGTCCACCACTTCGCCCACGACGCCGGCCCGCCAGCCGGTGGCGAGGAGCGGCGGCCGCTCCTCGTCGAAATAGCCGAGCTTGTGGGCGAGGAGGTCCCGCATGTCGGACGACGTGCCGACGAGCGCCGGGGCGAGTTGCATCTGGCGGCAGAGGCCGGCGATCGCCGTCGCCATGAATTGACCGAGCACGGCCAGTTGCGGCGGCGGTGTGCGATGCCGCTCGCCGCCCGGGCATTCATCGTCGGGCAGGTCGAGCCCGCGTTCGATCGCCGCCGACAGGCTCTTGAGGATGTGCCGCAGGTCGGACCGCTGCATGCCGCGGACCGCCGAGATCTGCCGTTCATCGGCGCTCTTCCGCTTCGCCAGCTCCACGAGCAGGTCGTCGCGGAGCACCCGCCGCGGCGGCATGTCGCGTTCCTCGGCCAGGGCGTCGCGCCAGTGCCAGACCTCACGGGCGATCGCCAGCTCGCGGCGCGTCAGGCCGTTCATGCCCGACACCCGCCGCCACCGCTTCCGCACGAACGACTCCTCGACGTCGTCCTGCCAGGTGGCCATCTCTTCTTCCATCCAGGCCACGCGGCCGAGCTTCTCCAGGTCGCGCTGGAGCGTCTGCCAGAGTTCCTCGCGATGCCGCACGTCGTCGACCGCGTATTCCAGTTGGGCCGGCGAGAGCGGCCGCTGCCGCCAGTCGGTTCGCGTCTCCCCCTTGTTGGTCGGCAGATCCAGAAAGCGGCGGACGATCGAGGCGTAGCCGGCAGGGTAGTCGTGGTCGACGAGTCCGGCGGCCACCTGCACGTCGAAGAGCCGCGCTGGCCGGGCCTTGATGGCGTGCAAGATGAAGCCCATCTCCTCGCGGCCGGCATGCACGACGGTGGTTCTCCCCGGTTCGGCGAGGAGCCGCCAGAACGCGTCGAGCTCACGAACGGCCAGCGTGTCGATCACCGCCAGCATGCCGGGGGCGGCCACCTGCACGAGGCAGAGCTGGCTACGGTAGGTGTGCTCCGAGACGAACTCGGTGTCGAAGGCGACGTGCGGATGCGGGGCCAGCCGCTCGACGAGGTCGCGGAGCTGCGAGTCGGTGGTGACTGTCTCGAAGTCGGCCCGCGAGCCACGGGTCGAGGATGGGCGTGAATGCCGGTTGTGCATCAGAGGAAGAGAAAGGACACGAGCAGGAATACCGGCAGCAGCACCGCCAGGCTGTAGAGGATATAGCCGAAGAAGCTCGGCATCTTCACGCCGGCCTGCTCCGCAATGGCCTTGACCATGAAGTTGGGGCCATTGCCGATGTAGGTCATCGCTCCCAAGAATACGGCCCCGAGGCTGATTCCGGCCAGCCGGGCCACGTCGACGCCGGCCATCGTCGCCCCGGCGGAGGGCATCGCCTGGGCCGTCTTGAAGAACACGAGATACGTCGGGGCGTTGTCGAGCACGCTCGAGAGCGAGCCCGTGGCCCAGAAAAACGCCCGCGGCGACTCGATGCCCAGGCTCGCGCCCCGCTCATTCAAGATGGCGAGCGCCGGCTGCATGCAGATGAAGATGCCCACGAACAGGGCCGCGACCTCGAGGATCGCGAAGTACGTGAAGCCGTTTTTGCGGCGGATGGTGGCCGAGCCAAGCAGGAGCGAGAGTCCCACCAGCCCGATCAGCACGGCCTCGCGGAGAAAGATCCACGGATGCCAGGTGGTGCCGGGAAACGCCTTCGACGGATCGAGCAGGGCGACGGCGGCGATCACGCCCGCCATGAGTGGCGCATTCGGCCAGAGGCCGCTGACCTTCAGCGCACCGGCCGTCTGCGCGTCGCGGGCGAGGTCGCGGGTCGATTCCCGCGGATGCGAGTAGAACGTGTCCCACGCCCAGTAAATCGCCAGGAGCAGGCTGTTGACGAGCAGCCAGGGCTTCCACAGGGAGAGCGTCCAGAGAAAGTCGACGCCCTCCAAGTAGCCGAGGAACAGCGGCGGATCGCCGATCGGGAGCAGGCAGCCGCCGCAGTTGCAGACGACAAAGATGAAGAACACGAGCGTGTGGGCCACGTGCCGCCGGTCGCGGTTCGTGTCGAGGAGCGGTCGGACGAGCAGCATCGCCGCGCCGGTGGTGCCGATGAAGCTCGCGGCCAGGCCGCCGATGCCGATGAACGCGGTGTTGACCGTGGGCGTGGCCTCGAGATCGCCCTCGATCCGCACGCCCCCCGTCACGCAGTAGAGCGCGAACAGCAGCACGATGAACGGCACGTATTCGGAGAGCAGGGCGTTGGCGAGCGTCGCGCCGGCCAGACCCCACGACGGCCCCGCGGCCGCGGGCGGCACCAGGGCGTGGCTCGGAAAGTGGAGCTCCACCGGCTCCCGGTGCAGGAACGTGTAGTAGGTCAGCGTGACCAGCGCGAGCAGGCCGGCGACCAAAAACTTGCTCGAATTGTGCTCCCACCAATGGGAGAACTGCGGCGTGAGCGGCAGGATCGCGATCGCTCCTAAGAGAATGAGGAACGGGAGCACGGTGGCCAGAGGCGGAGCCGCGCCGCCATGATCTCCGTGCCCGCCATGGTCGCCGTGCTGGCCGGCATCCCCATGATCCGCGGCATGGGGCTCACCCGCCGCGTGGGCGTCACCCGCCGCATGGTCACTGCCGTGGGCCGCTTGTGCAGCGACCAGCAAATCACGACCATGTTGTGGCCAGCCTGCCAGGGCCGCCGCGATATAGGCCGCGAGCACGACCGCGATGCCGAGCAGCGTCGGATCCCGTCGTGGGGTCACCGGCTCGTGGGCAGGATGATGGGTGTCGTGCATGGCCGCGGCTCCAGTGCGGTTGGAGAGTCGCCGAGATCGTATGTCGCCGGAGCGGGTTGCGGAAGCGTGATGAACCGTGAGCCTGCCGCCGTGTGGTTGCGTGGAAACGTCCGGCCCGTGCTTGGTGGCGCGGCACTCGCAGTCGTTGTGGCCACCTTTTTCATGTGGCTTGCCGTCCGTCCCGGCGCGGGACTCGTGGAGCGGGGGCTATTCGGGGGGATCGCAGCCGGCCTGGCGGCGATCGTGATCCTGTTCGTCTGGGCTGCGGCCCAGCCGCGACTCGTGCGGCGGGGCGAACGGCTCGTGGCGCGGCTCGCGCCGTTCACCGTGCAGGAGGTGCCGCTCGACGTGGTGGAGTGCGTGTTCCATGGTTCGCAGCCGCTCGATGCCGCCGCCGGCACGCCGCCGCTGCGGGTGGGCACGATCGTCGTCCGGCTCGCCGAACGCGCCACCGACTGGCGGGAGCGGCCCAGCTTCGCCCCGTGGGGCAGTTGGACCGACGGGCACATCGTCTGCGACGGCCGCTGGTGCGAGCCCCTCTCGGTGGAGCGGGCACGGGCGATCAGCGCGAGCCTGTTGGAGGCGAAGCGCGAGGTCGCGGCGGCGAGGCCGTCGGCATGAAGAGGACAGCGGCCGACAGGCGAGCAGCCGGGCGATGGCAGGGGCTGCTGGTGAGCGTTCGTGACGCGGCCGAGGCCGGCGATGCGGTGGCCGGCGGAGCTGCGATCATCGATGTCAAGGAGCCGGCCCGCGGTCCACTCGGTGCCGCGGATTGCGAGATCGCGGCGGCCGTGGCGCGAGCGATCGGCGGTGCCACGCCCTGGACGCTCGCCTGCGGCGAACTGGCTGTCGGCGACGCGGCGACCTGGGCCATACGGGTCTGCGGAGCGGCCGTGATCCGGCCGGCGGCGGCCAAGGCCGGGCCAGCCGGACTTTCCGCGGGCGAGTGGCGGCATGCGTTCGCCGCCTTCGTCGCCGGCATGCCCGCGGGCGTCGAGCCCGTGGCGGTGGCCTACGCCGACTGGCAGCGGACTGCCGCGCCCGATCCGGATGACCTGATTGCCGCGGCGGCTGATCTCGGCTGCCGTACGCTGCTCATCGACACCGGCGACAAGGCCGGCCCAGGGCTCTTCGGCTCCGCCGACGCCGCTGCCGTGGCTGGTTGGATCGCCGCTGCCCGGGCAGCGGGCATGGCCGTGGCGGCTGCCGGTCGGCTGACGCTCGACGAGATCGCCCAGGCTCACCGACTCGGGGCCGATGTGGTGGCCGTCCGCGGGGCCGTTTGCCGCGGCGGACGCGGCGGTACCGTGGAGCGGAATCTCGTACACGCGGCAGGTACACTGCTGAGGCTGGCCGTCAGGCCCGACCATCATGTTCCCGGAGCAACATCGTGAAGCCGATCGAAGTACGAATCCCCCACGGTCTCGACAAGGACGAGGTGCGGCGGCGGCTCGACAGGGCCGTCGTGAAGGCCCGTGACGAATATGCGGATCAGGTGGGCGAGATCGAGGCCTCGTGGCAGGGCGACGATCGTCTGCAGCTGCAACTCGCCGTGATGGGCATGCAGATCGATAGCACGCTCGACATTTTGCCCGCCGAGATTCTCGTTTCCCTCGAACTGCCAGCCCTGGCCGGGATGTTTGCGGGCAAGATTCGGGAGGGGATCACGCAGCGGCTCGGCGGCCTGCTGGCCGGACCGACGGCGTAGCGGTTGAGCCGATTGTCCGGGCGAGAAGTGCCTGCGCCGGCCGGGCGTCGGTCCCGGGCCGAATCTGACGATTCTTAAAGGGGTATTATCGAGAGGATATGGCTCGCATCCGCTCGCTTCGCGAGACGCTGTCGCTGCAGGCTTTTCGCCAGGGCATGCGCCTGGGGGCGGTCGTCGCTGCGCTGGCGATGCACGCAGGCATGGGCACGGTCTCGCAGGTTGCGTTGGCCCAGCCCGACGCAGCGGCTGATGACGATCCGTTCGCCGACGAGCTGAATCCGTTCGGGGGCAAGCCGAAGCCGCCGTCCCCGAAGGAGCCGGCCGTGCCGCCGCTCCTGCCGTCCTCGCCAGAGGAGCCGTTGCCGGAGCCGGCGACAAAACCTCGCGCGGCTGACGAGCCGGCGGAGCCACGGGTGCCGCAGCGCGACGTGACGGCGCCCCGCGTCCCGCTGCCCGTGCCATTCCCCGAGGCGGAGTCGGGACCAAAGCCGCGGGTGCGGGCGGTGCCGGGGGGCTCACCCGATCTCGACGGAGGCCCCGGTGCGTGGGAACCGTCGCCGGCCGAGCCGATCGTGATGGAGGCCGAGAAGTTGGACAAGGCGGGCGACCTCGCCGCCGCGCGCGACAAGCTCCGCGAGGCGATCAAGGCCGACCCCAACTACACGATGGCCTACCTCGCACTCGGGGTCGTCTCCCGGCGCATGGGCGACTTCGAGGCCGCCGTCGATGCCTGCTCTCGGGGACTGGCCGTCAGTCCGGACGAGCCCGAGCTATACCTGCGGCGGGGCATCGCCTGGTTTCACCTCGGACTGTTCGGCATCGCCCTCGAAGACTTCGAGGAGGCATCGGGCATTGCCTACGACGATCCTCGGCCCGAGCTCTGGCGCGGCCTCACGCTCATCGAACTCGGACGGCCGCTCGAGGCGATCAATGCCTACGCCTCGTCGATTCGTCGCGACCGTACGTTCGCGCTCGGCTATCTCAACCGCGGCCTTGCCTATCTGACCGCGGACGAGCCGCGGAAGGCGGAGTTCGACTTCAACCAAGCCATTCGTCAGGATCCGCGGGATGCGCGGGCCTGGTTCAATCGGGGCGTGGCCCAGGCCCGGCAGAGCCGCTTCACGGAGGCCATCCACTCGTATGAGGAGGCGCTGAAGCGCGATCCCAGATTGGAGGCCGCCCGCCGCAACCTCGCCGCCGCCCGTTCGCTGGGCGGTTCGCGGTAGGCCCGTCACTCCACCGTAGGCCCGTCACTCCGTGACGGGCATCGCCCGTTGCGGAGCAACGGGCCTGCTTGGTGCTGCGTCGATCGTGAGTTGCTTCCCGTCGATCCGCCACCGGAGGCCGAGTGGGGCGACGAGGGCGTCGAAGAGCTCGTCGCGAGTGACGTCACGAACCTCGACGCGAACGATCTCCCCCGGCTGAATGCCGCGGCCGGCGAGCGACTCGCGGTCGATGCGGCCTTCGAGGCCCAGCTGC
>CAMDDA010000196.1 GCA_945890755.1 Candidatus Kuenenia stuttgartensis
GCCGGCAGGAATGTCCGGGCCCTCGAAATCAAAGAGCGCGATGAGGGCCGGATCCCGCCGCAGCCGGGCGACAGCCTCCTGCGACCGTGCCATCTGGCCGGCCAACGAGCCGCTTTGCAATGAGGGCATCTCTTCGTCGTGAATAAAGGCCGCCGAGCGGAAGTCGCGTTTGCCGCCGTCTGAGGCGGTCTGGCCCACCGACAACGCCGTCGCCTCGCCGTTGCGGACACTGCGTCTCTCTCCCTGCGCGGCCTCGGCGATTACCTCTCCCTCGAAGACATGGATTTCCGTTACGCCAGACGGGCTCACGTCGATGCCGAAGCGCGTGCCGAGATCGATGGCTTTGCCGGACGGGGTGATGACCGTGAAGCCTTTGCCTGTGGGCGGCACGTCCGCCGCCAACCGTCCCTTTTCCATCCGCAGCCGCTGCGCCGATTCGAAAGTGAATGCGGCCGGCGCCTCGATCACGATCTTGACTCCCGAGGCGGTCACCAATTCCGCCGTGCCCGCCGTGATCTCATAGCGAGTCCCACCGATGGCGCCGCCAGCGAGCAGCCTGCCGCCATCGCCTACCAGCCGTAATACCGTGGCCACCGGATCTGGGCGACGCGAGACATCGTGGGCCGCGCCTTGACGGGAAGAATCGCTCTGCAGCAGCGAGATTCCGAGTGGCACGGCCGCGGCCAACAGCATCAGTCCGACCGCGGCCGCATACCGCAGCGTATTGCGACGGGCCGCCGGTTGGGGCGACGATGGCATGCCCTGATGCCTGTCCAGTGCTTCCTGCTCGAGAGCAAATGCGATATTGGAGAGTTCCAGGAATGTACGACGGGCATCGGCATCCTCTTCGAGCAGCGCGCCGAGCCGTTCGCCCTCCTCCGGAGTGGCTCGTCCGTCGGTGTATTTTCCGATCAGGTCGTTGAGATCGTCTTGGTTCATGGGTATTGGCACTCTAAGCCTCGCCGAGCCTTTCCATCTCCGCACGCACGCAATCGAGCAGGAGCCTCTTCGTGCGGTGCAGCCATTGATAGAACCCGCCCACGGTGCGGCCGCTTCGCGCCGCGACGTCCTGGATTCGGGTCGCGGGCGCATAGGCGGCCAGCAGGAGTTCCCGCTTGTCGTGTTCTAAACGGCTCAAACAGTGCGCGAGAAGCTCCCGTTGCCGCGCAAATCGCGAATCGTCCCGAGCGGAGTCCTCGGCCATCAGATCGATCACATCGCCCGCCAGCACCACACGGGATCGTGCCTGCCTCCGCCGCCAGGCGAGCACCTCGTATTTCGCGACGCCGAAAGCCCAGGATACGAAACTGGCCTGTGGCGAAAAATCGCTGAATTTACGCCATAGCACGACCGCGACCTCCTGCATCACCTCGTCGGAGTCGGCATGTGTCGGCACGAGCCGCCGGATGTGGGCCCGGATGGCGTGCTCGCTGGCGGTGAAATGCCGCAGGAATCGTTCGTGAAGGTCGTTTTCCACCGCGGATTTCCCAAGGACGGCAGGCAAGAGTCTGCCTCAAATCTGCCGCGGGCAAAGAATTTTTACGGTCGGCGCGTAAAAAACAACGGTCTGGCGCAGATATAAGCGTTGTGGACGGCGGTGTCCGCAGATTGGCGGTGGGATGGTGCTCGCTTTGGCGTTGGAGAGGCAAAACTCATGCAGGTTTCCATGATAGCAGGGTGGGTGGGCACGCCTCGCACGAACCTTTGGCTGGCGGTGGTCGCCACCTGCGCGGTCTCGCTGCCGGCCGTCGTTTCCGCCGCCGACCCCGTGCGGGTGGTCATCTGGGACGAGCAGCAGCCGGCGCAGAAACAGGCCTACGAAAACTTCCTCGGCAACTGCGTCGCCGATCATCTGAAGGCCCTGCCGGGGCTCGAAGTGCGGTCGGTCTGCCTCAACGACGGCGAGCAGGGGCTCTCCCCCGCGATCCTCGACTTTGCCGAGGTCCTCATATGGTGGGGACACGTCCGCCAGGCCGAGATCAAGCCCGAGACCGGCCGCGACATCGTGGCCCGCGTCAAGGCGGGGCGACTCACGCTGGTGGCGGTCCACTCGGCCCACTGGGCGACGCCCTTCATGGAGGCGATGAACGAACGGGCGCGGGAGGATGTCCGCCGTGCGTTCGCCGACGTGCCGGCCGACAGGCTCTCGATCGAAGAGGTGCCCGTCGCGGGTCGCCGCCCGCCCGGCCGCGAAGCCCGGCTGACGCCGACGAGCGACGTGAAGAAATTCCCGGACGGCCGCGTGCAGGTCCGTCTCCACCTGCCGAACTGCTGCTTCCCGGCCTACCGCAACGACGGCAAGCCGAGCCATGCGCGGGTGCTCATGCCCGAGCATCCGCTGATGAAGGGCCTCCCCGAATCTTTTACGCTGCCCCGCACGGAGATGTACGACGAGCCGTTTCACGTGCCAGCCCCGGACCTTGTGCTCATGGAGGAACGCTGGGAGCCAGGAGAATGGTTTCGCAGCGTAACGGTCTGGCAGGTGGGCGAGGGCCGCGTGATCTACATCCGCCCCGGCCACGAGACGTATCCGATCTACAAGGATGCCAATATGCTTCGGATCATCGAAAATGCGGTCCGTTCGCATGGTTCACCAGCAACGCCAGTTACACCACAGTGAGAACTTCTTGAGACCCGATTTCCTCCGCAGCCGCTGCGATTGCCTCGATCGTCGGCAGTGTTCTTCGAGGCACGCCCTGCTCCTCATCGTGGTCGTGGTGAGTTGCGTTGGATGGCTTTCCCCGCCCGCCGCTGCGGAGGCGGGCACACTGACCGAACGGCTGGCCCGCGAGGGCGTGGCGTCGCTCGCCGCCGCCGCTGAGCAGTCGGGAGATCCGCGCAAGGGAGCCGTGGTCTTTCACACGCAGCATCTCACCTGCACCAAGTGCCACGCCGCCGGCACGGGCCCCTCGCCACTGGGCCCGAATCTCGCCGAGGTCCGCGGAGAGGGAGCAGGGCCGCAGGCGGGACCGTCGGCCGAGAAGGGCGCCGCCGCGTCACTGGCCGAGCACGTGGTCGAGTCGCTTCTCGAGCCGTCGAAGACGATCCGACCAGAGTATCGGCCGGTGACGATCCTCACGGAGGAAGGGCAAAGCGTGTCGG
This sequence comes from Candidatus Kuenenia stuttgartensis, assembly GCA_945890755.1. Taxonomy (GTDB): domain Bacteria; phylum Planctomycetota; class Planctomycetia; order Pirellulales; family UBA1268; genus QWPN01. The sequence continues at coordinate 3,103 of CAMDDA010000196.1, forward strand.
GCATCGTCGTCCGCGAATCGCCGGAGGGAATCGTGCTGCGCGACGCGGCCGATCCGGGCCGGGAGATCACGATCCCCAGCGGCGACGTCGAGTCGCGGACGGAGTCGCCGGTGTCGCTCATGCCCGCAGGCCTCGTCAACCTGCTCGCCGATCGGCAGCAGTTTCTGGATCTTGTGAAATACCTCGCCGAGATCGGCCGCGGCGGCCGCGACCGTGCCGACGAGCTGCGGCCCGATCCCGCGCTCGTGGCACCGGCTGCGCCGGCAGCCTACGAAAGCGACATCGATCATGCCGGTTTCATCGCCGACTGGAATGATCCGGCGAAGGGGGCCGAAGCGTTCAAGCGGGGCGAGAAGATCTACAACCACTTCTGCGTCAACTGCCACGGCACGAGATCGGCCCTCGGTTCGCTCCCCACCGCGCCGCGGTTCGCCACGTCGCCGCTCAAAGCGGGGGCGGATCCCTACGCGATGTACCGCACGCTCACGAATGGGGCAGGCCAGATGGTGGCGCAAGCATGGATGGTGCCCAGCCAGAAATACGACGTCATCCACTACATCCGCGAGGCCTATTTCCGCGGGAACAATCCGACGCTCTATGCGAGCGTCACGGGCGACTATCTCGCGGCGCTCCCGAAGGGCTCAGGCCGTGGGCCCGCTCCCACGAACATCGAACGCTGGCGAACCCACGACTACGGGCCATTTCTTGCCGCGAGCATCGAGGTGGGCGACGATGGCACGAACGTGGCGCGGAAGGGGCTTGCGGTTCGGCTCGATGCCGGCCCCAGCGGCATCGTCCGTGGCCGCACCTGGATCCTCTACGAACTCGACACGCTCCGGGCGGCCGCCGTCTGGACGGGAAGCGGCTTCATCGACTGGCACGGGATCAACTTCGACGGCCTGCACGGCAGGCATCCGCGGATCGATGGGCAGCTCATTGCGTCCACGCCCACGCTCCCCGGCTGGGCCGATCCGCAGAGCGGCTCGTTCGATGATCCGCGGCCGCTCGGGCGGGACGGACAGCCCTACGGACCGCTGCCGGCGTCGGGGGGGAAATTTCAGTCGCTGCATCACACCGGCGACCGAGTCGTGCTCGAATACACGGTCGGCGACACCCGGGTGCTCGAGACTGCGAGACTCGAACAGGCATCCGCCGACGCCGTCGATCCGGTGGTGACCAGGATCTGGCGGATCGAGCCGCATGCAGGCGAACTCGCCGTGCGTGTGGCGAAGGTGCAGGCCGGTGATGCCAAGGTGGACGCAGCGATCGTGGGGGCGATGCCTGCCGCCGACGCGAGGCTGGAAAAGTCGGACGGATTCCACGTGCTCACGCTGCCGCCGCGAACCACGCCGCTCGTGGTCGGCGTCGCCCTCACCGCTGCAGGACGCGAGCCGATCGCCGAACGCACGTCGAAGCTGCCGCCGCTCGACGATCCCGCATCGCTGATTCAGCAGCCTGCCCACAACAACTGGAACACGGTCGTCGAGACGGCCGTTGTCCGGGCCGCGGATGCAGGGCCGTTTGCAGCTGACGTGCTGAAGCCCCCGGCCTGGAACCCATGGAACGCCCAGGTGCGGTTCAGCGGGATCGACTTCCTCGGTGACGATTCGGCCGCGCTGTGCACCTGGGATGGCGACGTCTGGACCGTCAGGGGGCTGGCGGCCGCGGATGGAAAACTGTCGTGGCGGCGGATCGCGTCGGGGCTCTATCAGCCGCTGGGGCTGAAGGTGATCGACGGGGCGATCCACGTCGGCTGTCGCGATCGGATCGCCATACTCCGCGATCTCGACGGCGACGGCTGCACCGACCGCTACGACACGTTCAACAGCGACCACCAGGTGACCGAGCATTTTCACGAGTTTGCGATGGGGCTCGAGACCGATGCGGAGGGCAATCTCTACTACGCCAAGAGTGCGCGGCACGCGTTGCCGGCGGTCGTGCCGCATCACGGCACGCTCCTGAAGGTTGCACGCGACGGCTCGACGACGGAGATCGTCGCCAACGGCTTCCGGGCGGCCAACGGCGTGTGCGTCGAGACCGACGGCACGTTCTTCGTGACCGAACAGGAGGGCCATTGGAATCCGAAAAACCGAATCAATCACGTCCGGCGCGGCGGGTTCTACGGCAACATGTTCGGATATCACCACGTCACCGACTCGAGTGACGCGGCGATGGAGCCGCCGCTGGCCTGGATCACGAATGCGTTCGACCGCTCCCCCGCGGAGATGCTCCGCGTCCCGGCACACACGTGGCCGGCGCTCGAGGGCCGACTGCTCGAACTCTCCTACGGCGAGGGCCGGATTCACCTCGTACTGCCGCAGCAGGTGTCGACTTCGCAGGGCACGGGTGCCCCGTTGCTTCAGGGGGGGCTCGTCCAGTTGCCGCTCGCAGACCTGCCCACCGGCATCATGCGGGGGCGTTTTTCCCCTGCCGACGGCCAGCTCTATGCGTGCGGGCTGTTCGCCTGGGCCGGCAACCGTACCCAGCCCGGTGGTTTTTTCAGGATCCGCCGGACGACTGCACCGCTGCGGATGCCGCTGAAACTGGAGGCGACCGCAACGGGCCTGCGGCTCACGTTCAGCGATCCGCTCGATCGAACGCGGGCCGCCGATCCAGAAAACTGGACCTACACATCATGGCGGCTCGAGCGAACGGCGCGGTATGGCTCGGATCACATCGACGAGCGCCGCCATCGTGTTGAATCCATGGAGGTGTCGAGCGACGGCCGCATCGTTACGATCGGCATCGAGAACTTCGCGGCCACGATGGGCTATGAGCTCGCGTGGGACGTCGTCGCTGCCGACGGCGGCGACGTGAGGGGCCGCATCCACGGCACGGTCCATGCCACGCCGGAGTGACCTGCCCCCATGGCTGCAGCGTCTCAGGGGCCGGGGCCGGTATCCCAACGCACTGTGCGGCCGGATCGTGTTGTAGTGCTGCCGCCACCGCTCGATGAGCACCTTGGCCTCAAGCAGCGTGTCGAAGGCTTCCCGCTCGAGCAGCTCGTCCCGGAGCTTGCCGTTGAAGCTCTCCACATAGCCGTTCTCCCATGGTGAGCCTGGCTCGATGAACAGCGTCTTCACGCCAACTCGCCCGAGCCATTCGCGGACACACTTGGCCGTGAACTCACTCCCGTTATCGCTGCGGA
>CAMDDA010000197.1 GCA_945890755.1 Candidatus Kuenenia stuttgartensis
GCCCGATGCCCATCGCATCGACCTGCTCGACGAGGGGCTCTACCAGGCGTACCTCCGCGATCCTGGCCTGTTCGCCGGCGAACTGCGGACACTGCCTCTCGGCGCGACGGTGATCGTGGATGAGATTCAGCGGCTGCCGGCGTTGCTCAACGAGGTGCACCGGTTCATCGAGGAGCGACGGCTGCGGTTCGTGCTCCTCGGCTCGAGTGCCCGCAAGCTGAAGCAGGCGGGAACGAACCTGCTTGCAGGCCGGGCCGTGCAGCGGCAGATGCTCCCGCTCGTGCCCGAGGAACTCGGTCGCGACTTCGACCTCGGGCCCATCCTGCAATCCGGCAGCCTGCCACTGATCTGGAACGCAGCGGATCGACGGGAGGCGCTCGAAGCGTATGTGCAGCTTTACTTGAAACAGGAGATCCAGGCCGAAGCCCTGGTGCGCAATCTGTCGGGCTTTGCGCGGTTCCTTCCTGTGGCCGGAGTGTTCCACGGGCAGGTCTTGTCGGTGGCAGGGCTCGCCCGTGATGCCGGCGTCGCCCGTACGACCGTGGAGGGCTATCTCGAGATTCTCACGGATACACACGTGGCATGGCTTCTGCCTGCCTTCCATGCCCGGTTGCGGGTCAAGGAACGGCGGCATCCGAAGCTCTACTGGACCGACAGTGGCATGGTGCGGGCGGTGCGGCGCGAATTCCACTCACCCTCTGCTGTCGAGCGCGGCCCGCTGTTCGAGGGCTGGATCGGTCAATTGCTTCGGGCGTACGGCGAGCCGGCATGGGGCTGTGGCGAACCCTTCGATGGGCTGTCGTACTGGGCGCCGACGGAGGGCGGAATCGAAGTGGACTTCATCGTGAAGACGGGGCGTGAGTTCGTCGCCATCGAGGCCAAGGCGAAGACATCCCTGGCTCCGGCCGACTTCAAGGGTCTGCGGGCGATCGCCGAACTCTCGGGACTCAAGCGGCGAGTTGTCGTGTACGAGGGCACGCGGCCTCAACGGACGGAAGACGGAATCGACGTGCTACCCGTGAAGGCGTTTGTCGACTCCCTTCAAGCACGCACCGTGTGGTGATCGGCCAGCCTCTGCTGTCACCCTGGCTCGCACACGCTTCGCTGGCTGCCGAGTCCGTCAATTGCCAGTTCAACCACGTCGCCGGCCCGGAGAAACTGCGGCGGCTTCATCCCCATGCCGACGCCCGGAGGCGTGCCGGTGATGATCACGTCGCCCGCCTCGAGCACGAGGAACTGCGACAGATAGTGCACGATGTGCAGCACGTCGAAGATCATGCTGGCCGTGGTGCCGGTCTGCCGCCGCGTGCCGTTGACGTCGAGTCGTAGGCCAAGCTGCTGCGGGTCGGGGATGTCGTCGGGCGTGACGAGCCACGGCCCGAGCGGCAGGAAGTTCAGGCTCGACTTCCCCTTGCTCCACTGGCCGCCGTGCTCCAGCTGAAATGACCGCTCCGACACGTCGTTGGCGACACAGTAGCCGGCGATGTGACCGCGGGCTGCCTCCTTCGACGGCAGATAGTGGGCGTCGCGGCCGATGACCACGCCGAGTTCCACCTCCCAGTCGGTTTTCTCGCTGCCGCGGGGAATGAGGATCGGATCGTGCGGGCCGCAGACGGCACTGGTCGCCTTCATGAACAGGATCGGTTCCGCCGGGATGGCCGCGCCGGTCTCCTTTGCGTGGTCGGAGTAGTTGAGGCCGATGGCGAAAACATTTCGTGGCCGGGCGACCGGGGCGCCGAGCCGCACGCCGGCCGGGGCGTCGGGAAGGCGATCGGGCCGCGCGGCGAATGACCGCACGCGTTCCAGGCCGTCGCCGGCGAAGAAGGCGTGGTCATAGTCGGCCACATGGGCCGAGCAGTCCTTGATCCGGCCGTCCGCCGCGACGAGCCCCGGCTTCTCCGCACCGCGGGCACCGAACCGAACGAGCTTCATGGGGTCTCCAATCGCGTGGTGGGCTCTGCCGGCCATGAGCGCGGCTGCCAGAGTTTCGCGAGTTTATGGAAACGCGGCTACCGTTTCCGGTACATTCCGGGCTTTTCGAGGCCACTGCATGCACGAACTGCCGAAGCAATACGACCACCGGGCCGCCCAGGCCCGTTGCCGCACGCTCTGGGACTCTCGCCGCGACTGGCACGCCGAGCCGGCCCCGGGCCGCCGCACGTTTTCGGTCGTCATTCCGCCCCCCAACGTGACGGGCGCGCTGCACCTCGGCCACGCGCTCAACAACACCTTGCAGGACGTCCTTGTCCGCACCCGGCGGATGCAGGGCTATCTCACGCTCTGGATGCCCGGCACCGACCACGCGGGCATCGCCACGCAGGCCGTGGTGGAGCGGCGGCTGCTCGAGGAGGAAAAGCTCTCCCGCCATGATCTCGGCCGCGAGCGGCTCGTGGAACGCATCTGGGCCTGGAAGGAGCAGTACGAGAAGCGGATTCTTGGCCAGCTGCGCGACCTCGGCGCCAGCTGCGACTGGGACCGCACGCGTTTCACGCTCGACGGGCAATGTGCGCAGGCCGTTCGCGAGGCGTTCTTCCGCCTCTTTCAGAAGGGCCTCGTCCGCCGTGGCAAGCGGCTCGTCAACTGGGACACGTTCCTGCAGACGGCCGTCAGCGACGACGAGGTGTTTCACGAACAGGTGAAGGGGCACTTCTGGCACATCCGCTACGACGTGGTGAACCCGCACCCCGGTGAGCCGACGAGCGTGACGGTGGCCACGACGCGGCCCGAGACACTGCTTGGCGATACGGCCGTGGCCGTGCATCCGGCGCCGGCCGTGGCCCTTGCTGTCGCCGAGCAGTCGCTCCGGCAGAAGCGCAGCGAGGCGGCCGCCAAGGAGCATGCCGCGATCGACGCGCAGCTCGACGAGCTTGCGGCCCGCCGTCGCGATCTGTTGCCGATGCTCGACACGCTCGCCGCGATGGCCCGGGCGGGCCGGAAGGTGCGGCTGCCGCTGCTCGGCCGCGAGATCCCGCTCGTGGCCGACGAATGGGCCAAGCCCGAGATGGGCTCCGGCTGCGTGAAGATCACGCCGGCCCACGACCCCAACGACTACGACGTGGGCCGCCGGCAGAGCCTGCCGATGCTCAACATTCTCCGGCCCGACGGCACGCTGAACGCGGAGGCGGGTCCCTACGAGGGACTCACGATCCGCAAGGCCCGCGACAGGGTCGTCGCCGACCTGGACGCCGCCGGCCAGCTCGTGCAGGTCGAGGACCGCGTCATCGAGCTCGCTCACTCCGATCGCTCGAAGACGCCGATCGAGCCGTATCTCGCCGATCAGTGGTTCATCCGCATGGATGAGCTTGCCGAGCCGGCGCTCGACGCGGTGGCTCAGGGCCGGGTGCGGATCACTCCGGAACGGTATGCCAAAAGCTACCTCGACTGGCTGTCGGAGAAACGCGACTGGCCGGTGAGTCGGCAGCTCTGGTGGGGCCATCGGATTCCGATCTGGCACGTCGCGGGCGTCACCGAGGCCGATCTTGCTCGTGCGTTTGGCGACCGCGACACCGTGGCCTGGACGGCCGATGGCGGCGGCGGCTGGTTCGTCTGCTCCGCGGACGAGACACTTCCCGTCGAGAGCGTCGCCGGCGTCCCGCTCGTGCGGGATCCCGACGTGCTCGACACCTGGTTCTCCTCGGCGCTCTGGCCCCATTCCACGCTCGGCTGGCCGGCCGCCACGCCTGAGTTGGCCTGCTTCTACCCCACGAGCACGCTCGTCACGAGTCGCGACATCCTCACGCTCTGGGTGGCGCGGATGGTGATCATGGGCGTGTTCGACACGGGTGAGATTCCGTTCCGTGAGGTCTACATCCACCCCAAGATTCTCGATCGCTACGGCGAGACGATGAGCAAGAGCAAGGGCAACGGCGTTGACCCTGTGGACGTGATCGACTCGCTCGGCGCCGATGCGCTGCGGTTCGCGCTGGCCGGCATGGCGACCGAGACGCAGGACGTGCGGATGCCGGTGGACTACCAGTGCCCGGCCTGCGCGGCGCTCGTCGAGCAGACGGTGCAGAACCGCGTCAAGCCGCGGATCGACTGCCCGAAGTGCGGCCAGCCGTTCCGCACGCAGTGGGCCTCGGCGGAGGCCGACCTCGCTTTGCCCCGCGGGCCGGCCGTGAGCGAGAAGTTCGAGGCCGGACGGAATTTCTCGAACAAGCTCTGGAATGCCACGCGATTCGTGCTCATGAACCTCGATGGGTTCACAGGCGTGCCACTCACGCAGCTCGATTTCGGAACGGCTCCCCTCGAGGATCGCTGGCTGGCAAGCCGGCTCGCGAGCGTGACCCGCGACGCCACCCGGGCGGTCGACGAGTATCGGTTCGCCGAACTCTCGCGAATCCTCTATGCCTTCGCCTGGGACGAGTTCTGCAGCGCGTACCTCGAACTCTGCAAGGCGCGGCTCGCCGATCCGGCCCAGCGCGATCGGGCCCGGTCGATGCTGCTCCTGGGCCTCGACACGATCCTGCGGCTGCTCCACCCGATCATGCCGTTCGTCACCGAAGAGATCTGGCAGCACCTGCACGAGGCGACCGGTGCGCGACGGATGCCGTGGGACGACGCCACGCAGCCACTGGCGGTGTCGCTCATGACGGCTCGCTGGCCGAAGCCGCCGGAGGCGTGGATCGACCCTGACACGGAGAACCGCTTCGGAACGTTCCTGGGCGTGGTCGGCGCGATCCGCGAGATCCGCGCCCGGCAGAACGTGCCGCCGAAGACCCGGGTGAAGGTGGCGATCCGCACGAGTCCCGCACAGGCCGCACTGCTCGAGCCGCTGCACGCGGCGGTGGCGTCGATGGCGGCGTGTGAACTGACGGGCGTCGGACCGGACGTGACGTCGGGCCCGCTCGCGGCCACGGCCTCCGTGGGCGGCTGCGACGTGTTCGTGGATCTCGCCGACCTCGTGGATGTCGGGGCCGAGATTGCCCGGCTGACGAAGGAAAACGAGAAGACCGTAGGGTTCATCGAGGCCAAGCGGCGGAAGCTGTCCGACGAGAAATTCACGGCGCGGGCCCCGGCCGCGGTGATCGCCAAGGAGCGGGAGCAACTGGCCGAACTCGAGGCCCGCCTCGAGAAATCCGAGGCCACGCTCGCCGAACTTCGGGCCCGTCAGGAGCGATAAACCGGGCACCTGCGTCGCGGTATGGTTTGGGGTAGGCTGGAGGCTCCACCGCACACTTTCGGAGCATCGACATGAGCGTCCAAATGGAGCTCTCCCGCATCATCATCAGTGAGATCAACGACCAGCAGGTCGTGTATCTCAAAGAGGTCGAAGGGGACCGCACGTTCCCGATCCTGATCGGCCTCTTCGAGGCCACGAGCATCGACCGCCGTGTGAAGCACCACCAGTCGCCCCGGCCGCTCACGCACGACCTGCTCGTCGCGGCCGTCGAGCTGATGGGGGGCGAGTTTCAGGACGTCGTGATCTCCGAACTCAAGGAGCACACCTACTTCGCGATGATCCGCGTGCTCAAGGATGGCGAGCTGGTCGAGATCGATGCCCGCCCCAGCGATGCGATCGCCGTCGCGGTGACCTGCGAGCCCAACCTCCCGATCTACGTTTCGGAAGAGGTGCTCGAGAACGTCCTCGGCTAATCGCCGGGCGGGCTGCCGGCGGAGAGCCCGAAGCGGGCGAGCAGCGCGGCCCGCGTCTCGTTGATCGCCGTGATCGCCGTCGCCACGGCACCCCAGGACGCGCCGGTCGCGCCGGTCGCGCCAGTGCCCAGGAGGGCATCGACGATCCACACGGCACCACGCAGGGCGGCCGCCCAGTCCCCAGGCGAAGCGGTCGAGAGGTCCAGGATTGACAGCCCCGCCTGCCGCGCGACGCCTGCATTCACGGCCGCGTCCCCCCGGTAGTCGGTGAGCGGGCAGGCCATACTCCTCGATCGCCAGCCGATCGACTTCCCGCACCTCCGCTCGCGTCAATCGCCGCATGAAATCCCTCGTGCCGCCCCAGGCTCCGACTGCGGCCCCGCCGGGCGAGTGGTTGCGGTTCGTCTGAGGGGATCGCTACCGTACCCGACGAGGTGACCGTCGCGAAAGGGCGAGGATACGAAAGCGAACGGCGACATGGATACGCCTTCTCGAAATCAGCGGGGCTTCACGCTCGTCGAGCTGCTCATCGTGATTGCGATCATCGCGGGCCTGATCGCGCTGCTCCTGCCCGCGGTGCAATCCGCCCGCGAGGCCGGCCGGCGGATGAAGTGCGGCAACAAT
>CAMDDA010000198.1 GCA_945890755.1 Candidatus Kuenenia stuttgartensis
CTCTGGCAGGCAAAATTCCCCGGACGGCTGCGCGGCGCCCCCGACCGGCCTCCTCACGATCAGGAATCGAGTGTCGCTGCGCCTTACTGCCGAATGTCGTTTGCTTTACTCGGCATTCGATCGTGAGGAGGCTGGCCGGGGAAACCGGAGGAGGAGCGCAGGGATATCCGTAGCTATGTGCGTTCCATCGGGTACACGGGTGGCGGGAGGAATCCCGTAGCGACGACGGAGGTTTTACCGCCGGCCGAACCAGTGCGGCATTGCATCAGTGCCCTCACGCAGCCGCATCCACTACAGCGTCTTCAGATATTCGAGCACCGCGGTCTTCTCGTCGGCCGAGAGGGCATCTGGAAAGTCGTGGCCGGCGGCGCTCTTGCCCGGCTTGCGGGTGTCGAAATACTGCCGCCGCACCGAGGGCAGCAGCTTGCCCTCCGGCAGTGCGTCCCGCTCCTCGACCTCCAGGCCGACGCGGGACTCGTCGTAGCCCGTCGGTGTCCGCCGCCACACGGTCGGCCGCTCGCCTGGATGGAGCACATGCCAAAGCGTGGGCACGGAGCCATTGTGGAAATACGGGGCCGAGGCCCAGACACCGTCGAGCGGCGGGGCCACGTAGCCGGTGCCGGCGGCCCGGTCCGCGAGATCGGCACCGTCGGCCCCCATGTGACCGAACCAGCTGGCATTGAGCTCCGACCGCTCCTTGGCCGTGAGCGAATCGAGCCGCACGCGGTCGGTGCCGACCTCGTCGATCGAGACGAGTCGTTCGGGATACGAGCCGTCGGGGCCGTAGGTGCCGTGGCACGACGCGCAGTGGGCGGCGAACACGCCCTGCCCGGCCGCAGCCAGCGACGCGTCGATCGCGCCGGGCCACCGCGGCGGCTCGAGGGCCGCGATCCAGGCCTCGATGTCGCGGAACTCGTCCTCCCAGGCCGCGAACTTCTCGGGGCCGTTTTCCTTGACGAGCAGGAACTGCATCAGCATCCGATGCCCCTTGGCGGCGAAGCCGTCGGCATAGAGGCTGTTGCGCCTGCGGTAGTGCCACCAGGCCGGGGCGTCCATGTCGTGGTGCACGAGGTCGAACCGCGGCGGCCGCTGCACGATATTGAGCGCGGCGTCACGATGCCGCATCAAGGCCACGCCGAAGATCACGGCGTTGGTGGTGCCGTTGGTCGTGCCGAGGGGGAGGAGCAGCGAGCCCATGTCCATGTGGCCGAGCGGCTTCCGCTGCTTCACCTTGAGCATCCGCACGTCTTCGGTAAGCGTCTCCAACGCGTAGCTGGAATTCGGCGCACCCGGAATGAGACGCCCCCCCACCTGCCCCTGGTGGCAGGCGAGGCAGCTCATCGTCCAGGAACCATCGACGCCGACCACATACTGCACCGATCGCGACGGATCGTCGGGATGGGGCAGGAGTCCGTACCGTTCCATCGCCATCCGCCGCCGCTCGGCGACGGGCGCCGCCTCCGCCCGCGAGCGCAGCGGCTCCTCCCACATCGTCCAGAGGGCGTCGAAGACCTCCTGGTCGAAGTCGGGGGGCAGATAGGCATGCGTCAGCAAATGCTCGTGGCCACGGAGGGCATCACTCGCCCGAGCATCGGCGACCGGGCAGGCGAGGACCGCCACGATCAGGCACCAGAGGAATCGCCGTTCGACGGGCCGCGGGTCCATGGCATACTTCGAGGGCTATTTCGAGACCGACTGCAAACCGCTCGCAGTATAGGCCCCTCCCGCATGCCGGCCGCCAACCCCATCCTGATCCCGGAACTCCGCGTGATGCTCGCCGAGGGCGACACGGCGGGGCTGCGCGAAGTGGCCGAGGAACTCCACCCCGCGACGGTCGCGGAGTTTTCCGAGGGGCTCGACGACCGCGAGCTCTGGCAGATGCTCGACGCGATGGCCGTGGAACGGCAGGCCGAGGTGTTTCCCTACTACCCCATGGCCCGCCAGGTCGAGCTCGTGAAGGCGGGCGACCGCCCCCACCTCGGCGCCCTGCTCGAGTGGATGGCGGCCGACAACCGCGACGACCTCCTCCGCGAGCTCGACCCGGAGTTCGTCGAGGACATCCTGCCGCTCGTCGCCAAGGCCGAGCGGCACGACATCCGGATGCTGCTCTCCTGCCCGGAGGGCTCGGCCGGCTCGCTGATGACGACCGAATACGCCTCGCTCCCGGCCGACATCACGGCCGGCGAGGCGATCACGCGGCTGCGGTCGCAGGCCCCCGACAGCGAGTCGATCTACTACATCTACGTGCTCGACCCCGAACGCAAGCTCGTGGGCTTCGTCTCGCTCCGCGACCTGATCCTCGCCCGGCCGACGGCCCTGGTCGCCGACCTCATGCAACGCGACGTGATCGCCGTGCGGGTGGACGAGCCGAGCGAGAAGGTGGTCGACGCCCTCGCCCGGTTCGACTTCATCGCCATCCCGGTGGTCGACGACCAGAGGCGACTCGTGGGCATCGTCACCCACGACGACGTGCTCGACGCCGTGCGGCAGGACGCCACCGACGACGCCCAGCGGATCGCCGCCATCGCCCCGCTCGGCGAGAGCTACCTCGAGGCCGCGATCATCTCGATGACCTGGAAGCGGGGCGTGTGGCTCGCGATCCTTTTCGCCACCGCCGCCCTCACGGCGATGGTGCTGGCCAAGTCGCCGATCACCCACGCCTGGCTGATCGCCTTCATCCCGCTCGTGATCGCCAGCGGCGGCAACTCCGGCAACCAGTCGGCCACGCTCGTGATCACCGCCCTCTCCACCGGCGACTGCAAGCTCTCCGACTGGCCGCGGATCCTCCGCCGCGAGTTCGCCCTCGGCCTCTTGCTGGGCGGCCTCCTCGCCGTGCCGGGGTATCTCCTCGCGCTTGTCTACGCGCCGTCTCCCATGCACGCGCTCGTGATCCCGATCACGATCCTGTGCGTCGTGATGCTCGGCACGCTCGTCGGCTCCGGCCTCCCCCTGCTCTTCCGGTCGATCGGCCTCGACCCGGCCCTCATGAGCAACCCGTTCGTGTCGGCCGTGGTCGACATCGTGGGCATCGTGCTCTACACGGGCATCTCGGTGCTGCTGCTCGGGTGAGCTACCCCAGCGTGCGGCCGACGGCCGCGGCAACGCGACGGCAGACGTCCATCATCCGTCGAAACGCCGGAATGTCGAGCGTCTGGCCACCGTCGCTGGCCGCGCACTTCGGGTCGGGGTGCACCTCCACGATCAACCCGTCGGCCCCGGCCGCCACGCTCGCCGCGGCCATGCTCTCCACGAGATTCGCATGCCCCGTGCCGTGGCTCGGATCGACCACCACGGGCAGATGCGTGCGGGCATGCAGCCAGGGCACGGTCGCCAACGGCAGCGTGAAGCGGGTGTGGGTCTCGAACGTACGGATGCCCCGCTCGCAGAGCATCACCTGCCGGTTGCCGGCGTCGAGGATGTATTCCGCCGCGAGCAGCAGCTCCTCGACGGTGGCCGCCGGACCTCGCTTGAGGAGCACCGGCACCCGCGTGCGGCCCACGGCCTCCAAGAGCCGGTAGTTCTGCATGTTGCGGGCCCCGACCTGGAGCACGTCGGCATACCGGGCCACGAGGGGTACGTCTTCCGGCGACACGACCTCCGTCACGATCGCGAGCCCCGTCGCCTCGCGGGCTTCGGCGAGCAGTTCGAGCCCCTGCTCCTTGAGCCCCTGAAAGCTGTAGGGACTCGTCCGCGGCTTGAACGCTCCGCCCCGCAGGCCGAGCGCACCGGCCTCCTTCACGGCCCGCGCCGTCTGCACGATCTGCTCGCGGCTCTCCACCGAACAGGGGCCCGCGATCACGCCCACGCGGCCACCGCCGACGACGAGCGGACCGGCCTGAACGACCGTCGGCTCACTCTGCACCTCGAGGCTGGCCACCTTGTAGGGCGCGAGGATCGGCAGCACCGACGCCACACCCGGCAGCGTCTCCAGCCCGCTCATCTGGGCGTTGCGTTCGTCGCCGACCACGGCCACGACCGTCCGCTCCGTGCCCACGATCACGTGCGGCCGGAGGCCGAGACCTTCGACCCGCGCGACGACGTGCTCGAGATCCGACTGTGCCGCCTCGGCCTGCATGACGATGATCATGTCGCTCATCCTCTCTCTGGTGAATGAACTGGATTCACTGGCCTGGGGCGATCGTATCGCGCCGCTTCTCGGCGGCCACTCGCGTGGTGATCAGAATCACCTCCTCGCCGTCCTGCTTGGTGACGACATAAACGAGCTTGCCGTCGGGGTTGGCCTTCTGGAGCACGACCTTGAGGATCGCCTTCGCCGACTTGTCCTCTTCGTCGAGGCCGAACGACTGGTTCTTCGTGATGCCTTCGAGCTGCAGGTCAGGGCCGACGATCTCCATCGGCACGCCCACCTCCTCGGAGATCATCTGGATCGTCTTCTCGAGTGTGTCCTTGGCAAAGACCAGGGTCATCTTCTTTTCGAGTTTGCCGAGGGCGTCGGTCGCGGCGGCCGCGGTGGCAGCCGCGACGGGCGCGGCCCCCAGGGGCGACTGGGCCAGCGCCAGCTCGGCGGCCAGCGCGATGTTGTGCCCCGCGGGCCGCGGCAACACCACGTTGAGCACCACGCCATTCGGCTCGGCACCAGCCCGCAGATTGGCCGAGAGCGACCGCAGCATTCCAGGCAGCCGCATCACGAGCCGACCACCGTAGGGATCGGGTGCCAGCCGCGTGCAATAGGCCTCCACGTCGTCGGGCAGTTGGGCGAGCCGCTCGGCGAGCACCGGCGCAGCCTTGGCGGCAGGCAGGTCGAGCGCTGTGACCGCATCGACCTCGGCGTAGAAATCTTCGCCGAAATGCAGCGACACCGCCGCCGCCTTCACGTCCTCCCCGCAGAATGCGTCGAGCGGATCGGCAAGCCGCGCGAGCGGCCCCACGAGCGCGGTCGGGCGGCCGTTCGTGAGCAGGTGGTGCGGCAGGCCCGCGAGCGTAAGGTGTCGGTCGGCGTCGAGCATCTCCACGAGCGTTTCCAGATCACGGTCGAGCGAGACGGCCGGACCGCCCCCCTCGCGGCCAGACTGCGCCGCGGCGGCGTCTGTGATGATCTCCTCCATCAGTGGTGGCGGCGCCACGACGAGCACCCGGCCCCGCTCCCGAACGGGCAGCCAGAAGGCCCTGCCACCGGCCACGAAGACCGTCTCGCCCGCGATCTCTTCGCTCCGCTTCGCCGCCCACACCCGGGCCCGAAATCCTTCGTCGTCGGGTACGGCCCGCGACTCGACGAGCCGCAGCGCGAGCCCCATCACCAGTTCCTCGGTGCTCGGTGCCAGCCAGCCTGCCTGCACGGTCTCGAGTTCATCCGGTTCGCAGCCGGCAAGGGCCGCCGTCGCGGCCAGCGCCGCCTCCACACCCGGCCCAAGCGATTTCACGAACAGGCTCGCCTCGTCGTCGGCGAGCATCGCGGCCGGCCGCGCGAGCACGAGCCACTGGGCGTTTGGCGGCAGGTAGGCGAGCGCCGGCGGCTGGCCCTTCGTGGGCGACTCCCAGGGCAGATTCGGATCGTCGACGACCTGCACCATCGGTCGGCGATCCGCCACGGCGGCCGGGGCGGCGACACGCCCCGCCGCGGCAGCGGAGAGCCCGGCCTTGCCCGACGACTCCGCCGGCGCGGCAGCGGTCGGCCCGACCGGCTCCGGAGCGTCGTCCGCAGTCGTCTCTGTCGCGGGCGGCTCCACGCTGGGTTTCGGTTTCGTCCCTCCACCACCAGCCGGCTTCGACGAAAGCGCGTAATAGCCCCCCGCGGCTGCAAGCCCGAGACCGACCAGTAGGGCGGCGATCAGTCCTGCACCGCCGCCGCGGTTCCGTTTCCTCGCGCGGCTACCAGCCGGCCGCGGCGTCGCGACGGGGGCTGCCGAAACATCCGGCCACACCTGGCCCGCAGCAGCATCGACGGCACCGCCCGCGGACTCCGGCATCGCGGCGACCGCAGGAGCCGCAAGCCCGAAGCAGGCCGCGATCGCCTGGGCCGCGTCGATCGCATTCTGATACCGGGCCGCAGGATCGCGGGCCGTGAGATACCCGATGAGCGTCGCCACCTCGACGGGTACGGCAGGGGGCGCGAGCGGCGCCGGACCCACTGTCGCCGCCTCGAGCAGCGTGGCCCGCGGCTCGCCCTTCCAGCACGGCGGGCGGCTCGATACCAGCGTGTGCAGAAGACAGCCGAGGGCGTAGACATCGGA
>CAMDDA010000199.1 GCA_945890755.1 Candidatus Kuenenia stuttgartensis
GGCATCACACGCAGTTGGATGAGCGCACGAGTTGGTTTTACGAAGCGGTCGGTGTCTCCGTGGGCATGATGGGCCGCGCCGTCGGAGTCGGGCAGGTCTACCTCGAGGCCGCGAAGGACAGCCAGGGCCGCTGGCTCGATGGTGCCAAGACCTATCGCCTCACGGTCCCGAAGGACGTTCCCGTGGCGCAATTTTGGTCTGTCACCGTGTACGACAACGAGACCCGCTGCTTCGTGAAGTCGGACGTTTCGCCGGATCGTTCATCACGAGACGCCATCGTTACGAACGCCGACGGCTCCGTGGACCTCACGTTCGGCCCCGCGGTTCCCGCCGGCACGCCGGAGAGCAACTGGATCAAGACCCTCCCGGGCAAAGGCTGGTTCAGCTACTTCCGCCTCTACGGCCCGACCCAGACCTACTTCGACCGCTCCTGGGTGCTGTCGGACATCGAGGCGATCGAGTAGTCCGGGAATGGCCGCGGCGGGCTCGTAGGGCCACAATCCATCCGGCGGCACTGTGGAGAGCATTGGACGGCACCCAATCGACCGGTCGTCACCGGCCAGACGATTGAGAAAGTGCCGTTGACCGTCCTCTCCTCCGTGGCAGCGGCTCTTATTCGGCCTTGGCCGGCAGGAAGGCGAACGGCTCCACAGACACAAGCTGCTTGGCGGCGTTGCCGTTGTAGGTCTCTCCGCCGATGAGGGCGAGTTTCTTCACCGGTGCTCCCGCGGTGAAATCGAGATCGGCCAGCGGAATCCAAAACACGGTGGGGCTCGTGGCCGAATCGAAGTACATAGTCTTCGCCTTGTGGTTGTAGAGTGTCCGCCAGATCGTGCTGCCGACGTTGGGGGCGGCTGTCTTCAGTCCCAGTGGTACCGACGCATTCCGGATCACGCTGAAGAGCTGAGCCACGGCGAGGCGGGAGTCGTCGGTCTGCGGAAGCGTGCCGAGATAGAAGGACGTGCGGACGAAGCGGTCGGATGCCCGGTTCGTGCCGGGAAGCATCGTCAGGCCACCGATTCCCTTCCAGTAGGCGTCGAGTGCCAACTGCTGATCGAACGTCGGCGAGTTGGTCATCACCTGGTATTTCCGGTCATGGTGGATGACGAGCTTCCCTTTGACATACTCGAGGATTGCCGAATCGCCGGAGGGATCGGAGATCGCCATGTGCCCGACGCCGGGAACGCCGTTGGGCAGTGTGGGGGCGATGATCGTGAACGGTTCCTTCTCCAGCGAATCGACGGCCTCCTTCACCGTTGCGTAGGTGTCGAGGACGTACTGCGTCCAGGTGGCGATCGACATCGTCGGCTTGCCGGCGACGGGCCGGCCGTAGTCCGACTCGACAAGATAGAGCGTATTGGCGACCAGGCCCTTCTCGTTGATGCCGTCGACGGTGGCCACCTTGTAGAAGGAGCAGACCAGCGAGCCGTACTTGCTCGTCCAGGAAAGCGTGTTCGGCCCAGAGGCGCCGTTTCGGCTCATACCGCGGGGAAAGCAGTAGATCTCAGTGCTCGGATCTTCGACCCAGTCCATCGAACGGGCGACGAGCACCGTGTCGTTCGGCCCGAGGTAGACGCACCGCGTGCAGCTGCGGCCGGTCTGCGGCTGTAACGCCAAGCATGAGGCCACGATGGCCACGGTCACGATGCTGCGCAGTTGCATGGAAAACCTCGTAAGCGGTTGGATGGAGCGGATCCGCGACATCACCCGTGGCTCGAGCTTATACCGCGCCGGCATCGGCACCGGACAGAGGCGAGCCATTGGCACTGAAACCCTACTGATAGAACCTGATTCCATCAGCGGGGGCAGATCACTTGCAAAAAGTGCCAAAAGCTCCCCGAGTAGGATCACGCACAGTTGCGTTTTCCTGAGGGAAAGCGGGGAATGGCGCAGGAAGGCGACGCAGAATCCGACGCAGTTGGAACTTCGCAGGGAACCGCATGGGATCGCACGCTGGTGAAAGTAGTTCGGCGCATGCGCTCGTGGGCAGGGCACGTGGACTTTGCAGACTGCCCTCAATGCGTGTACGCTTGTGCGTATGGTTACGCTCGCTGATATCGAGGCTGCTGCCGTTTCGCTCTCGCCTGCTGAGAAGCAAGAGTTGATGCTCTTCCTGGCGTCACGGCTTCGGGCTGAGGGTGCCGTGCTGCCGGAACCACGCGTGTTTTCGGCGGACGAGATGGACCGCTGGATTGCGGAAGATGAAACCGACATGCGCCGCCTGCGGGAGCAGCCGTGAGGCTGTTTCTGGATTCAAGCGTCATGATCGCCGGAGCCGCGTCGGCCGAAGGCGCGTCCCGGTCGGTGTTCCGCCTTGCCGGAACACATGAGTGGCGATTGGTGACGACACCCTATGCCGTCGAAGAGACCGTTCGGAATCTCGCGGCCTTCGCGCCATCAGTCACCACATCGTGGCTGAGCCTTCGGAGCCAACTCGTTGTCGTCGATGATGTCCTGACGATCGACAAGCCCGCCGTATTTCCGGTTGAGAAGGACAGACCTGTTCTGTTCAGCGCGCTGGCATCGGCCGATGTTCTTCTGACACTCGATCGCGCTGATTTCAGCCGCCTTCTTGGCGACCGATTCTATGGTCTTGCAATCATGACGCCCGGCATGTTGCTCTTGCGGGAGCGAGAGGCAGGACGCTTGGGGCGAGTGTGACGCGTCATCGCCTGAGCATCCCTAGGGAATGCCTTTCGGCTCGATGCGAGCCGTTGCGGCCCCCTGCCAAGAAAAGCTCCCCGAGTAGGAACAGTTCGAATTGTGTTTTGCTCCGGGAATACCGCAAAGCCGGCTCGGAAGTGACGTAAAAAGCGACGCACGCCCGAAGTGCGCACGGAACGGCACGATCCGGCAGGGAGCAGCCTGGGGCTCGCTACCGCCTACGTGACTGGTGGACAAGCCGCAAGCGGATCAAGCGGATGATCGATGGTCTCCGGAAAGAGGAGGGCTTGTTTCGACGGCACCGCCGCAACGGGTCATTTGGTGGCTCCTCGGTGGTGGGCTGCTGATGAGTGGGATTGCCATGGCCGGCAGTCTCGCACTGATCTTGCCCCCGCAATGGCTTGATCGGCTCCTTTTGCCCTTGGTGGCGGTGGCCGCAGGAACGCTGCTCGGCGGCGCCATGTTGCACATGCTGCCTCACGGCATGGCACAGGTGGGGCCGACAGCGGGCGGTTTCTGGATGACCGCCGGGTTCACGACCTTTCTGGCCCTGGAGCAGTTCCTGCAATGGCATCACTCGCATCGCGGGACGCCGGATCGCGGAGCGGCATCCGGTTGGCTGATTCTCGTCGGGGACGCTCTGCACAACTTCCTCGGTGGCATCGGGATCGCCAGCACGTTCCTCATTGATCCGCACGCTGGCATGGTGGCGTGGTGCGCGGCCGCTGCGCATGAGGTGCCTCAAGAATTGGGAGATTTCGGGGTGCTGGTTCACGGCGGCTGGCCGCCCCGGTCTGCACTGATGTGGAACTTCATCTCGGCACTCACGTTTCCCGTAGGGGCACTCCTGGCCTACGCCGCCTCCCAACGGATCAACATCGGCGGCCTGGCCCTCTTTGGTGCTGGCAACTTCCTCTACATCGCCGCCTCGGACCTGATCCCGGAGATCAAGGCCCCCACGGACCCGCTGGCCGCCGCCCTCCACTTTGCGCTGTTCGTCGCAGGTGTCGGTCTCGTCGCCGCCGCGGCCGCGATGTCATTTTGACTCCGCTGCTGCCGCCGAAAACACTCTCGGTGTCGCAGAATCGACGCATCGCCCCCGGCAGGCATGGACAGCCCCCTCGTCCGAGATGAGGAGGACTCTTCGTTCATGCACAGGCCCAGCCCGATCCTGACTGCGGTCGTCGCGCTCGCTGCCAGCTGCGGGGCTTCTGCGGCTCGCCATGCGCAAGCCGATCCCCTGCCCGTTACCGGACGGCACTCAGCGGAAGATCAGCGCACAGTGGTTCGCCTCGGTGACCCACGATTGCTCGCCGGCATCCCCGGGGCGGGGCCACTCGAGCTGGAGGAGATCCGGGGCTGGCTCACCGATCCAGCGACGAACGCCCCGCTCACCTTGGAACTGCCGGCGTGGCTTCGGCCGGGTGCCGGCCAGGTCAAGGAGCTTGCCGACTATCCTCTGACTCGGGGCAGGATCGAACTCGGCCGGCAGCTGTTCTTCGACCCGCGGCTGTCTGCTGATTCCAGCGTAAGCTGTGCCACATGCCATGAGCCGGAACACGGCTTCACCGTCTCGACGCGTGTCGCGAAGGGCATCGGCGGCCAGGCGGGCACTCGCAATCCACCGGCCCTCCTTAACCGCATCATGCTCTCGGTGGGCGAAGACCGTCAGTTCTGGGACGGCCGAGCAACATCGGTCGAGGATGCGCTGCTTCACGCCCTGGCCGATCCGACCGAGATGAACGCGGAACCGACGGCGCTCGTCGACAAGTTGACGGGGATCGAGGGCTACCGGCTCCAGTTCGAGTGCCTGTACGGAGACGTGTCATGGGACGCCATCGGCGATGCGATCGGGGCGTTTGTGCGGTGCTTGGTGACGGGTGATTCCGCCTACGATGCCGAGGTCGCCTGGCGGTCGTATCGAAACCTGGACCCTGAATTGCTCGCCGAGGATGCGGACCTCGCGGCCCGGCGCACGTCGGCCCGGGAGGCGACCAGTCGCAATCCGTTCCTGGAAAGCGCCCGCCGCGGGGAGCGGCTCTTCTTCGGCAACCGCGCCTGGTGCAGCGCATGCCACAACGGCGTGAACTTCACGGACGAGGGATTCCACAACATCGGTGTCGGCCTCGCATCGCCTGAGCCCGACCTCGGCCGCTACCGCGTGACCGGCCGCGATGAGGATTGGGGTGCCTTCAAGACGCCGACGATCCGGGGCGCCGTGCATACCGCCCCCTACATGCACGACGGCAGCGTGGCCACGTTGGCCGATGTGATCGACTGGTATGCCCACGCCGGCGCGTCCAACCGCAACCTCGACTACCGCTACCGTTGGATTGAACGCACGTCGCTCTCTCGCCAAGACCGCGATGATCTCGTCGCTTTCGTGAAGGCGTGCAGCGGATCGCTGCCAGCAGTTGCAAAAGGCCGACTCCCGCGTTGACCTCCCTCGGCATAAGAGTTCCCATCCCCTTCACCCGAGCTGTCACCCATGCACTTTTTCGATCCGAATCAGACCCAAGCCCTGCCCTCCTCGGTGCCGAACCAACGCACTGGGCCGAATAATGGCTCCGCCCTGACGCCAAAAACCATGCAGGCTGACTACGCTGGGTGGCGTGCCTGCGTCATTCGCTGGAAGGACGACGCCGCTCTCTGGCAGGCCGAACATGACGCCCTGCTCAAGCGTCTTGCGGACATGCAACGCTTCGTCGTGGAGCACGGCACGTCGCTGGCTGCCCACGAAGCTGCCTTCGGGTCAGTCGAGCAGTCGCTCGTAGAGTTCGAGAGGCTGATCGCGACTCATCCCGACGCAGAGCACACGGGCCTGGCCGAGCCGATGGAGAGTCGGCACAGCGAGTTGTCGGCCCGGGTCCGGCACATCGACGATGCTCACCAGCGCATGGCGAAGCACCACGCGGAGGTAGGTTCGCGGATGGCTGACTTGGAGCGAGCCACATCCGCGCCGCTCTGATCCCGGGCATCGGCCGGCGAGGTATCAGCCCGTGAATGACGCTCGCTTTCTTGTATTCGTGCTGGGCGTCGTTTGCATTGCTGCGATCAGCATCGTGCTGTACCTGTGGATGATCTCGTCTGAGCCTGACGAGTAGCTTCCCACAGACTGTTGTTGGCCAGGAGCGGCACGCACCAGCAAGCTCCCCGAGTAGGATTCGTCACAACCGCCGTTTTCTCCGTGAAGAGATGGGGGTCGGCAGGAAAGTGACTCAAAAAGCGACTCACTTTTCAGTCCGCAGGACGTCGCAGGAGGACGCTCCGGCTCGCGGTAGAATGAGGACGTTACTCAGTAGCCAAGGAACCCGCCGTGATCGCGTCCCGCCTGCTCGACGAACTCAAGGAACGGCTGACATTAGCCTACGGCCATCGGCTGCACGCCGTGGTGCTGTTCGGATCCGAGGCTCGAGGCGAGGCCAAGCCGGACAGTGACATCGACGTGTTGGCAGTACTCCAAACGCAGTCCGGCGACTATGGCGACGAGTTGGAGCGGGGTCTGGCCGCGGTGTATCCGGTTGC
>CAMDDA010000200.1 GCA_945890755.1 Candidatus Kuenenia stuttgartensis
CGGAGCAACAGGCCTACGGGTGCGGGCAGCCCGTTGCGGAGCAACAGGCCTACGGCGCGACGTCGCGTCGCAGCCACCAGCCGGAGGCGAGCAGGGCGACGCCGCTCGACAGGAGGTTGATGCCCACGATCGTTCCCAGGAATAGTCCTGCCTGCTGCCGCGAACTCACGAGCAAAAAGCCGCCGAGCAGCGCCGTCACGAAGCCATCCACGAGCAGCCAGCCCCAGGGAAAGTCGCGGGGAACGGAGAACGCCGCCGCCAGCTTGGCCGCCGCCTCGAACAGGATCACGACACCGAGAAACGTGACCAGCGCGTGAATGCCCTCGACCGGGATCGCGAGCATCGCGGTGCCGGCCACGATCGAGAGGGCGCCGCAGAGCAGCGCCAGCCAGAAGCCCCGCCAGGTCCAGGTGCCAAACGCCATGCCCACCTGGGACACGCCGCCGGCGATGAGCGTCATGCCGCAGATGGCGTCGACGACGGTCGCGGCCGTCCAGGGAGCGGCGATCGCCAGGCCACCCAGGACGGCGAGCACGCCGCCCACGGCAAGCGACCAGGACGCCAGGCGGGAAAGGGGATAGCGGTCGTCGTCGAACGAGTTCGGCATGCGGATCACCTCCAAAACGGTCCGTGATTGTAGCGTGAGCCCTATACTCCATGGGTGGTGGGCCGAGTCGGATCGGCCGGTCCCCTGTCCGCGGAGTTGTTGCCCGATGCCAGTGTGGTCGCTGCCCCCATCCCGCGCGGCTGAACTCATGGACGATCCCGCCCTTCCGGCGGCCGACCATGTGGCGGCCCTCGGGGCGTTGGCGACGATCAACATCGTGTCGCGAACGGCCGCGCACATGGCCCGCGGCATCACCTCGCTGCGGCCAGCCCCCACCGCCGTGCTGCGGATCGTGGATGTCGCCTGCGGCGGCGGAGACGTCACCGTCGCGGTCGAGCGGCGGCTGAGCCGGAGCAGCGCCGGGGAGCCGGCCGCCCCGCGGCCCGCGGTCGTCGGCATCGACATCAGCTCGCGGGCCATCGACCGGGCCGAGCAGCTCGCCCGCAGGCGGGCGAGCGGGGCGACGTTCCACACGTGCGACGTCGTGCGGGACGGCTGCCCACCATGCGACATCGCCGTCAGTTCGCTCTTTCTCCATCACCTCGACGACCCGACGGCCGTGACACTCTTGCGGCACATGGCCGCCGCCGCGCGACTGGGGATCGTGATCTCCGACCTGATCCGCAGCCGGCTGGGACTCGCTCTGGCGGTGCTCGGCACGACGCTGCTCTCGTCGTCGCGCGTGGCTCGTGTGGACGGTCCGCTCTCCGTGAGGGCGGCCCGCACGGTTCCGGAATACCGCCGGCTGCTGGCGGCCGCCGGACTGTCGGCCGCCACGATTCGCCGCACCTGGCCGGAGCGGGCGCTCGTCATCTGGCGCCGCCCCGATGCCGCAGCGGGTATCACCACATGACGCCCTGCGACGCGACGCTCACACCCGACGCGGCAGCCGCGATCCGCTGGGACGTCGTGATCATCGGTGCGGGGCCGGCCGGCAGTTCGGCTGCACTGCGAGTGGCGCGGTCCGGACTCCGCGTGCTCCTCATCGACCGGGGCGATCTGCCCCGCGGCAAACTCTGCGGCTGCTGTCTTTCCACGGCCGCGGTGAGCGAACTGGTCCGGCTCGCCATTGCCACCCACGGCGGCCCGCTCGAGCGGGCCGTGCCACTGCGGCGAATCAGTGTCGCTGCCGGCGGCCGCGTGGCTCCGATCGACGTGAGCGGCGGAGCGACGCTCTCCCGCGAGGCGCTCGACACAGACCTCGTGGCCGCAGCGATCACGGCCGGCTGTGAGTGGCTCCCACACACCACCGCGATCTCGATCGACGAGGGGCCCGCTGCCGCCGATCCGGGCGTCAGCGTTGTGGTGCGAACGTCCCCCGATTCTCCCGCGTGCAGGATCGAAGGCCGGCGGCTGCTGCTGGCAACGGGCCTCGGCGACCACGTCCGACTGAGCCGCGGGACAGCCCCGATCCAGGCCCGCACCCTCGCTCCGCAGAGCCGAATCGGCATCGGGGCCGTCTTGCCGGCTGCTGCCGCACCGCTGCCGCCCGGCGAACTCCTGATGGCGGTCACGCCCTTCGGCTACTGCGGCATCGTGCGGCTGGAGGACGGTCGAATCGACGTCGCCGCCGCGGTGGATCGTCACGAACTCACCGTCGCCGAGCCGGCCGCAATCGTGCGGCGGATCATGAGCACCGCCTGTGGGGGAGAGCCGGTCGCAGCGCTCGACGGGCTCGAGTCGGCGGTGATGCGGGCCACGCCCGCGCTGACCCGATCGGCGCCCGTGGTCGATGGCAGGCACCGCACCGTGATGCGGATCGGCGATGCCGCAGGGTACGTCGAGCCATTCACGGGCGAGGGCATGGGCTGGGCGTTGGCCGCGGGCCGCCTGGCAGCGGATGCGCTGGTCGATCCAGCCACCGCGACGCTCGCACCGGCCGACGTCGCAGCAGATCGCTATGCGCGTTCCCACGCGAAGCATTTCGGCCCGCGGCACGCCCGCTGCCAACGAGTGGCCGCCGGGCTCCGTCTCCCGCGGCTCGTGCGGCTCGCCGTGCGGGCCGCACAACTCGCCCCCTGGGCGGCTCGGCTCGCGGTGCCGGCGGTGACGGGTAGTCTGGCCACACGGCATGTCATGGATCGATCAACTGCAGGAGCTGCATCATGAGCCTCGCCATTCTCGGCATCGGCACGGCCACGCCCGAGCGGCAGATCGCCCAGGCCGACGCCGCCACGCTCGCCGCCGGCTTCGCCAATGCCGAGCCCGGCCACGAGCGGGCCCTCGCGGCGATCTACCGGCAGACGCGGATCCGCTCCCGCGGGTCGGTGCTGCTGGAGGATCCCGGCGGTGAGCCGTTCGCCCAGACGTTCTTTCCGCCCGCGGACGCCGACACGGGAGGGGGGCCATCGACGGCCACCCGCATGGCCCGGTATGCCGCCGAGGCTGGACCGCTCGCGCTGGAGGCGGCCCGCACGGCGCTGGCCCGGAGCGGCGTCGATATCGCCGACATCACGCACCTCGTCACCTGCTCGTGCACGGGCTTCGCGAATCCGGGCGTGGATCTCGACATTGTCCGGGCACTGTCGTTGCCCGAGGATATCAGTCGCACGCATGTCGGCTTCATGGGCTGCCATGGTGCGTTCAACGCCCTGCGGGTGGCCGAGGCCTTTGCCGCGGCCCAAGCCACGGCGGTCGTGCTCGTCGTGTGTGTCGAGCTGTGCAGTCTTCACTTCCAATATGGGAGCCGGAGCGACGCGGTCGTGGCCAACAGTATTTTTGCCGATGGTGCAGCTGCGGTGGTCGGGGTCGGCGGCGACCATCCGCTGGCGACCGACGCCGAGTGGCAGCTCGACCGGCAGTGGTCGCGCCTGCTGCCCGACTCGACGAGTGAAATGGGATGGCTGATCGGTGACCACGGATTCGAGATGTCACTCTCGGCCCGCGTGCCCGGCATCATCAGCCGTGAGATCGCGGGGCTCGTGACCGCGGCACTCGCCGACGAACAGCTCACGGCCGCCGACGTCGCCGCCTGGGCGGTGCATCCCGGCGGGCCGCGGGTGCTGGCGAATGTTCGCGATGCCCTGGGTATCGACGACGGCATGCTCGCCGCATCGCATGAGGTGCTCGCAGCGCATGGCAACATGTCGAGCGCCACGATCCTCTTCATTCTCGACCGCATGCTCGGCGCTGCCGCAGGCCCGTGCCTGGCGATGGCGTTTGGACCCGGGCTCACCGCGGAGCTGGCGCTCTTCCGACGAATGGACGCGGCCTGATGACTCGCGATCCAAACGCACCGCGGGCAGTGCACGCAGACCGGTCGGTGGGCTTCATCGGCACCGGCATCATGGGTCGGAGCATGGCGGGCCACCTGCTCACCGCAGGCTATGACGTGCACGTTTTCAATCGCACGCGGACCAAGGCCGAGCCGCTGCTCGCGGCCGGGGCCACCTGGCACGACACGCCGGGCGGCGTGGCCGGGGCGAGTGACGTGGTGATCACCATGGTCGGCCTGCCCGCCGACGTGGAGGAGGTCTATTTCGGTTGCACGGCGGCCGTGCCCGAGGCCGCGGGGCTGCTCGCCCGCAGCCGCCCCGGCACGCTGCTCATCGACATGACGACGTCGAGTCCAGCTGTCGCGCGGAGGATTGCCACCGCAGCGGCCGCCCGCGGCCTGGCCGCGGTCGACGCCCCCGTGACGGGCGGTGACGTCGGCGCCCGTGCGGCCACGCTTGCGATCATGGTGGGAGGGGATGCGGAGGCCTGCGAACGCGCCCGGCCGATTCTCGCTCGGCTCGGGAAGTCGGTGACGCGACTCGGCGAGGCTGGCGCGGGGCAACGCTGCAAGCTCGCCAACCAGATTGCGGTGGCCGTCGGGATGGTGGCCTGGTGCGAGGCACTGGCCCACGCCCGCGCCGGCGGCCTCGATCCGATCGCCGTGCAGCAGGTGATCGGCGCCGGAGCCGCCGGCAGCTGGGGGCTCACGAACCTCGCGCCTCGCGCCCTCGCAGGTGACATGGCGCCGGGCTTCCTCGTGAGGCATCTGCTCAAGGACATCGGCCTCGCGCGGGCCTGTGCGGCCGAAAGCGGCCTCGTCCTCCCGGGGCTCCAGACGGCGGAGCGACTCTACGCCCTCGCCGCAACACACGGCTGGGCCGACGAGGGCACGCAGGTGCTTTACCAGCTTTATGACCACCGACTCGCCGCGGAGGCGGGGGCATGAGGCGGCACCTCGCCGCGGCCCTCGAGTCACTGCCCGTCGCGGAGGTGCTCGATGCGGCCGTCGCGGCCTCGCGGTCGGGCGCGGTCGTGGTCACGGCGCCACCGGGCTCGGGCAAGACGATGCTCGTGCCGGGGGCTGTGTGCGACGATCTGGCTCCGCCGGCGAAGCTGGTGCTCCTCCAGCCGCGGCGGCTGGCGGCCCGGTCGGTGGCCTGTCAGATCGCGAAGCTCCGCGGCTCACCGCTGGGCGGCGAGGTCGGCTACCAGGTGCGATTCGACGCCCGCGTGAGCCGCGACACGCGGCTTATCGTCGAGACGACCGGCATCATGCTCCGGCGGCTCGTCGATGACGTCGCCCTGACCGGCATCGACGCCGTGGTACTCGACGAGTTTCACGAACGGTCGCTGGAGATGGATCTGATCTTCGGCCTGCTCGTGCGGCTGCGGCAGACGCTGCGGCCTGATCTCCGGCTGATTGTGATGAGCGCCACGCTCGACACCGGCCCCGTGGCGGCGATGCTCGGCCCCGCGCCCGACCAGCCGTGCCCCGTGATCGCGGCCGATGGCCGGCTCTATCCGGTGGCCGTCCGGTATGTGAAACACGGCGACCGCCGCGAGCTGGTCGATCACGTGGCCACGGCGGTGCCTGAGGCGCTGCGGGCGACGACGGGCCATGTGCTCGTCTTTCTGCCCGGCGTGGGTGAGATCCGGCAGTGCGAACGCGAGCTCGAACAACTGCTCGCGCGGCAGGGGCATGCCGTGCTGCCGCTCTACGGCGACCTGCCGCCGGAGGAGCAGGACCGCGTGCTCGCCGACATCGGCTGCCGCAAGGTGATCCTGGCCACGAACGTCGCCGAGACGTCGCTGACGATTCCGGGCGTGACCGCGGTGATCGACTCCGGGCTCGCGCGGCAGAGCCGGCTCACGCCGGCCACCGGACTGCCCCGGCTGGAGCTCGTGCCGATCTCGAAGGCGGCGGCTGACCAACGGGCGGGTCGCGCGGGCCGCACGGAGGCGGGCGTATGCTGGCGGCTCTGGGACGAGGCCTCCCACCAGCATCGGCCCGCGGCCGAGCTGCCAGAGGCGGTTCGCGGCGACCTCACGGGACCGCTGCTGCAGCTGCTCGCGCTCGGCGAGGCGAGCGGGTTTCCGTGGCTCGATCAGCCGCCACCGCACGCGATCGACCGCGCGCGGCAGGTGCTCTTGCACCTGGGCGCGATCGAGACCGGCGCCGTGTCCGACTCCGGCCGCGACCGGATCACGCCGCTGGGCTCCGAGCTCGTGAAGCTGCCGGCACATCCCCGACTCGCCCGGCTGCTATTGGCCGGCGCCGAGCACGGTGTGCTCCGCGAGGCATCGATCGCCGCGGCCCTGCTCTCCGATCGCGATCCGTTTCGCACG
>CAMDDA010000201.1 GCA_945890755.1 Candidatus Kuenenia stuttgartensis
TCTCGACCACTGACGAGTCGCGTTGGTTCGTCGACGGCATCGTGTGGCGGGGCGTGGTGAACGCGAGCCAGACGGTGCCGGTCCAGTTCGCCCAGAACGTGGGGCAGACGTTCCTCGGTATCAATTTGAAGTGCGCGAGCTGCCACGACAGCTTCGTCGATCGCTGGAAGCTCAAGGAGACCTACGACCTCGCGGCGATTTATTCGGCAAAGCCGCTGGAGCTGCACCGCTGCGACAAGGCCACCGGCGTCACGGCGACACCGGCGTGGCTGTTCGCCGACCTCGGGCAGGTCGATCCCGCCGCACCGCCGCAGAAGCGGCTCGAGCAGCTCGCCGCGATCATGACGAAGCCGGAGAACGGCTGGCTGTCGCGAAACCTCGTCAACCGCCTCTGGCACCGGCTCATGGGCCGCGGCCTCGTGCACCCGATCGACAGCCTGCGGACGAAGCCCTGGAGCGAGGATCTGCTCGACGTGCTCGCGGGCGATCTCGTGGCCCACGGCTGGGACATCAAGCATGTGCTGGAGACGATCTGCACGTCGGATGCCTACGGGGCCGTCACGCCCGCGGTCGAGGGGCAGCCGCAGGGAAGCGACTATGTGTTCAAGGGGCCGCTGCCCCGGCGAATGACGGCGGAGCAGTTCACCGACGCCATCTGGCAGCTCACGGGTGCGGCGCCGACCAGGTCGGAGGCCAACGTGCAGCGGTTCGTGCCGGAGCCCGGCGCGGCTGAGCCGAAGCCGCCCGCTGCGAAGTGGATCTGGTCGAACGCGGCGGCGACGCCGGAGCAAGGCGCGAAGCTCGCCTTCCGCACGACGTTCAAGCTGCCGGCCGCCGCGGCGGCGGGCGCCGTCGTCGTGGCTGCCGACAACGAGGCCGTGGTGTTCGTGAACGGCAGGAAAGTGGCGACGGCTGCCGACTGGCAGGCACCCGTGATGGCCCTCGCGACGAACGAACTGCGGGCAGGCGACAACGAATTGGTCGTCGTGGCGACCGATGCCGGCGGCCTGGCTGGGCTGCGGGCCGAGGTGCGGGCGCGGCTGGTGAACGATGCCGAGGTCGTGGTGGCGACCGACGAGACCTGGCAGTGGACGGCGACGCTCCCCGACGGCAACGGCCGCTACGCCAAGGACAAGCAGCCGACCGACTGGCGGGCTGCAGCGGTGGCCGCCAAGCAAGACGTTTGGGCCGCGAGCGACGGCCTGTTCGCCCAGCGGCTCGTCGAGGGCACGGCCACTGGCCCGCTGCCGATGGTGCGGGCGGCACTCGTGAAGAGCACTCCCTTGATGGCCGCCCTTGGCAGGCCCAACCGCGACCAGGTGGTGACGAGCCGGCCGGCAGATCTCACGACGCTCGAGGCGATTCAACTGGCCAACGAGCAGGGCCTGTACGACGAGTTCGCCAAGGGGGGCAGCCAGATCCTCGCAGCCAAAGGCCCAGCCGCCGATACTATTGCCGTGTGGATGTTCGACGCGGCCCTCGCCCGCCGGCCCACGGCCGACGAAGCCGCCGCCGCCGGCGACATCCTCACCGCCACGCCCACCAAAGAAACCGTCGCCGACTGCCTGTGGGCGATTGTCATGCTTCCGGAGTTCCAACTCATACGTTGACGCAGCCGGGATCGGCGGAAACTCGAGGAGCATTTGGACCGAGTCTTCGAGGTCCACAGCGACAATCCGAAGGACCGCGTAGCGGCGAGTTCTGCCGTCCCGGCGACGCTTCAGGAGAACGTTCATGCTGAGTCGCCGAGATTATCTGAAGAGCCTGGCCGCCGCCGCCACGACGACGCTCGCCCTGCCCGAGCCCCGCGCGTTCGCGAGCAGTGCGACGATCGCCCATCCCGCGCCGAAGGCCGACTCGATGATCGTGCTCTGGATGGCCGGCGGCATGGCGGCCCCCGACACGTTCGATCCCAAGAAATACAAGCCGTTCGAGCCGGGCCTCGCCGTGGCCGACGTGATCAGCACGTTCCCGGCGATCCCCACGGCGCTGGATGGCGTGCAGATCGTGGATGGCCTGCCTGAGATCGCGAAAGTGCTCGACCGGGCCACGCTGATCCGCTCGCACGTGCAGGCCGACCTCGGGGCGATTCTCCACTCGCGGCATCAGTACCACTGGCACACGGGCTACGTGCCGCCGCAGACGGTCGCCTGCCCGCACATCGGCGCCTGGATGAGTCGGGTGCTCGGGCCGCGCAACCCCGTGATGCCGGCGTTCGTGAACATCGGCCAGCGGCTCGAGGGCATCGGTGAGAACGAGGAGATCAAGGCGTTTACCACGGCCGGATTCTTCGGCAGCGAGTTCGGCCCGATGAACCTCCCCTACCCCGAGCAGGCGGCCCTCGCCGTGCGGCCGCCGAAGGGGATGGAACCGGGCCGGTTCGGCAGCCGGTATGCCAACTACAAAAAGCTGCTCGCCTCGTCGCCCGCCGCCGAGTTCACGAGCGACTACCACCAGGAGTCGATGCTCCGGAGCCTGGAGAATGCGCATCGCCTCCTCGGGGCGAAGGAACGGGAGGCCTTCGACATCACGCTCGAGCCGAAGGAGGTGCAAGAGGCCTACGACACCGGCCGGTTCGGCCGCGGCTGCCTATTGGCCCGCCGGCTGGTCGAAAATGGCGCCCGCTACGTGGAAGTCACGACCGAGTACATCCCGTTCGTGCATTGGGACACCCACGACAACGGCCACGACACCGTGGCCCGGCTCCACAAGGAGATCGACCGCCCGATCGCCACGCTGATCCGCGACCTGGAGTCGCGGGGCCTGCTCGACCGCACGCTCGTCGTGATTGCCAGCGAATTCAGCCGCGACATGATCATCGAGGGCCGGCCGGGTGGGGCCGATGCGGGCGACCAGGCCAGCTCGCCGAAGGACTTCCTGCAGAAGCCCAACCACTACGGCCAGCACCGGCACTTCACCGGCGGCTCGACGGTGGTGATGTTCGGCGGCGGGATGAAACGGGGCTTCGTGTATGGAAAGACGGCCGACGAGCGGCCCTGCCTGGCGATCGAAAATCCCGTGACGATCACCGATCTCCACGCCACCCTCTTTACGGCGATGGGCATCAGCCCGAAGACCGTCTACGAGATCGAAGGGCGGCCCTTCTACGCCACCGAAGACGGCAAGGGGAAGCCGGTGGACGCCGTGTTCGCCTGACGACCGGCACGGTTGGTCATTGGATTCAAAAACATTGCCCCGACGGGTGGCCGGGGCGATGGGGATGGGCTATTCTCCCACCGCGTCCGGGGGTCGCGCCCGCTGCTGGCCATCATCATGAGTCGCTGCCTGCCACCGTCCGTCATACGCCTGGGCCTGTTCGTGGCCGCGGCATGGGCATCGTCTGCTGTGATCGCCGAGACGACCAGGTATGCCGTGCCGTGGGCCGGCGGGACGATCGCCCCGGGAAACACCGTCGTGATCGAGGATGGGGGCAGCATCACGGCCGACGTGGTGGCCGACGGCATGCTGCGGTTCGAGCGGTCTGGCACGCTCACGGTGAGCAGCACGATCACGGGCACCGGGGGCCTGAGCGTCGGCGGCACGGGCACAGTGGCCCTCACCGGTCTGGCGTCCGGCACGGCCAACTTCGATCTCGCGATCAGCGTGCCCAGCGGGCAGCTGCTGATCGGCAGCACGGGTGGCAGCCCACTGGTCCTGGGCCGATCGGGCATTGGGTCGATCGATGTATCTGGCGGCCTGATGAAGAATGGCAACGCGGCCTTGGGGGCGGCTCCGGGCGGCTACGGCACGGCGACGGTCAGCAGCGGCACGTGGGAGAACCGCGCGTTGCAGATCGGTCAGTCGGGAACCGGAGCGCTCACGCTCATGGGCGGACGCGTATCCGCCACCACCGGTGCGATCGGTTCGTCGGGCGGCGTCGGCGCGGTGGTCGTGAGCAGCGGCACGTGGGCCAACTCATCACAGCTGACCATCGGCGGCTATTTGACCACCATCGGTACGGGCTCGCTCACGATCACGGGTGGCCGCGTGAGCACCAATACCCATTCGGTCGCCTTTGGCGACGGAAGCGTGGGCACGGTGCTCATGAGCGGCGGGGAGTGGAACAGCAATCTGGCGCTGCACATCGGCCGGTCTGGCTCGGGCACCTTGGCGCTGACCGGAGGTTTGGTCACGGCCGCCAGCGGCACGATCGGCGCAATCTCCACCGGCGTCGGTGCGGCCACGATCACGGGCGGTACCTGGGCAACGACCGGCGGGCTCGCCGTCGGCGGCGCGGGCGTCGGCACCCTTGCGATTTCGGGCAGCGGTGCGAATGGCGGCACGGTGATCGTGGGTGGCACGCTCTCGCGCGGCGCCGCGGGAACGATCACGCTCGGCCCGGGGGGCATGCTGCAGATCGGCTCGGGCTCGACCACGGGTGTCCTTGCCACCGATCTGGTCAATGACGGCTCCCTCGTGTTCGCGCCGAGCGGCACGAGCGTGCTCGCGCAGGCAGTCAGCGGCACCGGCACGCTCACGGTGGCCGGCCCCGGCAGGCTCGTCGTAGCCGGCACGAGCGGGTTGTCGGGTGCTACGACCGTTGCCGCAGGCTCAATGCTTGTGAACGGCGCTCTTGGGAGCACCGCCGTCTGGGTCGAGACGGGCGGCCTGCTCGGCGGCACGGGATCGATCGCCGGCGCGATCACGGTCAACCGCGATGCCACGCTGGCGCCGGGTGCGAGCATCGAGACGCTCCTCACGGGCGACGTGACCTGGCTCGACGGTTCGACGTTCGCAGCCGAAGTCGATTCCGCGGTGCCGCTGTCCGTCGCGGCCGACCTGTTGAAAGTGGACGGAGATCTCACGATCTCCGGCACCGTGTCGCTCGACCTCGTCGATCTCGCGGCCAGCCCTGCCCTCTTTCCCGTCGGCACGACGCTGTCGCTCGTGAGCTACTCGAAGGCGTGGAACGGCGGCTTGTTCAGTGTCGGCGGGGCCCCACTCGCCGACGGCGGGAGCCTTGTGATCGGATCCCAGCTCTGGACGATCGACTACGACGCGACCACCGGCGGCTCGAACTTCTCCAGCGAGTTCCTCCCGGGGGGGCGATTCGTGAACCTTACCGCCGTGCCCGAGCCCGCCACGCTCGGCCTCCTCCTCGCCGGCCTGTGCTGCGCCGTAGGCCCGTTGCTCCGCAACGGGCGGCCCGTCACGGAGTGACGGGCGTACTCTGCTGTGCGAGCACTCCATCACCCCCGTAGGCCTGTTGCTCCGCAACGGGCTGCCCGTCACGGAGTGACGGGCCTACGAAGGTGCGCACGTACGACGCTGCGGCTCCAGGCCACGCGATCACTCCCGGTAGCGCTTCGGGCTCTGGCCCACCCACCGCTTGAACGCGCGGGAGAACACCGGGGCGTTCTCGAAGCCGACCTGCTCCGCGATCGTCTCGATCTTGTCCTGTGTCGAGTCCAGGAGCTGCTGGGCCCGCTCGATTCGCAGCGATGTCAGATGCTGCATCGGGCTGCGGCCCAGTTCACGGAGGCAGACCCGCCGAAACTGCTCCTTGCTCGCCCGATACCGCGCGGCCAGCCTGTCCAGCGTCCAGTCGGCTGCCAGATCGTGGGCCACCTCGTCCCACACCGCCCAGAGCCGGTCGTTGACGAGCCAGGGTTGGGCGATCCGTCGGGCCTCGCCGTGGGCCAGCTCGATCCAGTGATGGATCAGCCGCTGCTCCTTGCCTCCCTCCCACTCGGCCCGGAGCCCGGACAGGATCCGCCACAGGACGTCGGCATCGCACCGCACCCGCACCGGCGACGCCGCCGACACCAGTGGCCGCACGTGCTCCGGCTCGTCGTAGCGGATCCAGGCGAATCGCCATCGGCAGCCCTGCACGGCATGAAAGGCGTTGAGCACCCGCGGCGGCGCGAGGCAGGCCACGCCCGCCCGGCTCATCTGCCAGCGGCCATCCAGCAGGATTCGCCCGCGGCCCTCATGGCCGACCATCACGAAACTGCCCGATGGCCGCACCCGCACGCGGCGGTAGGGAACGGCGACATCCGACAGGCCGAGGTGCAGGATGCGGTGAACCGTCAGTTCCGGGCAGTCGTTGCGGTGCACGGACCACAGCCGGGTGCCCGGACCGTCGATGGTGGTTTCGGTGAGGTCGAGGTGGATTTCGGTCATGGACTGGCATTGCGC
>CAMDDA010000202.1 GCA_945890755.1 Candidatus Kuenenia stuttgartensis
AGCCACTCGCCGAGGGCGGAGCAGCGGCCTTCACCGCCGTCGCCGACGGCCCGCTCTATCTCAAGATCAACGAGTCGCCGGGGGAACTCTCTGACAACGCGGGCGGGCTGACGGTAACGATCTCACCACTCAGCCCGTAGGCCCGTCACTCCGTGACGGGCTTCTGCATTGCCCGTTGCGGAGCAACGGGCCCACGCCATCCTCACGCATGCACGGCGAACTCGCCGGCTGCGAGGCTCGGCAGGTTCGTGGAGCCCATGAGCCAGAGGTCCACCGCGCGGGCCGCCTCGCGGCCCTCGTGGATCGCCCACACCACGAGCGACTGGCCGCGGCGCAGGTCGCCCGCGGCAAACACACCCTCCTTGCTCGTCATGTAGTCGGCGTTGGTCTTCACGTTGCCGCGCGGGTCGAGTTCCAAGCCGAGGTCGGCGATCGGCCCCTGCTTCTCCGGGCCGACGAAGCCCATCGCCAGGAGCGCCAACTGGCACGGCCACTCCTCTTCAGTTCCGGCGAGCTCCTTGAACTTCTGCTGGCCCGTGGCCGGATCCTGATACCACTCGATCCGCACGGTCTTCAGGCCGCGAAGCCGCCCCGCCTCGTCGCCGAGGAACTCCTTCGTGAGGATGGAAAACTCCCGCCGGCAGCCTTCCTCGTGCGAGGAGCTCGTCCGCAGCATCTGCGTCCAGAGCGGCCACGGGCTGTTGGCCGGCCGCTCGGCCCGGCGCGGATACTTGCCGAGATCCGGCGGCTGCGGCAAGAGCTCGAATTGCGTGAGGCTTTTTGCGCCGTGCCGGTTGCTCGTGCCGGTGCAGTCGGAGCCCGTATCGCCGCCGCCGATCACGATCACGTGCTTGCCTTCCGCCGAGATCTGCCCAGGAACCTCGTCGCCGGCGCATTTCTTGTTCTGCTGGGGCAGGAACTCCATCGCGTAGTGCACACCCGCGAGCTCACGGCCCGGGATCGGCAGGTCGCGACCGAGCGTGGCGCCACCCGTGAGCACGATCGCGTCATAGTCATCGCGCAGTGTCTGCGTGCTGATGTCGCTGCCGACGTCCACGCTGCAGCGGAACTCCACCCCCTCGGCCTCCAGCTGCTCCACCCGCCGCCAGACACGCCACTTTTCGAGCTTGAAGTCGGGAATGCCATACATCAGGAGCCCGCCCGGCCGGTCGGACCGCTCGAACACGGTCACGAGATGCCCGGCCCGGTTGAGCTGCTGCGCGGCTGCGAGTCCCGCCGGGCCGCTGCCCACGACGGCCACCCGCTTGCCCGTCCGCACGGCCGGCGGCTCGGGCTCCACCCAGCCCTCGTCGAAGGCCCGGTCGGCGATCGTCATCTCGATCTGCTTGATCGCGACGGGATCTTCGTTGATGCCGAGCACGCAGGCGGCCTCGCAGGGGGCGGGGCAGACGCGGCCGGTGAACTCCGGAAAGTTGTTCGTGGCGTGGAGCCGCTGGCTCGCCTCGTGCCACTGGTCCCGATACACGAGGTCGTTGAAGTCGGGGATGATGTTCCCCAGGGGACATCCGGTGTGGCAGAAGGGCACGCCGCAGTCCATGCAGCGGGCGCCCTGGGTCTTCACCTCCTCCGGAGGCAGGATCGTGAGGAACTCGTTGTAGTTCTTCAGCCGCTCCTCCACCGGCTGATAGCCGGAGACCTTGCGGCCGTACTTCATGAATCCGCGTGGCTCACCCATTGACCTGTGCCTCCACCTTCTTGGCGTCGTTCTGATCCTGTTCGGCGAGCTTCCGCAACTCGGCAACTGCCCGCTTGTAGTCGGTCGGCATCACCTTGACGAACTTCTTTTGCTCGGTCGGCCAGGCGGCAAGGATTTCCTTGCCGCGGCTGCTGCCGGTGTATTCGACGTGCTTCTCGATCCGGCTCTTCACGTAGTCGAGGTCGCCCCCGTCGAGCTCCTCGAGCGCCACCATCTCCATGTTGACCTTCGGCCGGAACGTGCCGGTCGCGTCCCACACGTACGCGATGCCGCCGCTCATGCCGGCCGCGAAGTTGCGGCCCGTCTCGCCGAGGATCACGGCCCGGCCACCGGTCATGTACTCACAGCCGTGGTCGCCCGTGCCCTCCACGACGGCCTCGGCGCCACTGTTCCTCACGCAGAACCGCTCGCCGCAGATGCCACGAATGAAGATCTCGCCGCTCGTGGCACCATAGGCCACCACGTTGCCGGCGATCACGTTGTCCTCGGCCTTGAAGAGGGCGTCGGGCACCGGCCGCACGATCACGCGGCCGCCCGACAGCCCCTTGCCGCAGTAGTCGTTGACGTCGCCCACCACGGTCACCTCCACGCCCGGCACGCCGAAGGCCATCAGGCTCTGGCCCGCCGTGCCGGTGAACGTGATCTTGATCGTTCCGTCGGGCAGCCCGCCCGCGCCATACCGCCGCGTCACCTCACTCGAGAGGATCGTGCCCACGGTGCGGTTGATGTTGCGGATCGGGAGGTCGAGCTTCACCGGCTTCTTGTGCTCGAGAGCCGGCCTGCAGAGATCGAGCAGCGTGGTCATGTCGAGCGACCGCTCGATGCCGTGGTCCTGCGACTCCTCGTGGTGCGTCTTGACGTGCTTCGGCACCTCGGGCTTGTGGAGGATCGTCGAGAAGTCGAGCCCCTTCGCCTTCCAGTGGGCGATCGCCGCCCGGGTGTCGAGCCGATCCACGCGGCCCACCATCTCGTCGATCGTGCGGAAGCCGAGCTTGGCCATCAGCTCGCGGAGTTCCTCGGCGAGCATGAAGAAGAAGTTCACGACGTGCTCCGGCTGGCCGGTGAACTTCTTGCGAAGCTCCGGATCCTGCGTGGCGACGCCCACCGGGCAGGTGTTGAGGTGGCACTTCCGCATCATGATGCAGCCGATGACGATCAGCGATGCGGTGGCGATGCCGTATTCCTCGGCGCCGAGGAGCGTGGCGATCGCCACGTCCTTGGCGGTGCGGATCATGCCATCGGTCTGCACGACGATTCGGCCGCGGAGGTCGTTCATCACGAGCACCTGATGGGCCTCGGCGAGGCCGAGCTCCCAGGGCAGGCCGCAGTGCATGATCGAGGTCTGCGGGCTGGCACCCGTGCCGCCGTCGTGGCCCGAGATGAGCACCACGTCGGCCTTGCCCTTCGACACGCCCGCCGCCACCGTGCCGACGCCCACCTCGGCGACGAGCTTCACGCTCACCCGCGCGTGGTGGTTGGCGTTCTTGAGGTCGTGGATCAGCTGGGCGAGATCCTCGATGGAGTAGATGTCATGGTGGGGCGGCGGCGAGATCAGGCCCACGCCCGGCGTCGAATGCCGAATCCTAGCGATCTCGCGATCGACTTTGTGGCCGGGCAACTGCCCCCCTTCGCCAGGCTTCGCCCCCTGGGCCATCTTGATCTGGAGCTCCTTGGCGTTGACGAGATACAGGCTCGTCACGCCGAAGCGGCCGCTGGCCACCTGCTTGATCTTCGAGTTCTTGCTGTCGCCGTTGGCCTCGAGCTGGTAGCGGACGGGGTCTTCACCCCCTTCGCCCGTGTTGCTCCAGCCGCCGAGCCGGTTCATCGCCACGGCGAGCGTCTCGTGGGCCTCCTTGGAGATCGAGCCGTATGACATCGCGCCGGTCGCAAACCGCTTGACGATCTCCTTGGCCGGCTCCACCTCGTCGATCGACACGGGCCCCGCGGAGGCGGGATCATCAGCGGCCCACTTGAAGTCGAGCAGGCCGCGCAAGGTGAGCAGCTTCGTCTGCTGCTCGTCGATCAGCTTCTGATACTTCTTGAATTCCTCGCGGCTGTTGATCTGCGTGGACCGCTGCAGGCTGGCCACCACCTCCGGGGCCATCACGTGGGCCTCGCCCTTCCGCCGCCAGGCGTAGCGGCCGCCGACGTCGAGTTCGAGCGTGCTCGGCACATTGGTCCGCGGCCAGGCATGCTCGTGCCGGGCGAGCGTCTCGTCGGCCAGGCCGTTGAGGCCGATGCCGCCGATCCGGCTCGGGGTCCGCGTGAAGAACTCGTCGATCAACCCCTGCTCGAGGCCCACCGCCTCGAAGATCTGGGCCCCGCGGTAGCTCTGCTGCGTCGAGATGCCCATCTTGCTCATCACCTTCAAGAGGCCCTTCGTCGCCGCCTTGACGAAGTTCTTGTGGAGCTTCTCCCGTGGATAGTCGCCGGCGATGATCTTCTCCGCCTGCATCTGGTCGATCGTGGCGAAGGCCACGTAGGGGTTCACGGCGCCGGCACCGTAGCCGGTGAGCAGCGCGAAGTGCTGTACCTCGCGGGCCTCGCCCGTCTCGACGACGAGGCCACAGCGGGTGCGGGTGCCCTCGCGGACGAGATGGTGGTGGACGCCGGCCGTGGCGAGCAGGGCGGGCACGGCCGCCTGCTCGCGGCTCACGCCACGATCGGAGAGCACGAGGATCGTCGCGCCATCCCTCACGGCCGCCGACGCCTCGGCGCGGATCGCGTCGAGCCGCTTCCGCATGCCTGCAGCGCCCTCGGCCGCCGGAAACAGCATCGAGATCGTCTTGGTCACGAGTCCGGGCCGGTTCAGCGACTTGATCCTCGCGCACTCCGCATTCGTGATCACCGGCGTCTCGAGCCGCAGGAGTCGGGCCTGCTCGGGCCGGGTGTCGAGCAGGTTCCCCTCGCAGCCGATCGTCGTGATCATCGACGTGATGATCTCCTCACGGATCGCGTCGAGCGGCGGG
The DNA here is from genome assembly GCA_945890755.1 of Candidatus Kuenenia stuttgartensis. Classification (GTDB taxonomy): domain Bacteria; phylum Planctomycetota; class Planctomycetia; order Pirellulales; family UBA1268; genus QWPN01. The sequence goes on from CAMDDA010000202.1 coordinate 4,687, forward strand.
TTGGTCACCTGGGCGAACAGCTGCTTGAAGTAGTTGGCCAGCAGCTGCGGCCGGTCGGAGAGCACCGCCAGCGGCGTGTCGTTGCCCATCGACCCAATCGGCTCCGCGCCATCGGTGGCCATCGGCGCGAGAATGACCTTGAGATCCTCGAGCGTGTAGCCGAACGCCCGCTGCACTTCGAGCAGGCTCGCGGTCTCCCCCGCCACGCCGGCCGCCCGCCATGGGTCGACCGCATGGGGCCCGCCGTTGCCGTTCGCCGCCTTCCCATTGCCGCCGGCGCCGTTCGCCACCGCGGCCTCGACGGCCCGCGATGCCGTCACGTGCGCCACGTCGGCCGGATCCGGCAGGGCGTCCAGCCGCACCTGATTCGCCGTGATCCACTCCCGCCAGGGCTTCGCAGTGGCGAGCTTCCGCTTGATCTCGTCGTCTTCGACGATCCGGCCTTCCTTCGTGTCGACGAGGAACATCCGACCGGGCCGCAGCCGGCCTTTTCGCACCACGTCACCCGGTGGGAGCTGCAAGACGCCCGCCTCGCTCGCCATCACCACGAGCCCGTCCTTCATCTGCCACCACCGCCCCGGCCGCAGGCCGTTGCGATCGAGCGTGGCGCCGATCCGCACGCCGTCGGTGAAGGCGATGGCCGCGGGGCCATCCCACGGCTCCATCAGACAGGCCTGGAATTCGTAGTAGGCCTTGAGCTCGTCGGCCATGGTCTCGTGGCCGCTCCACGGCTCAGGAATGCACATGCTCACCGCCTCCTCGATGGGGCGGCCGGCGAGCACGAGCATCTCGAGCACGTTGTCGAACGTGGCCGAGTCGCTGCCCCCTTCACGGATCACGGGCTTGATCTTGTCGAGGTCGGGGCCGAACACGGAATGCGCGAGCATGCTCTCGCGGGCGTGCATCCAGTTGATGTTGCCGCGGACGGTGTTGATCTCGCCGTTGTGGGCGATGTAGCGGAAGGGATGGGCCAGGTCCCACGTTGGAAACGTGTTCGTGCTGTACCGCTGGTGCACGAGGGCGAGCGCCGACGTCATCTTCTCGTCGGAAAGATCGGAAAAATATTTGTCCACCTGGTCGGCGAGCAGGAGCCCCTTGTAGACGATCGTCTTCGACGACAGGGAACAGACGTAGATGAAGCCCTGTTCGGTGAGGCCGAACGTCCCGATCTCGATCCCGAATCGCTTCCGGGCCACGAACAGCTTCCACTCGAAGTGGTCCCGCGAAACTTTCTTGCCGCGGCCCACGAACGCCTGCCTCACCACGGGCTCCACCTCGCGGGCGGTGCCACCGATCGAACGATTGTCGGTGGGCACGTTCCGCCAGCCGAGGAACTCGAGCCCCTCTTCCCGGCAGACCTTTTCGAAGAACTGCTCGGCCGTCTCGCGGTCGCCTTCGGTCGGCGGCAGA
>CAMDDA010000203.1 GCA_945890755.1 Candidatus Kuenenia stuttgartensis
AACCACGTGGCCGACCAGTTCCAGAAGGAGCAGGGGATCGACCTGCGGAAGGACGCGATGGCGATGCAGCGGCTCCAGGAGGCCTGCGAAAAGGCCAAGAAGGAGCTCTCGTCGGCACAAAGTTCCGACATCAATCTGCCCTTCATCACGGCCGATGCCTCGGGGCCCAAGCACCTGCAAATCACCATCACTCGGGCAGAGTTCGAGCAGATGTGTGATCCGCTGGTCGAGCGGTGCCGCGGGCCCGTGCTCCAGGCGCTCAAGGACGCCAAGCTCGACCCGAAGGACATCGACGAGGTGGTGCTCGTCGGCGGCTCGACCCGGATTCCGAAGGTGCAGGAACTGGTCAAGAAGCTGTTCAGCAAGGAGCCCCACAAGGGCGTGAACCCTGACGAGGTTGTGGCGCTCGGCGCGGCGATCCAGGGGGGCGTGCTCGGCGGCGACGTGCAGGAGGTGCTCCTGCTCGACGTCACGCCGCTCTCGCTCGGTATCGAGACGGAGGGGGGCATCTTCACGAAGCTCGTGGAGCGAAATACGACCGTGCCCACCGAGCGGAAGCAGGTGTTCAGCACGGCGGCCGACAACCAGACGGCCGTGACCGTGAGCGTGTTTCAGGGCGAGCGGCCGATGGCCCGGGACAACCGGCTGCTGGGCCAATTCAACCTGGAGGGGATTCCGCCTTCGCCCCGCGGCACGCCGCAAATCGAGGTGAAGTTCGACATCGACGCCAACGGCATCCTGTCGGTGAGCGCGAAGGACCTCGGCTCGAACAAGGAGCAGACCGTCAAGATCGAGCAGTCGAGCGGGCTCAACGAGAGCGAGATCGAGCGGATGCGGAAGGATGCCGAGAGCCATGCGGAGGACGACAAGCGGAAGTTCCGCCTCGCCGAGGCCCGCAACAAGGCGGAGGCCCTCTGCTTCCAGACGGAGAAGCTGATCAAGGAGAACGACGGAAAACTGTCGGCCTCCGACAAATCGCCGCTCGAGGCGGCGGTCGCCAAGGCCCGCGAGATGGCGAAGGGGGAGGACGTCGATGCGATCACGTCGGCCCACGATGCGCTCGAGCAGGCCACGCATGCGCTCTCGAAGGTGCTCTACGAGGCATCGGCCTCAGCCCAGCGGGCCGGAGCCGGAGCCGAGGCTGCCACGGCCGGCACCGGCAAGGGCCCTGACGACGCGATCGACGCCGAGTTCGAGGTGAAGGGCTGATTACCTCCCGAGGTACGCCATGCCGTTTCGATTCGACAAGTTCACGATCAAGGCGCAGGAGGCCGTGCAGGCCGCCGTCGAACTGGCAGGGGAGCGTGGGAATCCGCAGGTGACTCCCGTGCACCTGCTGCACGCGCTCGTCGCCGAGCGGGAGGGGATCGTGCGACCGCTGCTCGACAAGATCGGCACCGACCGTGGCCATCTGGAGCGGATCATCGAGGCCGAGTTGTCGCATCTCCCGAAGGTGCAGGGAGGCGCTCAGCCCCAGCCCGACCAGGAACTCGTGAAGGTGTTCGAAACGGCGACCACCGAGTCGCACACGATGAAGGACGAGTTCGTCTCGACCGATCACCTGCTGCTCGCGCTGGCGAAGGTGCCGTCGAAGGCGAAAAACGTGCTCCAGCTGGCTGCGATGGGCGAGAAGGAACTGCTCGCGGGCCTGCAGGCGGTGCGGGGCCAGTCCCGGGTGACCGACCAAAGCCCGGAGGCGAAATTTCAGGCCCTGGAGAAGTACGGCAACGACCTCACGAAGCGGGCGAGTCAGGGCAAGCTCGACCCGGTGATCGGCCGCGACGCCGAGATTCGCCGGGTGATCCAGGTGCTCTCCCGCCGCACGAAGAATAATCCCGTGCTCATCGGCGAGCCGGGCGTGGGCAAGACGGCGATCGCCGAAGGGCTCGCCCTGCGGATCGTGCAGGCCGACGTGCCCGAAACACTCAAGGGCCGGAGCGTCGTCGCGCTCGATCTGGGCGCGCTCATCGCCGGCACGAAGTATCGCGGGGAGTTCGAGGACCGGCTCAAGGCGATCCTCCGCGAGGTCGAGGCGGCCGCTGGCAACGTGATCCTCTTTATCGACGAGCTGCACACGGTGATCGGTGCCGGAGCGGCCGAGGGGGGCTCCGATGCGGCGAATCTCTTGAAGCCGGCGCTGGCCCGCGGCGAGCTGCGGTGCATCGGCGCGACCACGCTCGACGAATACCGCAAGCATATCGAGAAGGATGCGGCGCTCGAGCGGCGGTTTCAGCCGGTGATGGTCGGCGAGCCGAGCGTGGAAGACACGATCGCGATCTTGCGGGGGCTCAAGCCCCGCTATGAGGCTCACCACAAGGGGGTAAAGATCAAGGACTCGGCGCTCGTGGCCGCGGCAGAGCTGTCGCACCGCTATATCGCCGACCGGTTCCTCCCCGACAAGGCGATCGACCTCATGGACGAGGCGACGAGCCGAATCGCGATGGAGCTGCAGAGCGTGCCGAGCGAGATCGACGAGGTGCAGCGGCGGCTCGTGCAACTGGAACTGGCGGCTCGGCAGCTCGCCGAGGAGACGGAAGAGCACGCGAAAGAGCGGCTGAAGGAGATCGAGGCGGAGTCAACGGACCTTCGCAAGAAGCTCGCCGATCTGCGGCAGCAGTGGGAGGCCGAGAAGATGGGCGTCGGTAGCACTCAGGAGCTGCGGAAACAGCTCGACGAGGTGCAGCTCGCGTTCGACCAGGCCGGCGTGCAGATCAAGGAGCGGCAGGCCTCGGGCCAGCCCGTTGGCGAAGACCTGTATCAAAAGCTGTATGAGCTGGATGTGAAGCGGAAGGCGCTGCAGCAGCGGCTCGAGCAGGAGGGCACGGACAAAGAGGGGAAGGACGCAGGCAAGTCGCCCGCGAAGCGACTTCTCAGGCGCGAGGTGGGCCCGGAGGAGATCGCCGAGGTGGTCAGCGCCTGGACCGGCATCCCGGTCACGCGGCTGGTCGAGACGGAGCGGGCCAAGCTGCTCGTGCTCGAGGACCGGCTGCACCAGCGAGTGGTCGGCCAGGAAGAAGCGGTCGAGGCGGTGAGTGATGCCGTTCGCCGCAGTCGGGCCGGGCTCCAGGACCCGAATCGGCCGATCGGATCGTTCATTTTCCTCGGGCCTACGGGCGTCGGGAAGACGGAGCTGTGCAAGGCGCTGGCCGAGGTGCTGTTCGACGACGAGAACGCGATGGTGCGGATCGACATGAGCGAGTTCATGGAGAAGCACACCGTCGCACGGCTCATCGGCGCGCCCCCGGGCTATGTGGGCTACGAGGAGGGGGGGCTGCTCACGGAGGCCGTGCGACGGCGTCCCTATTCCGTGGTCTTGCTCGACGAGATGGAGAAGGCCCACCGCGACGTGTTCAACGTGCTCTTGCAGGTGCTCGATGACGGGCGGCTCACCGACAGTCTCGGCCACACGGTGGACTTCACGAACACGATCGTGGTGATGACGAGCAACGTCGGCAGCCAGGCGATCCAGGAGATCACGAAGGAGGGGGGCAGCGAACAGGAGGTCCGCGACGCCGTGAAGGATGCACTCCAGGCCCGCTTCCTGCCTGAGTTCTTGAACCGGATCGACGAGACGATCGTCTTCCACCCGCTCGACAAGAAGCACATCCGGAAGATCGTCGATATCCAGGTGAAGCGGCTGGTGAAGCAGGCAGGGAAGGCGGGCATCACGCTGGAATGCACCGACGGGGCGCTCGAGGAGATCGCGAGGCTCGGCTACGACCCGGTGTACGGCGCCCGGCCGCTGAAGCGGGTCATCCAGCAGCAGCTCCAGAACCAGCTGGCCCGCGAGTTGCTGTCAGGCAAGTTCCCCGAGGGGAGCACCGTGCGGGTGGATTTCGTCCAGGATGGGTTTACGTTCGCGAAGCTTGCCTGACCGTGGCATCAGCCGCGCTTGCGGTCTTCGAGACCCATGCGGGCGATGAGTTCGTTGCAGCCGGGGGTCATCTTGCGGAGCTTGTCGGCCATCACGAGCTTTTCGCTGGTGGTCGCCTTCTTGAGCTTCGTCTCCATCTTGGCAAGCTTCTGCTTGCGATGCCGACGCCGCTTGACTTCCTTCATCCGGTTGCTGATACCGCCCATGAATTCGGATTCCTGTTCAGGTGTTCGGGAAAGCCGAAACTCTAAGAAAAGCGGGGTTTCCCGTCAAAGGCTGGTCTGGCGGCCGGGGGAAAGACGGTAGAATCCGAACGGACTCCTGAAGCCTGATCGCGGGCGAGTGGCGTCACCTCGGATGGGTGGCAGAGCGGTTGAATGCACCGGTCTTGAAAACCGGCAGCGGCGAAAGTCGCTCGTGGGTTCGAATCCCACCCCATCCGCGTTTTGATTCTGCAACCAGCCAGTTCACCAGCCTCTTCGCCAGACGCGACGGTACGCCCGATTCAAGGGAGCACGAACGGCTGGCCGCGGTACATAGGCAGGGGCGATGCTGCCATAGACGACCGGCCTTGCCACATAGACCGGCCTCACAGCCACGGGATATGCAAAGCTCGCAGTGGGGTATCCGCCGAAGTACGCCGCGTTCCCGAAGCCATATGGCGAAAAGCCATATCCTCCGAAGCCGAAGCCCGCAAAACCGGGGCCGGCAAGCCAGAGTCCCTGAGCGTCGGCTGGCTGGGCAAACGCGAGCGAGCCACAGAGCAGACCGAGAGCCAACAGCTTCCGCATGATTCCGCAATCCTCCGTGAGTGAGGGCCGATCCAACAGACGGCCCGTGCTCTGCAGCGTACAGGAGTCCCGCGGACAATGATCGTTGTGGGTAGGGCAGGTTTCTTCGGGACTCGGGGAGCCCGGGGTCAGAACGCCACGAACACCCACCAGATCGCAACGCCGAGACAGATCAGGGCCGTGGCAATCACCCAAAGCGGCTTCCCGTGGCTGGCGTGGTCTTCCTCGGAGATGTACCGCTCGCAGTACGGGCAGCGCGGCGAGTCTTCGAGGATTTCACGCCGGCAATAGGGGCAGGGGACGGTCGGCTCGTCCTCATCGTCTTCCAGGGCATCCCCGTAATCAGCCTCGTCGTCGTCCCAGTCGTCATCGTCTTCATATGCATCCCGGAAGGCATTCATGGGCACCCCTGCGTCTTGGCGTTATGACTGCATCCGCTTCAGGACGCCGGCGATTGCGTCGAGGCCGTGGTTGATCTTTGCCATGAAAGACAACTCCGTGGGAATGAAGTGAAAGCTGGGGTGCCTTTCCCAGACCTGCCGCAGCTTTTTATCAAGGCTCACGGCGGCTCGCGAGTCCTCCGTCCAACTGCTCAGGGGACGTCACTGAAGAGGTTTCACGACTCTGTTTCCCTCGATGTGCTTGGGCTCGTAAGGGCAGTGCCGGCAGCCTGAGCCGCAGCAGGATCCGCGTTTCAAGTGATAGGCGGCCGTGTAGACCAGAAAGCCGCCCTCGAAATACCAGTTGGGCTGCTGCGGGGCAGCTTTGTTGCCATGAAGCGGGTCTTCGGGCGGCATGGGGTTCCCGCCGTTCATTTGGCAAGCACGATGATGGCCGACCCAATAAAGATGAAAATACCGCCGACCACCACTGGCATCTGCAGCTGGCCCTTGAAGAGCAGCACCGAGAACAAGGCGACGAACAGCGGATAGGAGATTTCGAGCACGGCCGACTTGCTCGCCCCCAGTAGCTGAATGGAACCGAGTATGGACAGGGCCGCCGCCGTGGCCGTAACGAGCGTCAGGCCCACCAACGGCAGGCTGGCTCTCGCCCGATCAAACGTGAACAGCCCGGCCGGCGAAGTCCCCTGAACCAGCAGGATCACGCCGGCAACCAGCATGCCGCACAGGCAATGCAGGAAATAGAGCTTGAAGACCGACAGGCTCGAGAGCACGCGCTCGTCTAGGCAGTAGGTCAGGCCCCAGAGGATGGACGCCAAGACGGCCAAGAGGAAGCCGGGGTTGAAGTTCGAGGCGTTTGTCAGCGGGCCGGTCATACGAAGGCTCCGGGGCAGGCTCAGGGCAGGGGGCTGGCTATTGTTGGCTCAATCCCCAGGAGTCTAGCCACCGGAGGAACACCACCATGCATTGGCAGGATCGTATTGGTTTTGACCCAGGGGTTCCCGGCGGAAAACCAGTCGTCA
>CAMDDA010000204.1 GCA_945890755.1 Candidatus Kuenenia stuttgartensis
CTGCCGCGTGGCCTGACCGCGACGGAGGCCGTCGGGGCCCGGGGGCCCTGCCCACCACTCGATCTGATTGAGTGGCGTGGAGACGGCCGAGTGGAGCGTGACCACCGCCGGATAGCGGCGGAGCGGATCGTACTCCGGCGGCAGTTGCACGAGGCAGGTGAGGTCCGGACCGCCCCCCGGCTGCGGCACCGCGAGTTCGAAGAGCCCAGGCGCGGTCGGCTCGGGCGGATCGAGCGGCGGCCGCATGGCGGCGGCCACGGAGGCGATCGTGGCCGCGTCGAAGGCCTCCTCGTCGCGGAGCTTCGCAAGCGCGGCCTCACGACCGGCATCATCGGCCCGCAGGTAGTCGCGAACGAGGTCGCGGACCCGCACGGCCGAGAGGGCCGCCTTGAGATTCGCGGCATTGCCCGCGGTCTGAAGCCAGCCGTTGATCGCCAGGGCGACGGCCCGATCGGCCGACATCGACTGATCGGTACCGAGCTGTTCGAAGGTCGCGAGCCGGCCCAGTGTGGCGAACGACAGCCCCTGTTCGATCTCGGCCACGATCGCGGCCGCGGCGGCACGGTCGTCGGCATCCTCGATGTCGGCCAGCCGCTCCCGCACCGTGGCCACGAGCCGCGTCGCCTGTTCCCGCCGCCGTCGATAGTCATCCCGCGACTCCTTCACGGCCTGCAGCACCTCGGGGGCCGCGTCGTCCACCGGAAACGCATCGAGCATCTCGATCGCAAACCGGTCCTGCCCTGCCCTGCCGCGGAGGAGCAGTTCGTCATGCATCTGCCCGGCAGCAAGACGAGCGAGCGTTCGCCGTTCCGCGGCCAGGTGGGCGAGGTCGGGGAAGTCGCGGAGCACCTCGTCGAGTTCGACGCGGGCGTCGGCATACCGCTCGCTCTGCAAGAGCAGCCGGACGAGCCGGAGCCGCTGCTCGGAGTCGCCCCGATCGAGGTGGGTGGCGATCACCCGCGAGAGCACGTCGCGGGGCACGGAGCTGGTGGCCATCCGCATGTCGAGCACGAGCGGTTTTTCCGTCTGGAGCCCTTGGACCTTGATCCAGCGCGGCGTGATCTCGGTGATCCCCTGCACGACATCGACGCGGCCATTCGCCGTGGCGAGCGATAGCGTGCGGCGTCCGTATGCATCGAAGGGCGTGGCGGCCACGATCGAGCCGATGCCGACCACTCGCCGCCCCTTGTCAGGCACGAGCTGTGGAATCGAGAGCCGCTCGGTGCCGAGTGCGTCGGCCGACCGCTCGGTGCGGACGACCTGCCGCTTCGACACCATCGTGCGAGTGAGGCCGTCGTCGCAGACCACGATCGGCTGGGCTGCGGGCTGCGCCGCCGCACCATCTTCGAGTGGATTGTCGGCCACGCCCCCCACCATCGCGAAGCTGCCGTCGAGCACGCGGCCGTCGGTAAGCTCGACGCGGTCGGCAGCCGCGAACGGTGCCATCGCGAGCAGCACCGCGACTGGGGCGGCCGTGCCGACCAACCAGACTCGAAGACGATCAGCGGCGACGGGCATGCAAAACTCCGGTCGAGCGGCCAGCCGGCATCGTACGGTATTCGAGGCGGCGTGCCGGCCGTCGTGCGACCGTAGGCCCGTCCCTCCGTGACGGGCCAGCCCGTTGGCGGAGCAACGGGCCTACGGAGGCAACAGCCCGTTGCGGAGCAACGGGCCTCCGTTTCGTCATGCTTGACGGGCACCGCTCACCCGCCCGACAATCTTGCCTAGTCTGCCCTGCCCGCCAGTCGCCCATCTGCCAGCCGAGTCGCGATCGCCGATGCACCGTTCTCCCATCAGAGCCGCGCTCACCTGGGGCGTAGCCGCGACGCTGCTCCTGCCCGTCGTCCTCGCCGTGGTGCTCGGCCTCGGCAGCCTGCTCGGCGCGATCGGGGATGAGTCGGGCAAGCGGGCCTGCGGCAGGGTGGCCTTGGCGGCGGGCGCGGCTTGGTTCGTGGCCGTCGTGGCGACAACCGCCGTCTCAGCAGTGGCCCTGCTCGACCGCGCCGAACGTCCCCGGCATGATCGACGGAAGCGTGGCCGCCGACGCCAACGCGACCGTACACTCCGAGGCCTTGGCCCGGAGACTGGAGAACGCCTCGGCTGACCAGCCCGTGGCACGGGCCTCGTCGGAGGCGGTGACCAGCATGCCATTCGCGTTCCGCTGTACCGGCTGCCGTGCGAAACTCCACGTGCCCACCCGCTGGGCCGGAGGCACCGTCCCCTGCCCAAAATGCCACACGCGGGTCGTGGTGCCGAATGCTCCCGAGGCCGCGGCGTCAGGCTCTGCGCCGGGAAATCCCGCCGCCGTCCCGGCCGGCAGGTTCGAGAGCCGATCGCTGGAGCGGTCGCTCGCCGCGCTCGAATCCGCCCCCGGGGGCTCGTTTGCCGACTCCGACTTTGAACTGCCCCCGGGCGGGCCGGAGATCATCGCGGAGGCGACGGACCTGGGTGTGACACTGCCATGGTGGGTGATTTATGCTACCGCTTCCGGTTTCGCGGTCGTGGCCGCGGGCAGCTTTCTTGCGGGAATGTGGTGGGCGGCGCCGGCCGTGAAATGATGACTCTGCACGCGACTCGACGCGGATGGCTGATCCCGGTTGTGGTGCTGACGGTCGGGTGGATGCCAGCGCATCCTGCCGTCGCCCAGGGCGTCAGCTTCTCCAAACAGGTCGCTCCGCTCTTGGCGACCAAGTGCGGTGGCTGCCACATCTCCGGCCGCCGCGGCGGGTTTCAGTTCACGTCGTACGACGCCCTGATGAAATCGGGCATGGTCCAGAAGGGCCAGGGCAACTCGAGCCGGATCGTGGAGGTGGTCGAATCGGGCGACATGCCCCGCGGTGGCGGCAAGGTGTCGAAGGACGATCTTGCGATGCTCACCTCATGGATCGATGCCGGCGCGGCCTTCGACGGTACGAATTCCGCGGCACCGTTCGAGGGTGTGCCCGCGGCGAACGCCGGCATGGGGCCCGCTCCCAAGGAAAAGAAGGCGGAGCCGCTCACAAACGGCGACGTGTCGTTCGCCTTCGACGTCGCGCCGATCTTGCTCGACAACTGCGTGCGGTGCCACGGCGCTCAAGACGGCCAGGAAAACCTGCGGCTCGCCACGCTCCAGGGCATCCTGCGGGGCGGCGACTCGGGGCCGGCGATCGTGGAAGGCAAGGCGGGCGACAGCCTGCTCGTGAAAAAACTGCTCGGCAAGGGCATCGACGGCCAGCGGATGCCGCGCGGGAAGCCGCCGCTCGCCGACAAAGACATCGCCACGATCTCGAAGTGGATCGACCAGGGGGCGAAGCTCGACCTGCTCTCCTGGACGTCGCATCTCGACGACGTCGCGGCCGCGGGCAGGGCCCGGTCGCTCTCCGATGCCGAACTCAAGCCGGTGCGGGCGAAGGCGGGCGAGGTGCTCTGGCGGATGGCGATCCCCGACGACGAGGCGTTGGTCGAGTCGCGGGAGCGGGTGCACGTGATCGGCAATCTGCCGGCATCCCGCCTGAAGGAGACGGCCGATCTCGCCGCCGACGCCGAGGCCGCCGTGTGCAAGGAGCTTGCCGGGGCCGATGGCCGGCTGCGCAAGGGAGGCCTCGTCCTGTACGTGTTTCGCAAATCCTACGACTACTCGGCTCTGTGGCAGCAGACGCTCGGCGGCGAGCGACCCAAGGGCATCGCTGGCCACGGCGGCATGATGGGTGACACGGTCTATGGCGCAGTGCTGCTGCCCAGCACACCCCCGGACGATACGGATGTGAAACTCCTCCTCGCGGAGCAGCTCGCCGCCGGGTCACTTGCGGGTCGTGGCCTGCCGGGCTGGTTTGTGAAGGGGGCGGCCCGGGCCGTGGCCATGCGGGCGGTGCCGAAGGCCAAGCTCGTGAAGGAATGGAAGCGGGAAACGCCCGAGGCCGTTCGCACGATCGGCTCGACGGCCGACTTCTTCTCCGTACACGCCGACCCGGCGCCGCTCACCCTCGCCGCCAGCGGCTTCGTCGCCGCACTCGCCACCCCCTCGGCCAAGCTCCGGCAGGTGCTCGCGCTCGTCGACGGCGGCCAAGACTTCGACACCGCCTTTGCGACCGTCTTCCGAAACAAGCCCCAGCCCCTCTTCGACGCCTGGGCCCAGAAAGAAGCGAAGAAAAAATAACGCTCCCCGCCCCTTCAATCGAGGAGGCGAGCGGGTACCTGATTACCAACGCTGCCCGCGAGCGGGCGGCGACACGTTTTCCACCGTAATGCCGTGGTGTCCTGGAATGCGGAGAGCTCGTTGAAATAAAACCGGGGTGGCCTTGGATCCCGGGGCAGGTGATCCGGACGGCCGACAGTCGAGACTGCCGGTGCCGGCGTGACCCGCAACCAGAACCAATAGTCGGCCCCCAACGAGCCTCGTTAAGAGCTCACCGGCATGGAGTGGACCGCATCACGAACATGGCAGAAAACGTATCGCCGCACGCTCCTTTCACCGCTCAGGCGTCCATCGACTCGCGGCCGTGTGGCTCGAGCGACTTCGTGTTTCGCTCCAGGGCCATCACGATCATATGCCGGCGGGTGCCATCTGCCGAGCTGGCGATGATGGGCAGCACCTGCCGTTTGTTCGGCAGGTCGGCCCGCACGCGAAATGTGCCGTCAGGCTGCACCTTCACCGGTTCACCCTGGAGGGTGACGCGGGCGTTGGGCTGCGTCGCACCGTAGACGATCACCTCGGCGTCGACTTCCAGCTGGAATGCAGGCCGAGTTTCGACGTCTGAATCGTCGTCGTCGCGGAGGCTGCGGGCCGCCGGCGGCACCATCGGCCGCTGGAGCCGCTCTTCGAAGAGTTCCTGCAATTCAGTGCTGTTGTTCTCCGGCGAAAACCCGCCGCTCATCGCGTAGATGCGGTCGCAATCGCCCGCGATCTCGCCCCAGTGGGTGTCGAGCGTGTCGCCCTGCGAGGGTGTCGGTGTCGTCACCGCATTGCTGCGGCCCAGGGCGTGGAACCGACCCGACGCCGCGAGATAACCGATCTCCACGCGGCACCGCATCTGCTCCCGCACGTCGATGAACCAGTTCTTCACCCCGCCATGGATCTCGATCTCGCGTACCACCTGGGCCGAGGCCGAGCCCTCCAGGCCGGTTTCAATCCGCAGCACCCGCAGCACAGGCCGGGCCGTATGCCACTCGGGCCCCAGCGCCGCCTGGGCCCTGGCCACGCTCCGGGGCGTGATCTCCCAAAACACGTGGAGCCAGTGTGGACCGCGCACCATGAGCACCATCCGGTCCCGGGGCTGACGCACCGTCCGGCCTCCTTCAGCCGCGGTGACGAGGTTCTTCGCCTTCGCGAGCCGCTCCCGGGCCTCGGCGATCCGCCGCGCGACCTCGGGATCAGGCTTCTTTGGCACCGCGATTGCCGCAGGCCGTGCGGGGGCGGCACCATGGCCGGCTGCCTGCCGGTCCAGGCTTGATTTCGCGCGGCGGACGAGCGCGCGGATCAACTGATCCTTCCGCATCGAGTGCCAGCCTTGCACGCCATGCTGCTTGGCCAGACGGGCCAGATCGCGAACCGGCTTGTCCCGAAGGGTGGCAGTCGTCATGCGGGTGGAATCCTTTGCGCCTCTGCGGCTGCAGTCGCCCCGACGGGGCGACCCTTTCAGCCACTTCAGGCGAGGCTACCCAGAAACGCCGGGGCTGGCAAATAATCGGCGCGCCAGGGCCGCCCGCAAGTCGTTGTGCCGCAAGGGCTTGCGGGGGCGAGCCGTTGCGTTGTAGGCCCGTCACTCCGTGACGGGCTGCCCGTTGCGGAGCAACGGGCCTACGGATGACGTGGAATCAGTCGCCGCGGAGCCGCAGCCCACGCTCGGTGAGCTTCTCGCGCACCTCGTTGAGGCTCGTCACGCCAAAATTCTTGCACTCGAGCAAATCTTCGGCCGTCCGCCTCACGAGGTCGCCGATCGTGTTGATCCCGAGTTTCGTCGTGCACTTCCGGGCCCGCACCGACAGGTTGAGTTCCGTGATCGGCTGCGAGTAGATCTCCTGCTCGTCGGCCGAGGCCTCGACCGGCTCCGGCTCGGGCTCGACGGCCGGCGCTGCCGTGGCCATCTGCCCCAGGCTG
>CAMDDA010000205.1 GCA_945890755.1 Candidatus Kuenenia stuttgartensis
AGATCGACACCCTCAAGAGCCTATCCCATCCCGGCATCGTTCGGCTGTTGGCCTTCGGCGAAGAGGACGGCCAGCCGTATTACGCGATGGAACTCGTGCGGGGCCGCACCCTCGAGCAGATCATCCGTGCAGGCCGCCGATTCAGCTGCGCCGAAACGATCGCCCTCGCCCTCGAGATCACGAGGGCCCTGAAGAGTGCCCATGACCACGGCGTGGTGCACCGCGACATCAAGCCGGCGAACCTGCTGTTTCCGGATCAGCCGGCCGATGGGGTGACCGTCAAGCTGGCCGACTTCGGGATCGCGCGGCTCTTTGGCGACGCCGGCCACACGCAGGCCGGCGCGATCATCGGCACAGCCGAATACATGGCGCCCGAACAGGCTGCCGGCCGCCCTGTGGACCACCGGGCCGATCTCTACGCCCTCGGGCTCGTGATGTTCGCGATGCTCGCCGGCAGGCCGCCATTTCAGGGGAGCCACCTGGCGGAGGTGATCCAGCAGCAGCGGACCGAGCCCGCGCCGCGGGTATCGACACTCGTGCCCAACATGCTGCCCGAACTCGATGAGCTCATCGATCGGCTGCTGGCCAAGGAACCTGCACAACGGCCGGCGAGCGCCCTGGCCCTGGGCCGGCTGCTCTCGGCGATCGACGCGAGCCGTGTGCCCACCGACGCAGACACCGGCTCAGCCGCTGCCGCGCCAGCACCCGCAATCGATCACTTCGCGGCCACGCAGGCCATAGGAGCCGACGAGCCACGGAAGAGCCCCGTCGTCATTCCAGCCGCCGCCACGGGCAGACTCGTGGCTCCCGACGCGGCCACACAGGCCGTGGGTCACAAACGGTCCACGAGCGGCGACGGCAGAGCTCATCAGCTCACGGAGCCGAACAGCTCCGGCAACGCGAGCGACCACGCGTCGCGAAATCGATTCACGACGCTGGAGGAACTCCATCGGACCACCCGCGCCGAAGCCGTTCGTGAACAGCGCAAAGAGTGGCTCGTTCGGGGTCTGGCGGCGACGGTGATCGGCGGGCTCGTGGTCGCCGGTGCTGCGCTGCTTTTTCGTCAGCCGACGGCCGACGAGTTGCACGCCCGGATCATGGCGATCGCCGCAGACGACGAGGCGGATCTTCGCGATGCGGGTTCACTCATCGACCTCTTCCTGGCGCGGCACGCGGCCGATCTGCGGGCGGAGCAGGTGCGGGATCTCGACCGCACGCTCGAACTCGACGCCCTCGAGAGGCGGGTTCGTCGCCGTCCGCTCGGAGGCAGGCCGCTGCCGCCGATCGAGCGTGACTACCGCGCTGCACTCGAACGCGAGCCGGAGAGCCCCGCGGCCTGCGCGGCGCTGCTCGAGGCGCTCGTCGCCGTGCATGGCCACGCTTCCGATCCAAACATGCCGGCTGCCGATCTCGACCTTTGGCTCGCCCTCGCCCGCCGCCACCTCGAGCGGCTCCAGCCGCTTGTCGACCGGGAACGGTCCGAAGACACGGCCCGCGCGACGGCGACGCTCGATCAGGCCGCAGCGCTCGCCAAGGCAGCCGCCACCGCCGACACCGCCATCCGGCCGGGGCTCGTCGCAAAACGAAACGAACTCCTCGCAAGCATCGTCGAAATGTATTGCGAGCGGCCCCACATGGCCGAGATCGTCGCCCGTACGAGACGGCTTCTGTCGGATTCCCTTCCCCCCCCAGCGCCGCCCGCCGAGAACCCATGACTGCCGCCCACCATCCGTCCGCCGTCACCGCCGCCCGCCGCACCCACAGCCGCGCGGCCTTCGCCCACGCTCGCCACCTGATTCCTGGCGGCGTGAACTCTCCCGCCCGCGCATTCGGTGGCGTCGGCGGCGAACCGATCTTCTTTCAGAGTGCCCTTGGCCAGCGGCTCACCGACATCGACGGCAACACATATCTCGACTACATCGGTTCCTGGGGACCGATGATCCTCGGCCACCGCCATCCAAGGGTGATGGCCGCGATCGAGCGGGTTCTCACCACCGGCACGAGCTACGGCGCACCGACCGAGGCCGAGAGCGACCTGGCCGAACTGATCATTGCCGCAGTGCCGAGCATCGAGAAGGTGCGGATGGTGAGCAGCGGCACCGAGGCGGCGATGAGCGCCGTCCGGCTGGCCCGGGGTTTCACGCGCCGCGATCGGATCGTCAAGTTCGCCGGCAACTACCACGGCCACGTGGATGCCCTGCTCGTCGCCGCCGGCTCGTCGGCCGCCACGCTCGGCGTGCCCAACTCCCCCGGCATCACGGAGGGCACCGCCCGCGACACCCTCGTGCTCGACTACAACGAGCCGGAACAATTGGACGACGCATTTCGTGCCCAGGGCGACACGATCGCGGCCGTGCTCCTGGAGCCGGTCGTGGGCAACATGGGTCTCGTCGTGCCCACGCCCGAGTTCCTGGAGGCTGCTCGTCGGCTCACGAGCCGTCATGGGGCGTTGCTCGTGTTCGACGAGGTGATGACCGGCTTCCGACTCGCCTACGGCGGCGCGCAGGAACTCCTCGGCGTGACACCCGACCTCACGACGCTCGGCAAGATCGTGGGTGGCGGCCTGCCGCTGGGCGCCTACGGCGGCCGGGCCGATGTGATGGACCACGTGCTCCCCGCCGGCAAGGTGTTTCAGGCGGGCACGCTTTCGGGCAATCCGCTGGCCGTGGCCGCAGGGATGGCCACGCTGGAGGAACTGCGCGATACGTCGCCCTATGCGGCGCTCGACCGCCGCGGTGCACGACTCGAAGCCGGCTTCCGCGCGGCAGCGGCTCAGGCGGGGCTCACGACCTGGACGGCCCGCGTGGGCAGCATGATGACCACGTTCTTCCAGTCAGGGCCCGAGCCCGTGCCCGTGACGGGGTGGAAGACGGCCGGCCCGAGCGACACCGATCGCTACGCCGCGTTCTTCTGGGGCATGATCGACCGCGGCATCTACCTGCCGTGCAGCCAATACGAAGCCCTCTTCTTCTCGGCGGCCCACACCGACGCCGACATCGACGCCACCATCGCCGCCGCAGTTGAGGTGATGGGCGGGATGGCCTCATAAAAGCCCCCAGGCGCAAGCCGGGGGATCGCCCCTCCATAAAAGCCCCCAGGCGCAAGCCGGGGGATCGTTGGTGTGGCCGGCCGCATCATCCCCCTGCTCGCGCATGGAGGCTTTTATGGCGCATCGTCGCCACCCAAATGGAAGTCGATCACGAGCGGCAGGTGGTCGCTGGCGACCTTCGCCAGGCTCGTCCGCACCACGCGGGCGTGCCGCACGTCGATGCCGCCGCGGACGAAGGCCTTGTCGAGCGATCCGATCGCCAGCCAGGCCGGGAACGTGCGAAACCGGCTGATCGGGCTCGTCACCTGGCGAAATCCCTCGAGCTTCAGCAGGCCGGCGGCCAGTGTGTCGCGCCAGTCGTTGAAATCACCCACGATCAGCGTCGGATGCGGCTCGGCCGACCGGAAGAGCAAGTGACCGAGCAGCCGCTGGATCTGCCAGTGCCGCTCCTGCTCGGCGAGGCCGAGGTGGGTGTGCACGAGATGCAACTGCCCCTCCGGCGAATCGACGACGACGAGCTGCGCTCCGCGCGGCTTCCGCGATCCGCGCCGCAGCGTGATCCGATGCCGGCTCGCGATCGGCCAACGCGAGAGCAGGAGATTTCCATACGAGCCGTTGCCGACGGCCACCGTCGATTGAAACACCGCGTGGCAGTGGAGGGAGCGCGACAGCAGCCGCGGCTGGTCGTCGTACCGGCTGCGGCGGACGTGGCGATCGACTTCCTGCAGGCAGATGAGGTCGGGGTTCTCGGCCTCGATGCAGTCGATGATCCGCGCGAGCGAGTAGCGGCGATCACGGCCACCGATGCCCTTGTGGATGTTCCAGCTCAGGAGCCGCATGTCAGCCGCGTCCCGATCCGGCCCGCCGCCGCATGGAATACCGTTGCGGGCGGGTCGCAGGTGTGTCGGACCCCACCTGCTCCCCCGACATTCCCGCACCGCGGGCACTGCGGCGGCAGGCTCGTGTCGGGCTTTTGCAGAAGGCCTTGTTCATGATCCTGGGCACACGCTCTTCAAGACTTCACACAGGCTCTAGTGTACCGTAGGACGTCGGCCTGCCGTCCGTCCGCACCGGTCGTCTCATGCCTGCACGACTGCTCACCGTCGCTCCGTCCGCCGAGGCGTCGTTCCGGTGCGTGCGAGTGCGCGAGCAGAAGCTGGTCGCGGCGTGGCATTTTCACCCCGAGTACCAGCTCACGCTCGTCCGCCACGGCTGCGGCCAGCGGCTCGTCGGCGACTCGCTCGAGCCCCTGGAGCCGGGCGACCTCACGCTGCTCGGGCCGAACCTGCCGCACTTCTGGGACGTTGACATGGCCCGTGCGCCGCGCCGCGAGGAGCGGGCCCGGCGGGTCGATGCCGTGATCGTCCAGTTCCGCGCGGAGTTCCTCGGCCGGGAGTTTTGGGGCGTGCCCGAGACGGCGGCCGTGGTGGGACTCTTGCACTCGGCGTCCCGCGGACTCGTCTTTCCCACAGCGGCCTGCAACCGCGTGGCGGCAGAGATCGTTCGCCTGCCGACGCTCACGGGATTGCAGCGGCTGCTTGCGCTGATCGGCCTGCTCGACCGACTCGCCACGGGGGGCCGACCCCGGCTCCTCGCCTCGGCTGGCTATACACCGCGGTTCGCAGAGCAGGAGCGAGATCGGTTCGCCGCCATCGTCGAGCTCATTCACGCGCGGCTCGACGCCGCCGCGGAGCCGCCCGGCCGCGGCGAGCTCGCGCGGATCGCGGGCCTCGCCGAGCGATCGTTCAGCCGCACGTTTCACGCCCGGTTCGGCAAGACGCTGCCGCAGTTCGTCAACGAGTTGCGGGTGGGAAGAGCCCGCCGCCTCCTGCTCGATACCACGCTCTCGGTGGCCGAGGTCGCCCGGACCTGCGGCTTCAAGAACCTTTCCAACTTCAATGCCCAGTTTCGCCGGATCGCGGGGCTCACCCCGGCAGCGGTGCGGCGACGGCCGGCGCCGTGACGGCCCTGTCGATCCGGTCGAGGATCGTGGCGATGATTTCCCGATCCGACGCCGGCCGCCGCGGGCTGTCGGGATGCGGCTCATCGGAGGCGAGCAGCCCCTGGAGGTGCAGGGCCTGGGCCATCGAGTGCTTGTAGGCGGGCACCGGACGGCGAAATGCAAAATCCCCCAGAGCCTGCAGGCTGTCGTCGAGCTCGTCGAAGCGGCAGTCCCCCTCGGCCCACCAGCGGTCGCGGAGGGCAAACGCCGCCGGCGCCGCCGTCGAGAGCCCGAGCAGCCAGTCACTGCCATACCGCACCATGTCGATGGCCAGGTCGTTGCCCGTGAACACGTGAAATTCGGGCCGCACGCGATCCCGCAGGGCGAGCCGCTCCCATTCAAGCCGCCGCGAGAGCGACGAGTGCTTGGCCCCGATGCAGTTCGGGATCTGCATCAGCTCGCCGTAGGCCGCGAGCGAGAGCACGCGGCCACTCGGCACGAACTCGGTCGAGAGCTCGAAGCCGATGAAGCGATCCACACGCGATGCGAGCTGTGTATACCGGCCCACGAAGTCCGCATCGGTCCCAGCCGTGAGCCCAAACGACGGAAAGATCACCGGCAGTCCCCCGACGCTCGTGATCATGTCGAACTGCCCGCCGTACGCCGGCTCATCGAAGCCGGCCCCGGCCGCGTCGACGACACACGCTCCAGCCACGAGTTCACCACCAGGGCCAAGCGTATCTCGCGCGATCCGCAAGGCAGTGCGTCGCGTCGCGTCGTCGATCAGTTGCACGTAGCCCGTGTCCATGTTCACGGCAGGCGTAATTCCAGCCGCAGCCGTGCGGGCCACATGAGCCGCAAACGCATCCCAGTCGATCCGCCGGTCGGCAGTGAACGGAAGCAGGATCGCCGACATGCCCCGAATCCACCGCCGCGGCCGCACGAGTGTCGCCGGATCACAAGGCACATGGCCCACGTCTGATCGAGTGTGTGTCATGCCCCGAGTATCGGTCACTGCCTCATTCCACACAAACCAGAAGACGAGGGGCGTAATGATGTGTCGCGTGAGC
>CAMDDA010000206.1 GCA_945890755.1 Candidatus Kuenenia stuttgartensis
GGGAAGTCGCTCGGTCGCCTGAGCCGGTGCTCGCGGCCGACGGCACACTCCGCCGCGTCGAGCCGCAGTTCCACGGCCGCCACCGTGCCCACGAGCGAAAACCGTTCGAGCAGCTTCGCCGCCACTTCGCCCACCGCGCCAATCCGCACCGGCCCGAAGCCTTCGCGTTCGAGCACCAGTTCGGCCGCGCGGCCGCGAGAAAAGAGTTCGTTCTCCAGCGGCCGTACCTCGAGCCGGACGTCGCCCCGCCCTGCCTCGACGCCCAGCCGCCCGAGCACGGCTTCGGCGAGTCCCTTGGCCCGAAAGAAGTCGCCGTCACTGACCACGCCGAGGAGAAGCGGCTCCTCGAGCGGCGAGGCCCCGGCAGGCAGGTCACCACCGGCCGGCCGCGCGACATATGCCCGCGCGATTTCGAAGAGATTGCCATGCGGAGACCCGGCCGACACGTTCCCGGCACGGGCCTCGAGCAGGCTGGGCAGGAGTGTCCGCCGCAGCCGATCGGCGCCGCGCACGAGCGCCGGCGCGATCGTCACCGCAGGAGCCGTGCCCCACGGGCTGGCACACTCCTCGAACAGCGTCGGCACCACGCTGCGGGTCATGGCCTCGCAGAATCCGGCGGCCACGAGCACCTCGCCCGCCCGCCGCACCGTCACCTCACGGGCCGACCATTCGACGGGCCGAGCCGCGATGGACACGTTTTCCGGCACGCGGTCGTAGCCCTCGATCCGGGCGATCTCCTCGACGAGGTCGATCTCCCGATGCACGTCCCGCCGCCACGAGGGGGCCCGCCACCGGGCCGGCTGGCCGCTCCCTGCTTCCTCGACGAAGCCGAGGCCCGTCAGAATCTCGCGCTGCCGATCAGCCAGCACGCCGATCCCGAGCACCTCGGCCACCCGCGTGGCTCCGAGCGGCACCACCGCCGCCGTGCCAGCCAGTCGGCCCGCCGCGACCACACCCTGCTCCAGCCGGCCGCCGGCCAGTTCGAGGATCAGCGCCGCGGCGCGGCGGCTCGCCCAATCGACCATCGCTGGGTCGGGGGTTCGCTCGAAGCGATAGGACGAGGCGCTGGCCAGGGCCAGACCACGGGCGGCGGCCCGCACCACGAGCGGCGCGAACTGGGCCGATTCGAGCAGCACGTCGGTGGTGCCGACGCCGATCTCGGTGTCCGCCCCCCCCATCACGCCGGCGAGGGCCACCGGCCGCTCGGCATCGGCGATCACGCCCATCGTGTCGTCGAGCGTGTACGGCTTGTGGTTGATGGCGGTGAATGTCTCGCCCGCGATGGCCCGCCGCACGACGATCCTCCCGCCGGCGATCTTTGCCAGGTCGAAGGCGTGCAGCGGCTGGCCGCACTCGAACATCACGTAGTTCGTCACGTCCACCACGTTGTTGACGCTCGCCACGCCGAGCGTCGCCAGCCGTTCCACGAGCCAGGCCGGGCTCGGCCCCACGGTCACGCCGCGGATCACCCGCGCCGTGTAGTGCGGGCAGACGGCGGCGTCTGTGATGTCGACGGCGATGCTCTGCTCAGCCGGGCCCCCCTGCTCTGCAGGCCGCGGATCGGGCACATGCAGCGGCGCGCCGAAGAGCACCGCCACCTCCCGTGCCACGCCGATGTGCCCCAGGCAATCGGACCGATTGCTCGTCACCTCGAGGTCGATCGCCGCGTCACTTCCGACGGCCTCGGTGGACTCGTGGTTGAGCCCCGACATCAAGAGCCGCGTGACGAGCTCCTCGGTCGGCGCCGCCACCTTCACGTAGTCATCCAGCCACTTCCGCGAAACGATCATGGGCGTCGAACTGCCGGGGCTCAGAACTGCTGGAGAAAGCGAACGTCATTGCGATAGAAGTCGCGGATGTCGGCCACGCCGTAACGGCGGGCGGCGATCCGCTCGACCCCGAGGCCGAAGGCGAAGCCCGACACCTCGCGCGGATCGTAGCCGACGGCCTCGAGCACGGCCGGATCGACCATCCCCGCGCCCCCCATCTCGATCCAGCGGCCGCCCCATTCCATGTCCACCTCCACGCTCGGCTCGGTGAACGGGAAGAACGAGGGTCGGAAGCGAACGTGCACGTCGCCGCCGAGGAAGCTGGAGGCGAACAGCCGCAGCACGCTCTTGAGATGGGCCATCGTGGTGCCCTTTTCCACGAGCAGGCCCTCCACCTGATGGAACATCGGGTAATGCGTGGCGTCGGCCGTGTCGGGCCGATAGACGCGGCCCAGCGACACGATCCGCAGCGGCGGCTGGCGGGTCTCCATCACGCGAATCTGCACGGTGCTCGTCTGCGAGCGGAGCAGCAGTGGATCGGCGCCGCGGGCGACCGCGAGATAGAAGTTGTCGAGTGGGTCGCGGGCCGGATGCTCGGCGCCGATCGCCAGCGCCTGGAAGTTGTGCCACTGGTCTTCGACCTCGGGGCCGTCAACGCTCTCGAAGCCGAGCCGTCCCATGATCTCCTGCACGCGGCGGATCGTCTGCGTGATCGGGTGGACATGGCCGAGTGGCACGGGCGTGCCGGGGAGCGTGACGTCGATCGCCTCGGCGGTCACACCGGCAGTCGTGGCAGCGACGCGATCCTGCGCGGCCGTGAGCAACGCCTCGACCGTGGCCTTCGCCTCGTTGAAGTGCCGGCCCGCGGCCGGCTTGTCGGCGACGGAAAGGCCGCCGAGCTGTTTCTGGATCGCCTTCAGGCGACCGCTCCGGGCGCCGAGAAACTCCACGCGGGCCGCTTCGAACGCGGCGGCATCGGAAGCCGCATCGAGCGCTGCGGACGCATCGGCACGAAACTGCCGCAGCTGGTCGAGGAACGACTCGAGCGAAACGGCTGTCACGACGTCACGCGACCGCGGCCGGCTCCGGCAGGCCGAGGGCCTTGCAGACCTCCGCGGCCACTGCGTCGAAGCCAGTCGGATCGAGGACAGCCATCTCGGCCAGTGTCCGCCGATCGAGTTCGCAGCCGATCTTCTCCAGGCCGGCAATCAGCTGGCTGTAGCGGAAGCCCCGCTCGCGGCAGGCCGCGTTGAGTCGCACGATCCACAGCCGTCGGAAGTCGCGCTTCTTCCGCCGCCGGTCACGGCGGGCATACACGCCCGCGCGGATGATCGATTCCTTGGCGGTCCGCAACAGGCGGCGACGGCCGCCCACGGATCCCTTGACCCGCTTGAACAACCGCTTCTTCGCCCGCAGACGGGGCACAACACTCTTCGTACGCATGGTTCAATCTCGCTGAAAGACGGGATGTAATGTCACGTGCGGCTGGGAAAATGCAAGCCAGCCCGCGGTTTCCAGCCTGAAACGGCCTCCACCGAGGACGCAGCCGCGACCTCGGCCAGTCCGAAACTCAGTAGCTGTACCGGCCCAGCACTTCGATGATCTTGGTGGTCTCGGCCTTTGCCAGCACGCCGGTGCCGCGGAGCTTCCGCTTCCGCTTGGCGGTCAGCCGGACCTGAAGGTGGCTCGTGCCGGCGCGGCGGTGCTTCACCTTGCCGTTGGCGGTGACGCGAAACCGTTTCTTGGTGCCCTTGTGGGTCTTCTGCTTTGGCACGTGCGTGTCTCCTCTGTGCGTGCGTGAATGCGTGTGCGTGAATGCGGTGAACGGCGTGTCATCTCGGCGACAGGGTGCACACGAGCCGCCGCCCCATCTGCTGGGGCGCGGCCTCGACTTTGCAGACTGGATCGAGCTGTTGAATGATGTTTTTCATGACCCGCTGCCCCTCGTCGATATGGGCGAGTTCGCGGCCGCGAAACACGACCGACACGACGACCTTGTCCTTGTGGAGCAGAAAGCCCTTGGCTTGATTGACCTTGAACTCGATGTCGTGCTCGCCCGTCTTGGGGCGGAGGCGGATTTCCTTGATCTTGGTGTGGTGGACGTGCGTCTTGTGGTGTTTCTTCTTCTGCTGGTACTTGAACTTGCCGAAGTCCATGATTCGGCAGACGGGCGGCTTTTCGTTGGGCGCCACCTCCACCAGATCGAGCCCGGCCTCGCGGGCGCGGGCCAAGGCCTCGTCGGTGGGAATGATCCCAAGCTGACCGCCATCGTCGGTAATCACCCGGACGGGTGAGATCCGAATCTGCTCGTTGATGCGATGCTGCTTCTCGATGGCAACCGTCTCCAGACGCACACTCGCCGCCCGCGGCGAAAGTCCCGGATGATCCCAGCGAACCGGGGGATCGTCAAGGCGGTACCGGTTCCAGCCCGTGCTCAGACCTGAAAACCAACTGTCCCTTTCGCAAAAAGGACTTTAATTCCATACCAGTCGGCCACCTCAGGCCTGCTCCGTGAGACTCAACAGCCGCCCGATCACGAACCGAAACCCAACGCCCGCAAGGATTTGCGGCTCATGCCGGGCGCGCGGGCTCTGACGGGGCCCCAAAAAAAACTGGCCAGCCGAGAACTTTTCCCGGGGCCGTCCGTATAACTCTCGCGTCCTCGAGACAGGTGGTGGGGCAAAGGATGGCCCCGGAGAACGTCGACGCGGGGGCCGCATCAGCGCCGCTCGCGTCGGGTTTGGTCGTGGTCGCGAAGAGGAGAAAAGCCATGCGTGCCAACGATTCCGCTGCCCCGGTGATCGCACCCCAGGTCAAGCTGTTCGCAGCGGAGGAGGTGCTCTCCATCGAGGACCTCGCCCGCCAGTTCAACGTTTCCACGAAGACGATCTCGCGGTGGCGCGACCACGGCCTGGTGGCCCAACGGTTCACCGTCGATGGCCGCCGCCGCGTCGGCTTCCTGAAGTCGGCCGTGGAGCGGTTCATTCATGACAACCCGCTGCGAATCGAGCGCGGCAGCCGGTTCAGCCAACTCTCTGGCGAAGAGCACGACAAGATCATCAATTGGGCCAAGCGTCTGGCGCTCGCCGGTGCCTGCCCCGCCGACGTCCATCGGCGAATCGCCGCCCGGCTGGGCCGCAGCGTCGAAACCGTTCGCTATACGATCAAGCGGCACGACCAAGAGCAGCCTGCCGACGCGGTCTTTCCCGCGGCCGACGGCCGGCTGAGGCCCGAGAGCTGCGCCCGGATCTACCAGCACTTCCTCCGCGGCGAGGTCGTCGAATCGATCGCCCGGCGGTATCACCGGTCGAAGGCGAGCATCTATCGCGTGATCCTCACGCAACGGGCCGAGCACGTGATGCAACTGCCGCTCGATTTCATCCCCAACGCCCTCTTCGCCCGCAAGAGCGCCGAGAAGGTGGTCGATCAGCCCTACCCCGGCACCGAAGCCAAGCGGATGCGGCGGCCGAGCGGCCTGCCGGCCTACCTGGCGAGCCTCTACGAGGTGCCTCTACTCACCCGGGAGCAGGAGGTCTGGCTGTTCCGCAAGTTCAACTATCTCAAGTACAAGGCGACGCAATTGCGGGCGCAGCTCGATCCGGAGCGGCCGAACTCGCGGCTCATGGACCAGATCGAGAAGATCTACGAGGAGATCGTCGATCTCAAGAACCGGATCGTGCGGGCCAACCTTCGGCTCGTGGTGTCGATCGCAAAGCGCCGGGTGTCGCCGGGCGACAGCTTCTTTGATCTCGTCAGCGACGGCAACATGTCGCTGATCCGCGCCGTGGAGAAGTTCGACTACGCCCGCGGCAACAAATTCAGCACGTATGCATCGTGGGCGATCATGAAGAACTACGCCCGCACGATTCCCGACGAGCACAAGCGTCGCGACCGGTTTCGGGCGGCCGACTCCGAGATGCTGCAGGCCGCCGCCGACCGGCGGGCCGACGAATACCAGCAGCGGCTGGCGGCGACCGATCGGCTCCAGCAGGTGGGCAAGTTCCTCGACCGGCTCGATGCCCGTGAGCAGACGATCATCATCCGCCGCTACGGTCTCGACCACGAGCGCGAGCCGCAGACGCTCAAGGAAGTGGGCTCGGCCCTCGGCGTCACGAAGGAGCGGGTGCGGCAGATCGAGGCCAAGGCGCTGGAAAAGCTCCGCGAAGCGGCCGCAGCCGAAGCGATCATGCCCGAGCTCGAGTGACCGCCCCCGTAGGCCCGTTGCTCCGCACCGGGCTGTGCCCTCCCCAGTAGGCCCGTCACTCCGTGACGGGCT
>CAMDDA010000207.1 GCA_945890755.1 Candidatus Kuenenia stuttgartensis
AAGCGACGAGACTTTTGCCGCCCCCGAGCCACAGCCCCCTGACCGACGAAAACGCAACCGAAAGGCACCCCGATGTCACTGCAACTCAAACCGAGCGCCACCTGCACGTTCGATGAAGTTTCGCTCGGCGAGATCATGCTGCGGCTCGACCCGGGCGAGGGCCGCATCCGTACGGCCCGTGCGTTCACCGCCTGGGAAGGGGGCGGTGAATACAACGTGGCTCGCGGCCTACGAAAGTGCTTCGGTCTGAAGACGGCGGTCGTCACCGCGTTCGTGGACAACGAGGTCGGCCACCTGATCGAAGACTTCATCATGCAGGGGGGCGTCTGCACCGACTTCGTCCAGTGGCGGGTCGACGACGGCATCGGCCGGAGCGTCCGCAACGGGCTCAACTTCACGGAGCGGGGATTCGGTATCCGCGGGGCCGTGGGCGTGCCCGACCGCGGCAACACGGCCGCCAGCCAGCTCAAGCCGGGCGACATCGACTGGAACCATCTGTTCGGCACGCTCGGCGTGCGGTGGTTCCACACCGGCGGCATCTTCGCCGCGCTTTCCGAGACGACCGCGGCCCTGACGATCGAGGCGGTCACGGCGGCCAAGCGGCATGGCACGATCGTGTCGTACGACCTCAATTACCGGCCCAGCCTCTGGAAGAGCATCGGTGGCCAGGCGAAGGCCCGCGAGGTGAACCGCGAGATCGCCAGGCACGTCGATGTGATGATCGGCAACGAGGAGGATTTCACCGCCTCGCTCGGCTTCGAGGTCGAGGGCGTGGATCACAGCCTCTCGGCGATCGAGACCGACGCCTTCAAGCGGATGATCGAGACGGCCGTGAAGGAGTATCCCAACTTCAAGGTCGCGGCCACGACGCTCCGCCGGGTGATCACGGCCACGAAGAACGACTGGAGCGCCATCCTGTGGCACCACGGGAAGTTCTACGAGAGCCGGAAGTATCCGGAGCTCGAGATCCTCGACCGCGTAGGCGGCGGCGACAGCTTCGCCAGCGGCCTCGCATTCGGGTTCCTGGAGTTCGACTGCCCTCAGAAGGCTGTCGACTACGGCGCCGCCCACGGTGCGCTCGCCAGCACCACCCCCGGCGACACTTCCATGGCCACCCGGGCCGAGGTCGAGAAGCAGATCAAGGGAGGCGGGGCACGGGTCGTGCGGTGATGCGTGGCGGGCGGTCGCTCAGGCGAGTTCCACCCACGACTTGCAGCCGCCGTAGCTGTCGTGCCACGGCAGGCTGAGCGACGTTGCGAGCGGCTGCACGTCGACGACGAGCACGTGCAGCTCGTCCTGCCAGCGGTGGAACCGCTCGGCGACCACGGCGTCACTCCAGACATGCCGCGGGCGGAAGGCCGCCATATCGGCCAACGTGCGGATCCGCAGCGCCTCCCGCACGCGGGCGAGGTGGGAGAACACCACCGTGCCCTCCGGTGGCCGATCGGCGTCGATGTCATCCAGCAGGTCGCGAGCCTCCGGGATCAGCTGCTCGGCCGACTGGTGGAGGAACGTGGGCATCAGCAGAAACTCGGGCTGCTCGACGCGGAAGCCGCCAGCCGGCTCGATGATCCCACCCTTTCGCAGGATCACGTCCTGCCGCCCACGGGCCAGCGCCCGGCAGATCGCGGCCCATTCCTTGAACGCGGTTCGCGGGTGGGGTGAATGCATACTGTGTCAGCGTGGCTTTCTGCCGTGATCGTAAGCCCGTCACTCCGTGACGGGCTTTCCGGATTGCCCGTTGCGGAGCAACGGGGCTACGACCGCGTTACCGGGATCGCGTTACCGGACGGGGCGGATGTGGATGCCGTCGGCCGTGAGCTGGATCACGGGGATGCCGAGCTTGGGATCGAAGATGGCCGTGCCGCGAATGACGACGTCCTGACCTTCGTCGATCCCGAACAGCGTCCGGGCATCGACTTGAAGCTCCTTGCCATCCGTCCCCACGAACTGCACGGCGGCGATCGGCGAATTGGCCTGCCGCTTCTTGCAGAACGGGCAGTCATCGGGCTTGTGCCCCGGCTTCTTGGCATGATCGTCGGCCGGGATCTCCAGCATCGAAAACGATGCCTTGTCCTTGATGAAGGCCTCCATTCCCTTGCCGCCAATCCGCCCCGCCACCACGATCGGCTGCGGCGTCGTGGTCAGCTTTTGCTTGGCGACGGCGAGCGTGACAGCTCCGGCGGGCTCTTGGGGGAGCAGGAGTTGGCCCCGCACGGCCGCCACGTCAATCTCCGCCCGAGCGGCCACTCCGCACAGCGCCGCGGCCAACGCGACACCGACAATCAGAATCCTCCGGCTGACGTTCATCATCATTGCTTCCTCCCTGTGCCTGATCCCATCGCTTCCGCTTCGGGCTTCCTGTGATCGCTTCCGCTTCGGGCTTCCTGTGATCGCTTACGGAGCCAGCGTGCCCTGCAGTGCCTTGATCGCCCCGTCGATCCGCTCGGCGAGCGAGGCGTGCACCTCGGCCGGCGGCTTCCCCTTGCCGTCGGGGGCGTGAAGGGCCGTGTCGAGCGTGTCAAAGCACTCGAAGAGGTCATCGAGGGCCTTGGATGCCGCGGCCTTGGCCTCCTCGCCCAGCTTCTCTTTCGCCAGCAGCCCCTGCACATCTTCGATCAAGTGGCCCAGGGCGTGCACGGCCTCGTCGGCGGCGTCGGTGGCTCCGACGGCGAGATGATCCTTGACGGAGGCCACGGTGGCCTGCAGCTGGGCGACACCCGCGGCGAACGATTCAGGGTGATCGTGCTCGTGCTCCTCGTGATCATGCCCATGATCGGCATGACTGCTGGCAACCGGCGCCTTGCCGGCAGCCGGTGCAGCCGGCGGCGGCGGCGACGACGAGCAGCCAACGACCATCGGGCAGGCGAATGCAGCGATCAAGAGCAGGCGGGCAAACATGAACGTCTCCTGAAGAAAGGGCAAGACAAGAGCCTAGCGGCTCCCGTCATCGACATGCAACCGATGTGCGAGAAGGCGCTCCCGCTCCAGGCACGAGCGGGGCGTATTCCGCCGCACGGTCGCCTGAGCCTCCGCCCAACGAATTGTGTCCTGGATCGCGTTCCAGCGGGCAAGCGGCGTCCAGGCGCGTTCGCGACGCTCGTGCTCCAACGAGACCCGATGTACCTGGGCGTCCACCGCATCACGGTTCGCTGGATGTGTCATGTCGCACGACCCTGTTTCGCTGCCAAGGCCCGCTGGAGGCACTCAATCCTTCCCTGCCGCCGCTCGCCCGTGGGCAACGCAAGCTGACACGCAATCATATCTTCGTCGCAGAGTCCGCGGTACTCGATCTGCCCTGCCGTCTGTGCTGCCACGGCCCGTCCGCGACAGTCCTCCCACGAAGGCAGTCCTGTCACAGACCGAAAAATATCGATCGCGCCCGCTGGACTCGTCAGGCAGAAGACCGGCTGGCGCGTCAACCAGCCTTCCTGCTCGGCCACCGGCCGCCATGCTGCCTCCGACGGCCCCCACGCTGCATCGAGTTGCACGAGCGCCGCGTGGCAGCGGTCGCGATTGGCCGGGGTATCGTGAATCCAGAGATCAATGTCATACGTCAGCACTGGCTCGTGTCGAAGGAGAAAGTTCATGCCGCCGATCAGGAGATAGTCCACCTGGGCAGTATTGAACGCCTGCAGGATGTGATCGATGTTCATGCGTCGCTGGATACTCCCGATGCCGGAACCTTCGGTGCGTGCGGGTCGGCCACGAGGCAGATGAGCGAGCGTTCCGGAAGTTCCAAGGGCACTGCGAAATCGATCATGGGGCCACGGCCGTCGGGATGGATGTCGCCGGGAGCCGGCTGTCCGGTGTGGACGAACAGCCGCCAGGGCAGGGCCCGGATCACGGGGGGCTGGGGCAGCGTGAAGACCCGCGGGAGCGAGCCGGCATGGGCGATGATCAGCACGTGCCGCGGCGTGCCCGCGAGGCCACCGGCGGCTAGGTCGTCCTCGTTCTCCAGCTTGTGACGGGACGGGGCGCCGAAGAAGCAGCAGAGGCTGCCGTCGGCGGCGTACCAGTCGATGTGCGCTCCCTCCGGTGAAAACCACTCCACGTCGGGCAGCGTACCCGATGCGGCCGCCCCGCCGGCGAGAAACGACCGCCGCCGGAGCGTCGGATTGCCGAGCCGAAACCGGATCAATTCGCGGACGAACCGCACCACGTCGGAGTGCGTCTCGAGCAGCGACCAGTCGAACCACGACACGGCGTTGTCCTGGCACCAGGCGTTGTTGTTGCCCTGCTGGGTGCGGCGGCATTCGTCGCCGGCCACGAGCATCGGCACGCCCTGGCTGAGCAGGAGCGTGGCGGCCATGTTCCGCACCTGCCGCGACCGCAGGGAGTTGATGTCGGGCCGCCGCGTGGGGCCTTCGACTCCGTAGTTCTCCGCGAAGCTGTTGTCATCGCCGTCGCGATTGCCCTCGCCGTTGGCTTCGTTGTGCTTCTCGCGATAGCTGACGAGGTCGTTGAGCGTGAAGCCGTCGTGGGACGTCACGAAATTGATGCTGTGGTACGGCTGCCGGCCGTCGTCGCCATAGAGGTCGCTCGACCCTGCGAGCCGCGTGGCGAGGTGGCCCGTCTGGGCGAAGTCGCCCCGCCAATAGCGGCGGACATCGTCGCGGTAGCGGCCGTTCCACTCGGCCCACCGGAGGCTGGCGAACGACCCCACCTGGTAGGCGCCGGCCGCATCCCAGGCCTCGGCGATGATCTTCGTGTCGGCCAGGAGCGGGTCTTCGGTGATCAGTTCGACGATTGGCGGATTGGGCAGGATGTCGCCGTTGCGGTCGCGGGAGAGCACGCTGGCCAGATCGAAGCGAAAGCCGTCGATGTGGTAGTTGTGCACCCAGTGCCGGAGGCAGAGGAAGATCAGCTCGCGGACGATCGGATGGTTGCCGTTGATCGTGTTGCCACAGCCCGTGTAGTTGCGGTAGGTCGATCCGCCATCGCCCAACATGTAGTAGACGCGGTTCTCCAGCCCCTTGAACGAGAATGTGGGGCCGAGGTGGTTGCCCTCGGCGGTGTGGTTGAAGACGACGTCGAGGATCACCTCGATGCCGGCCGCATGGAGCGCCCGCACCATCTCCTTGAACTCCCGCACCTGGCAGCCCGGCTCGCTGCCGGAGCCGTAGCCACGATGCGGTGCGAAGAAGGCGACCGGGTCGTAGCCCCAGTAATTGCGTCGCTCGGACGGGAACTGCGCCGACGGAATGTGTGCCGCGAACTCGTGCACCGGCATCAGCTCCACCGCCGTCACGCCCAGCGACTTGAGGTACGGAATCTTTTCGATCACGCCCCGGTAGGTACCGGGATGATCGACACCGCTCGTGGGGCTCTGCGTGAATCCGCGGACGTGCAGTTCGTAGATCACGGTGTCGGCGAGACCCCGGCGGAGGTGCCGGTCTCCCTGCCAGTCAAACGCGTCGTCGATCACGACGCACTTTGGCGGCTGCAGGATGCCGTCGGGGCCCAACGAAAAATCCCCGGCCAGGGCCCGGGCATAGGGATCGATGAGTCGCGCCGTGCCGTCGAACCGCTGGCCGCGCTCGGGATCGAACGGACCGTCGGCCTGGAAGTGGTAGAGCTGCCCCGGTCCGAGCCCGGGCACGAATACGCTCCAGATGTCGCCCCAGCGGTCCTTGGCGGGGTCGAGGGCGATCACCTCGGCCGGCTCGGAGTCGTCGGCCGCGTCGTAGAGCAGCACCCGCATCGCCGTCGCCGAGCGGCTGTACACCACGAACTGCACGCCCTTGTCGTGGAGCACGGCTCCGTACGGGAGGGTGTGCCCGAACTGGAGCGGCGGGAGCGGCTTCTTGGCGTGAATCCGCTTCGCGGCGGCTTTTTTCCGGGGCGGCATGGCGGAATGATACCACCGCGGCCGCCGGGGCGGCCCCATCCGCACAGCCACGCCCCCGCCGAACCGCCACGCCTTGCGGGCCGGGCGGGAGCGGCGATATTGTCGGCATGAGCGGAGCCACCTATTCCAGCGCCGGAGTCGATCTCGTCGCCTATCGCGACG
>CAMDDA010000208.1 GCA_945890755.1 Candidatus Kuenenia stuttgartensis
TTCGATCGTCGGCTGGAATCGGCACGAGCGGACCGTCGGCACCACCGGGGGGCCGGCCGGCGGTCACCGTTTGCCAGCGTCCCGCAAAGCTCCGTACCTTCGCCAAACCCCCGGCCGCATACCGGCAAGGTCGGCCGAGGTTGCCGCGCTACGCGGTAGGCCCGTCACTCCGTGACGGGTCTACCGCATACAAGCCCCCAGGCGCAAGCCGGGGGATCGCCCCGGTTGTCGCGCCATCCCCTCGCTTGCGCTCAGGGCTTGTATGGGACCGCCTCGCGCAACGTCGCGTCTTCTGGATCGTCCGTGGCGAATACGGGATCCACACCCGGGCCGAGCGGTCGGAGCAGGATGAGCTGCATGCCGGCGGTCGCGTCGCGGTCCCGCACGAGCGCGTCGCCAACGGTGGCGGAGGGGGCGTCGCGGCCGCCGATCACGAGCATGCCTCGATGTGGGAGCAGGGAGTCGATCGCCAGCTGCTCGAACCGCAGCCGCGCCTGCCCGGTCTCCAGCCGAAACATGCCCTCTTCGCCGATCCAGGTCCGCTGCAACGGACCGTGCTTGAGCTCCGGCACGACCTCGATCCGCACGCGGCCGTCGGGCCCGGGCCAGGCGCGAGCCGTCAGTTGCGAGGTGCAGTCGCGATAGGTGCCACCGCGCACGCCCTCCGCGCCGTGTTCGAGCACGACCAATTCAGGAATTCCCGCGGACGCCACGATCTCCGCTCGCTTGCCAGGCAGGAGGCGCAGCACCCGCCGCGAGACGGCGTCGTCCGCGGCTGCCGCGTCGGTGGTTGCGGCAGCGGTGGCGAGCCGCTCGGCCAGCGTCGGCGGCAGCGGCCCCGAGAGGATGCCGACGCGAAGGCCGTTGGCGGTGAGCCGCGTGGAGAGTTCGCGGTCGAGCGCCTGCTCGTCGACGAGCGTCCACAGATCCGTGGTGATGGCCGGATCGTGCTCGTCGTGTCGAATGAAGAGCAGTTCGACCGACAGCGTCCGCACGGCCGCGGGCGGATCCCGCTGGGCCGACGGTGCGGCTGCGGCGCCGGCACCGGCTCCGGCCATGAGTGCCGATCCGGTCGGCAGCAGCAATCCGCGACAGCCGGCCGCGACCAGGCAGACGGTCGCCACGAGGAGATTGATCGGCGCGCACGGGGGCTGCGAGGAGGCACGCATGGGTCGCTCGTGGGGCGGGAAAAATAGAGTGCCCATCTCCCCGCGTCAACGCCGATTGCGGGGGCGCAGGCCCGTCACGGAGCGTCCCGCACGCCGCATAGAAGCCCCCAGGCGCAAGCCGGGGGATAGCCCCGTTTGTCACGCCATCCCCTCGCTCGCGCTCAGGGCTTTCATGGGGATTCCCTCGCGCAACGCCGGCGGAGCAACGGGCCTACGGAGACGTCAGCAGCTGCGGATGGCGTTGGCGAAGATCGCAAGGCCGGCCCCAGACGCAGCCGGATCGAGGCGGCCGACCCAGGCCGGATGCTGCGTGGCATCGACGAACCGTTCGGGATGGGGCATGAGCCCGAACACGCGGCCCGTCTCGTCGCAGGCACCGGCCACGTCGGCCTGGGCACCGTTGGGATTGGTCGATGCGTTCCTGGCGTCGGGGACGTAGCGCAGCGCGAGTTGGCCGGCCGTGTCGAGCGCGGCGAGATCGGCCGCGGACCGGGCCACGAACCGTCCCTCGCCGTGGGCCACCGGCAGTTCGAGCGCGTCGATTCCCTTGAGGAAGACGCACGGACCGGCCGCCGCCCGCAGATGCACCCAGCGGTCGATGAACCGGCCCGACGTGTTGTGGGCCAGCGCCGCGCGGGCCGCACCCGTCGCGGGGTCGGCGAGCAACAGTCCCGTCTGGAGGAGCACCTGGAAGCCGTTGCAGATCCCGAGGATCAGGCCACCACGGTCGCGGAACGCCCGGAGCGCGTCGCCGAGCCGCAGTCGCAGTTCGAGCGCGAAGATCCGGCCGCTGGCGATGTCGTCGCCGTAGGAAAAACCGCCAGGCACGCAGAGGATCTGGCAGTCGTCCATGATCGTCGGCTTCTCCACCAGCGCCCGCACATGGACGCGACGGGCGAGGCCGCCGGCGCGTTCGAAGGCGTATGCCGTCTCGTGATCGCAGTTGGTGCCCGGGGCCCGAAGGATGAGTGCGCGGGGTGCCAGCATGTCAGCCGTGGCCTCCTGAGTGTTCCATGTTTGACATTCGCCGCCAGGCGGCGTCGAGCTGTGCGACGGTGATCCGTTCGAGTCGTCCGGCGGAGCCGATCACGACGTCGGGCTGTGCCGTCACCGCGCCGATCCAGGCCCATGGCACGGTCGCCACGGCCTGCTCGAAAGCCGTGGCGTCAGCAGACCGCACCTCGCAGACGAAGCGACCCGGTGACTCGGCGAAGGCAGTCACAAGGTCGCGGTACGCGGGATCGACGGCCGGTGAGAACTCGACGGGCACGGCTGCGAGGTCGAGCGTGGCCCCGAGGCGACCGCCAATCGCCATCTCGGCGACGGCCGCGGCGAGACCGCCGTCCGACACATCGTGGCAGGCCTGCACGAGCCCAGCCCGCTGCGCTGCGGTAATCGCGTGGATGACCGCCCGGCAGGATGCCGCATCGACCTCGGGCACGCGGCCCCCCTGCACCCGACCCGTGAGCTCCAGCTGACTTCCCGCGAGGTCGTCACGGGTGAGCCCCACGACCGCGAGCCGATTGCCCGCGGCCTTGAGATCGGGTGAGAGCACGCGGTGGACGTCTTCCACCTGGCCCATCGCCGTCGCGAGGAGCGTGGGCGGGATCGAGATCTCGCGCTGGACGCCCGCGGCATCGGTCCAGGCAAACACGTTATTGAGGCTGTCCTTCCCGCTCACGAACGGCGCCGCGAAGGCGATCGCCATGTCGTGACAGGCGAGGCAGGCCTCCACGAGCGTGCCGAGCGATTCGGGGCGGCGAGTATCGCCCCAGCAGAAGTTGTCGAGCAGGGCGATGCGGTCGGGATCAGCGCCCGCGGCTACGATGTTGGCGATCGCCTCGACGATGCCCACAGCCGCCATCTGATAGGGATCGATTCGGCCGAGCCGGTGCCGCAGGCCAACGCCGAGCACGATCCCGCGCGGACGGCCGAGCACGCCGCGGACCACCGTGCCGTCGGCCGGTCCTTCGCCGGGGCCGAGGAGCGGCTTGGCGACGCTCTTGCCCTGCACCTCGTGGTCGTACTGCCGCACGATCCACTCCTTGCTCGCCACGTCGGGGAGCGCGAGCACGTCGACCAGGCAGGCTGCCAGGCTGCGGTCCGCGGCGGGCCGCCAGGCTGCGGGGGCGGCGACCGGCCGCGTGAACCGCGACGGAAGCCGTTGTTTGGGCCGGCCCTCGTGGAGGAAGTGGCAATCGAGTTCGCCAGCGACGCGGCCCTCCCACATGAGCACCAGCCGTCCGCTGCCGGTGAACGTGCCGATCGCAGTGGCCTCGACGCCTTCCGCGGCGGCGACGGCGGCCAGCTGATCCCACTTGGCCGGCGGCACGGCGAGCACCATCCGCTCCTGGGCCTCCGAGATCCAGACCTCCGTCGCGGAGAGGCCCGCATACTTCAGCGGCACCGTCTCCAGGCGCACGTCGGCGCCGAGCGTCGCGCCCATCTCGCCCACGGCGCTCGACAGGCCGCCGGCACCGCAGTCGGTGATCGCACTGAAGAGTTTCTGCCGCGACGCCTCCAGCACGAAGTCGGTGAGCGTCTTCTCGTGGATCGCATGGCCGATCTGCACAGAGCCCCCCGACTGGCTCTCGCTCGCGCTCGACAGTTCGATGCTCGAGAAGGTGGCGCCGTGAATGCCGTCGCGGCCCGTGCGGCCGCCGGCTACGACGACGAGATCGCCCGGCTGTACCGCGGCGTCGGCGGTGTCGCGCGGCATGATCCCGACCGTGCCACAGAACACGAGCGGGTTGCCGAGGTAGCCGGGATCGTAGGCGACTGCGCCGGCGATCGTGGGGATGCCCATGCGGTTGCCGTAGTCGCGCACGCCCGCCACCACGCCCGCAAGCAGCCGCCGCGGCGGGATCACGCCGGGGGGCAGGTCGGCCGCCGGCGTGTCGGGGGGCGCCACGCAGAACACGTCGAGGTTGGCGATCGGCTTGGCGCCGAGCCCGGTGCCGAGCACGTCGCGGATCACGCCGCCGAGGCCGGTGGCTGCGCCGCCGTAGGGTTCGATCGCCGACGGATGGTTGTGCGTCTCCACCTTCACGCAGATGTCGTGGTCGCCGTCGAACCGCACCACGCCCGAGTTGTCGCGGAACACGCTGACGCACCAGTCGTGCGGGCCGAGCGCCTCCCGCACCTTCCGCGTGGCGGCGAACACCGTCTCCTTGAGCAGGTTGTCGAACCGGGCGACACCCGCGGGTCCTTCGTGATCGACGGCGCTCGAGAGCGTCTTGTGGCAGCAGTGCTCGCACCAGGTCTGGGCGATCGTCTCCAACTCGATCTCGAACGGCGGCCGGCCGAGCGACCGGAAATGATCGCGGATGGCATGCAGTTCGCGGACGGTGAGGGCCAGGCAGTTCTCGCGGCTGAGCCGGGCGAGCGCCTCGTCGTCGAGCCCATCGAGCGGGATCGTGTCTTGCGTGAACGTCCAGGGCGTGCCGCCAGCGAGCGTGCGCAGGGGCAGCGGGCCCACGACGACGTCGTGGATCGCCTCGCTCGCGAGCAGGCTCCAGGCGAGTCGCTTGGCATCGGCCTCCGGCAGCGCGGCGAGCCAATACTTCCGCACGCTGCGGACGGCGAGCGGCTTCAGGCCGACGAGCGCGAAGGCATCCTTGGCGGTCTCGGCGGCGGGATCGGTGACGCCGGGCCGCGGCAGCACCCGCACGACCGTCGGCAGGCCGGCCGGGCCGGCGGGGGGCGAAGCGGCGTCCACCGCCGTGACGGTGAACGACTCCGTCACCGGATCGGCGAGCACGGTGGCGGCGAGCCGCTCGACGTCGGCGGCCGTGAGATCTCCTTCGATCAGCCAGCCGGCAGCCGTGCGGGCCTGCGTGCAGCCGGCGATGCCGAGATCGGCGGCCCCCGCCACCACGGCCCGGGCCGAATGGTCGCCAGAGGCGTCCTTCGAGATGACGTCAACTTCCCAGAGCATCACGTTCTTCCTTGGCGCGGGCGAGGAGTGAGACGAGGCGGCTGCGGTCGCGGGCCGCGATCGCGGCGAGCATGTCGGCCGACGTGGCGTGGATCGACTCGATTGCGGCGGCGACCGCGGCGCAGTTGTCGATCAGGATGTCGGCCCAGAGATGAGGATCACCGGCGGCGATCCGCGTGGTGTCGCGCCAGCCGCCGGCTGTGAATCGGCGGTCGGCTGCGGGCGTGGCGGTGGCGATCGCCGCGGCGATGACATGCGGTGCATGGCTCGTGCGGGCGAGGATCGAATCGTGCTCCGCCGGCGCGAGCGTGACCACGGTCGAGCCGACGGCGGCCCAGAACCGGCTGATCGCCTCGACGTCGGCCGGCGGCGTGTGGGGGCCGGGCGTGACCACCGTCACCCGGCCCACGAAGAGATCGGCGTCGGCAGCCGCCGGGCCGCGGCGATGACTGCCGGCGATCGGATGGGCGGCGACGAACCGACCTCGTCGCGCGTCGTGCGACCGTTCCCAGGCGGCCACGATCGAGCCCTTCGTGCTGCCGGCATCGGTGATCAGCGTGCCGGGGCGGACGGCCGCATCGACGGCGTCCAGCAGCGCGGGAATCGCGGCCACGCCCGTGGCCACCACGACGAGGCTGGCATCGGCCACGGCTGCCCGCAGGTCGAGCGACGTTTCGCTCACGGCACCACACCGCACGGCCTCGCCCAGACTCGCGGCCGAGCGGCCGACGCCGATCACGCGGCCAGCCAGCCGCCGCTGGAGCACCGCCTTGCCCAGCGACCCCCCGATCATGCCCACGCCCACGATCGCGACGCAGGGCCAGGGGGCGGTGTCGGCGTTCATGGGCCAGAGGAGGGGCGGC
>CAMDDA010000209.1 GCA_945890755.1 Candidatus Kuenenia stuttgartensis
CCGCCCGGCGGCCGCACCTCCGGGCGGCCGTGCTCGTGCGCGTTGTGGCGCGCGGCGTGCCTTTAGACGAATCTCAGACGCAGCGATTCGTTCTGTGAACGACCGTTGGGCTTCGAGGGGTTGCCCGTGTGCTCGAGCGAGCTGTGGGAGCGAGCGAAGCCCGGAAGGCGAAGCGAGCGGACACGCAGTGAACGGAGGCCTGGAAGGCCGCAGTGAACGTGTAGCGAGAGCACATGGGCAGCCCCGAGCCTCGTCGCCCCTGACGACCGGCGGAGGACGCGCGCGACGCTAGGCAAAGGCCGTGATTTCGTCGGCGACGAATGCGAGGAACTCGCCGGCAGCGGCACGCGAGGGGCGGTCGTCGGGAACTGCCGAGCAGAGGCAGGTGAGCGTGAGTTCTCCCGCGTAGGTCGTCGCGCCCACCGCCGCGCGGGTGCCAGGCCGCAGCGGAGGAACGCCGCGGATCGTGCGGATCACCAGACCACCGGGCGCGTCGAGGCCGTCCTGCTTGGGTACGCCGGACTTCATCCGCCGGGAGGGGTCGCCGATCGTGCTCACCACGGCGGTCGAAAAACAGACCGGCAGTCGCGTGATTCCCCGCAGCAGCCAGGGGCGGCGGGACAGGACGGCGGCGGCGGTGAGGAACTCGCGGGCGGCGTCGTTCTCCACGATCCAGCGGCTGGCCGATGCCAGCCCGGCCGCCAGCCCGCGGGCGTCGGAGCATTCGTCCGGCGTGCGATCGAGAAAGGCATAGCCAAGTTCGTTGCAGGCGGGGCTGCGGGAGCCGATGGATCGGAGGCTGACCGGGAGCGTGATCCTTACATTGCCGGCTCCGATGCCGGCCCGCTCGTTCCAGCGACCGGCCGCCCGCATCACGGCCGCCACGACGAGATCGTTGAGTGACCAGCCGCGCGCCGCCACCACCCCGCGCACGACCGTTGTCAGATCTCGATCGAGCGTGCGCCACGCATAGGGCGGCTGGCACGATGCATGGGCGGGTCCGTCGAGACCTGACGGGAAGCCGGCGAACCGAGCCAGCGGCCGCGGCCGGAAGGCGACGAAGGGCCAGCTGCCGCCGAGCGGCCCGGAACCGGTCGAACTCGCGGCGGCAGGCTGGCTGCGGCGACGGCCGGGGCCAAAGGGTGGGGGATCGCGGCCGTCGTAGCAGGCCCAGAGATCGCCGAAGAACTCGCCGGCTGCCACGCCGTCGATGGCGGCGTGGTGAGCCACCATCACGATCCGGTGCCGGTCCCGCTCGGAGATCACGACCAGCCGCAGGCCGCTCTCTGCGGCGATGTCGATCGGTCGCCAGGCGGCCGGACCGCCCGGCTCGAGCGTCGGCTCGACGTCGGGCGTGAGCCAGAGGGGCCGACCGCCCCGCCAGGCGACCCGGCTGCGAACAAGCGGATGGCGGCTCGCCGCGGCGGTCACGGCCCCACGCAGCCGGTCCATGCTGAGCGGGCCCTCGACCTCACACTCGAGGAAGAAGGCCATCGGATGCCCTGGGCGAGCGTCGGCGAGCATCAGGTGCTCGAAAGCCGCCAGGGGCCTGGGAAACGCGTCTTTCGAGCCTGGTGGAGCGGGGTCTTGCATGACTCCTCGACCTTACCCAGCGGTGAGGCAAGCCACGAATCGTGCCACAAAAACCCCTCGCCAGGCGGGTTCTGATGCCGATTGGGAACCCACGATTTGACTGTCTTACCTCGGAAACCATACTGCGAAGAGATAGAAACGGCCCGCAAACTTTGCGGCACCCGTACCGTTTGCCATGGATGGGCACTCCCCAGGCGAGGAGCAGCGACCATCCACATCTTCGTTGGCAGCCCGCACGGCAGGCGCTCGGCGCTCGGCGTGATCGCCGGGTCGGCGTCCCGGCGGTGGCCTGCAGCGTCGGCCGGAAAGCTCCGTTTTTCCCCGGCTGACACGGCGATGGTGGCCACCGCCACGTGCCTGGCATTCGACATGAACTTCGAGTCCCTCATGGAACCTTTCGCACCGTGAACGAACCGCTCGCGATCGTGGGCATGGCCTGTCGTCTCCCCGGAGCCGACGGCTTGGCAGCCTTCTGGAACCTCGTCGTCGCCGGCCGCACCGCCTGGGGCAAGCTCCCCGAGTCACGGCTCCCGCGCGACCTCTACTTCCATCCCGAGAAGAGCCGCCAGGGCAAGAGCTATTCCGAGTTGGGGGCCGTGGTCTCCGACCGGCCGGTCGATCCCGCCATCTGCCCGATCACGCCCGAGATGCTCGAGCGGTTCGACGTCGCGCACACCATCTTTCTGGAGGTCGCCTCCCTCGCCTGCCGCGACGCCGGCCTCGACCCCTTCGCGATGCCGGCCGAGCGGCGGACTGGCGTGTACGTGGGCCACACCGGTGGCAGCACGCGGATCGGCGACATCGTCTACGCGACCGGGATCGATGAGACGGCCC
The DNA here is from genome assembly GCA_945890755.1 of Candidatus Kuenenia stuttgartensis. Taxonomy (GTDB): domain Bacteria; phylum Planctomycetota; class Planctomycetia; order Pirellulales; family UBA1268; genus QWPN01. Next base: position 2,428 of record CAMDDA010000209.1, read on the forward strand.
ACTATCTCTCCGAGGTCGAGGCGGCCCGTGAGCTGCTCGGGCCTGAGACGGCCGCCGTGGCCGACGAGATCACCGCCGCCGTCCGCCGCCGCTACGGCGGCCGAGAGCCAGGCTGCAAGCTCGACCTGGGCGCCCTGGCCGCCGCCAAGATCGTGCAGCAGGCGCTCAAGCTCGACGGGCCGTACCTCGTGGTGGATGCCGCCTGTGCCTCGTCGCTCCAAGCGATGGCGATCGGCGCCCGGGCCGTGCTCGAGGGCAGCATCGACCAGGCGATCGTGGGCGGGGCGTCCTACTGCAAGTCGGACAGCCTCGTCCTGTTCTCGGCCGCGCAGTCGGTGAGCAACGCGGGCTCCTGCCCCTTCGGCCAGCATGCCGACGGCCTGGTGACCGCCGAGGGCTACGTGGCCCTCGTGATCAAGAAGCTCTCCCGGGCGATCGCCGATGGCGACCGGATCCGGGCCGTGATCCGCGGCCTTGGCGTGGCCAGCGACGGCAAGGGCAAGAGCCTGTGGGCGCCGCGGCAGGAGGGGCAGGTGCTCGCCGTCGAGCGGGCCTATCCCGACCAGGCCGACATCTCCCGCATCGAATACATCGAGGCCCACGCCACCAGCACCCAGGTGGGCGACGCGACGGAGCTCGGTGCGCTCTCGCGGCTGATGGGCCGCCACCTCCCGGCCGGACGGCAGATCCCGATCGGGAGCGTGAAGGCGAACATCGGTCACACGCTGGAGACCGCCGGGATCGCCAGCCTCGTGAAGGTTGTGCTTGCGATGGAGCACGGCGTGATCCCGCCGGGCACGACTGCGAAGGAGCTCAACGAGGAGTTCGACTGGGTCGGCGGACCGTTCCGCGTGCCGGCCGAGCCGCTCGCCTGGCCGGCCCACGCTGACGGCTCGCCGCGGTGCGCCGCCGTGAACGCCTTCGGCATCGGAGGGCTGAACGTCCACGTGTCGCTCGCGGAGCATGTGCCGGCTGGTCTTCCGCCGCTGCCCGCGCCCCGCGTGCAGGATCCCGACGCCGAGGCGATCGCGATCGTGGGGGCGGGCTGCGTGTTCCCCGGCGCGCTCACGCTCGAATCCTTCTTCGAACTCCTCGACCGCGGTGACTCGGCGATCGGCCCCGTGCCCGCCGACCGCTGGGATGCGACCCGGGCCCTCGACCGGTCCGGCCCCCGCACCTGGCACACCACCAGCGACATCGGCGGCTTCGTCCGCGACTTCGTCTACGACTGGCGACGACACAAGGTGCCGCCGAAGCAGATCGCCGCGGCCAACCCGCTGCAGTTCATGCTCCTCGAGGCGGCCGACGCGGCCATCAAGGATGCCGGCGGCCCGGAGCGCCTCGACCGGATGCGGACCGGCGTCGTGGTGGGCACGCTGTTCGGTGGCGACTTCGCCAACCAGCTGCAGATGGGGCTGCGGCTGCCCGAGACGCGGACCTATCTGGAGGCGGCCCTCCTCCGCCGCGGTGCGGCGGCTGCCGACGTCGAGCGGATCGTCGAAGCCTATGAGAAGCGGCTGTTGGAAAAGCTGCCGGCGCTCGTGGACGAGACGGGCAGCTTCACGAGCAGCACGCTCGCCAGCCGGCTGACCAAGACCTTCGACCTGATGGGGGGCGCGCTGGCCCTCGACGCCGGTGACTGCTCGAGCCTGGCGGCGCTGTCGGCTGCCGTGGACATGCTCCGGCAGGGTACCTGCGACGCGGTGCTCTGCGCCGCCGGCGAGCGGTGCATGGACCTGATGGCCTTCGAAGGCCGATCGTTGGGCGGCTTCCTTTCGGATCGACCGGTGTCGGTGCTCGACCGTCGCACCGCGGGGGGCGACGTCGCTGGCGAAGGGGCCGCGGTCTTCGTGCTCAAGCGGCTGGCCGACGCGCGGGCCGCGGGCCACGCGATCCGGGGCGTGATCCGGGGCGTGCGGGTGGTCGCCGCGGGCACGCGCGACGAAGCGCTGGAGCGGGCTGTGGACGCGGCCGGCGCGGCGGCCGGGCTCGCGCCGGCCACGGTCAACGCGATCGAGGTCGCTGCCGCCGGCGGTCACAAGCACAGCGGCCGCGAACTGCGGCTGCTCGCCGAGCGGTATGCCGGCGATGCCACTCCCGTGGCGGGTGGCCTCGACGGGCTCGTCGGCCACTTGGGCGCGGCGGCCGGAGCCGCCGGCCTGATCAAGCTCAGCCGCGCGCTGGCCACCGGCAGCATGCCCGGCACCGCAGCGTTGGCCGCGGGCAACACCCCGACGACCGGGCTTCACGCTGCAGCCGCGCCGCTACCCATACCAACCGTCGCCGGGTCAGGCTTCCGGGCGGGCAGCGTCACGGTCGTCCAGGACGAGCAGGCCGGGCATCTGGTGATGGACAACGGCCAGCCCCTGCCGAACTCGGTCCCAGCGGGCCGCTCCGTCGCTCCCGCCGCGACCGGCGCACGCCCGCTGCCGACGCCGGCGAGCGTCGCGTCTGCCGCGACCGGTCGGCCGCTCGTGGCCGCGATCTTCCCGGGGCAGGGTTCGCAATACACCGACATGTTCCGGGGGCTCGTCGCCGAGGTGCCGATGGCGGCCGAGGTGCTGCAGCGGCTCGACGCCGAGGCTCGCGCCGCCAGCTGCGAGACGCTCGGTGAGATCGCCTGGCGGCCCGACAACGGCCTGGGCACGCGGATCTGGGACACCCAGTGGGCGATGTACCTGGGCGACCTGTTCGCCTGGGGTGTGCTCGAGCAGTTCGGGTTCGCTCCCGACTATCTGGCGAGCCACAGCTTCGGCGAGTTTCCGGCGCTCGCCGCCGCCGGGGCCTGGAGCAAGGCTGACGGCATCAAGGCCACCCGGGCCCGGGCGGAGGCCGTCGAGCGGCACGGCCCGCGGAACGGCGCCATGCTCTCGGTGATCGCCGATGCCGCGACCGTCGCGGCCGCGATCGAGCCGTTCGCCGGCCAGGCGTGGGTCTGCGCGGCCAACGCCCCGGAGCAATACGTCGTCGGCGGCACGGCCCGGGTCGTCGATGCGATCGAGGTCCTCCTCGAGTCCCGCCGCGTCAAGACGAAGCGGCTGGCCGTGCCAAGTCCATTCCACACGCCGCTGCTTCAAGCCGCGGCCGATGAACTGGCCACCACGCTGCAGGCGCTCACGATCCAGGCTCCGCGGCTGCCGATCCTCAGCAGCACCACCCTTCGGCAGCTCGACCAGCCGGCCGACGTGCTCGAGAGCCTGGTGCGGCAGATGACCGAGACGGTCCGCTGGATCGACGTCGTCAACCGGCTCTACGACGCGGGCGTCCGAACGTTCGTCGAGGTCGGCCCGTCGGGCGTGCTCAGCGGCCTGGCTCGCCGGATCGTCGAGGGGCGGCCGGGCACCACGTTCCTGCAGTTCGACCAGCGCGGCCGCTCGCCCCGCGAGCATCTCGAGCGGCTCCGCGACCAGCTCGCCGCCGCCGGCTGCCTGAGGGCTGCGGCGCCGGCGCTCGCGGCGAGCCCCGCTTCGGCCGCGGCTCGCGGCGGGAGTGTGGTTTCGTTC
>CAMDDA010000210.1 GCA_945890755.1 Candidatus Kuenenia stuttgartensis
CATGAGCGTGCGCGACGCGATGCACCTGCCCCGCCAGCCGAAAGCGGAGCGGCGGCCGCCGCTCCGCCGCCGGGTCAAGGGCAGCGACTGCGACGAGATCGGCCTGCAACGGCTCGATCCGCACCGGTCGGGACGGCATCCAGATCGGCCGCCGGCCGGCCAGCCGGAGCGGGGCACCAGCCGGCGCACCGCCGCGGGCGGTTCGATCACGCTGCGGAGTCGCGGCTGGCCGTGCCGCGGAATCGGCCGGAGCGGAGGCAATCCAGGCATGCTCCGGCTGGGCGTCGGCTACCGCTCGTGGCTCGAATACCGCATCTCGCCCCAGCCTGCCCGAGAGCCGATCGAGCAGCATGTCGACGGCTGCCGCCCGGTCGGCCGATGTGTCGCGTGTGCCGGCGGCATCGGTGGCATCGGCAAACAGCGCTCGCTGGCGACAGGCCGCCGCGCCGGCTGCCACCACCTCCACGACGATGCCGTCGAGCTCCCGCGGCAGCCGCAGGCGGCCGAGTCGCAGTTGCACGAGCTCCACGAGATGGCGGATCGAGATGCTCGGCCGGAAGAGGCCGACGTCGAGCACGGTCGGCGTGGATGCGACCATGCCGGTGCCCACCGGGGGCTCCAGCCGCACCTGCAGCGCGAGCACGCCTTCGCCGCGGGCGGCCAGCGGTGCCACGCAGCCGGCTAGCAACTGTTCGAGCACGGCCGCGAGCATGCCGTCGGTGAGTGTGGCCGTGGGCACCGGCAGCTCGAACGCATGCGACATCTGCGGCAAGGCGTCGCTACCGGTGCTGCAGGCCAGTGGTTCGGCGCGCGTGCCCGTAAGCTGTGCCCGCCGTAGACCAAGCGTCGCCGGGAATCGGGAGGCGAGGCTTTTTGCCGACAGCTTGAGTACGCCACCGACCGAATCGATGCCCACCTCGCGGAGCGCCGTCGTCGTGGTGGCATCGAGCCGCAGCGCCGCCAGCGGTAGGCCCGCCAGCAGCGTGGCCTGCTCACCGGCCGGCACGACCGCCCACCGCCGCGGTCGCCTGCCAGCTGGCTGCGGCGAGGCTGCGGGGACGCCGGTCGCAAGCAGGTGGGTGTGGTGGGCGGCGGCCCAGGCTGCTCCGGGCGTGTCGGCGATTGCGGCCCGGGCATGCAGGCCCCGTGCGGCGAGCGTCCAGACGGCCGTGCGGACGAGCATGCTCTCGCCCCCAAAGAAGCCGGCCGTCCCCGTGACATCGAGGAACAGGCAGTCTGGCGACGCGTGATGGTCGGCTTCCGGGCCACGCACGCTGCGGGTCGCATCGTCGACCGTTGCGATCGCGACGGCCGGTGAGAAGCGGCGGCACCAACGAGCCATGAGTTCGAGCGCAGCCCGATCGGCCGCCGGATCGTCGGGCACGACCTGGGCCACATGGCAGGCCCGCGAGCCATACGTCAGCGCCAGCAGCGCCATGGCCTCCGCCAGCGAGGTGCCGGCCGGAATCCGCAGGGCATGCCCGGCCCCCGGGCCGCTGGCGGCCTCGCGGGGCGCATCTGCCCAGGCCCACGATGCCACAGCCATCACGCCGCGCCGCTCTTGCCGGCAGACGAACACCGGCACCGTCCGCCATTCGGGATGTTCGCGCAGGCGGCGTTGCACTGGCCACCGCGGCAGCCAGATCGTCATGAAGCGAGACATGCCGCACCTCCTGCCGAGAATGCCTGCGGCACACCGCGCCGCGGCGTCGCCTCGCCGGGCCGCAGCAGGTCGAGCACGACATCGACCGGACCTGCGGCCGCGCCGCTGCGGCCGCTCCATGCGCCCCCCACGATTTCCAATCGCAGTGATCGTTCCGTGAGCGTTGCATCCGGTGGCGAGGGCAGGTGGGTGACCGCGAGCCTGGCCTCGGCCCACGATGGTTCACGCAGCGCCGCTTCCGGCCGCACGAAGAGCCCCACGGCACCGCTTCCTCGCGCGGCCAGTTGCCAGCGACGCATGGCGGTCGTCCACTGCTGGAACGCATGGCCACGGGGGGGGCGTTCCTGCCCGCTCCACAGCGCGGTCATCCGCGGCCAGGCCAGCACTGCCGCCACGCCGCTGCACCGCAGGGCCTGATCGATCGCCCAGATTTCATCATCGTCGCCCGCTGGCCGGGCCACGATGAGCCGCGGCCCGTCATGGCCGGGAGTAGTCTGGCGGGACAGCCAGGGCATGAGGGCCGGCGGATGAAACCAGCCGCGGCGATCGACCACGACGATCGTCCGGGCCGACGACGTGGCGGCGAGGCGGCAGGCGATGAGGCCGGCCAGCGTCGTCGCTCCGCTGCCCTCGTCACCGGCCAGCCACTCGATCAGGCTGCCGCGGCGGACCCCGCCGCCAGGAAGCAGGGGATCGAGCCGGCGCAGTCCACTCGACACCACCTCGCGGTCATGGGCCTGTCGCTGCAACTGCCCGGCATCGACCACGCCCTCTGCCAGCAATGCCAGCCCCGCCGATCCGAATGTCACCACGACAGCACCTCTGATTCGTTGTGTGTACGAGCGTACAGTATACGATACAGGGTGGGGCGTCAACCAGCGGGTGGCCGGGGTATGCTGAGGGCACAATGGCTGCTGTGCCCCGCTTGTTCGCCGTTCTCTGCCTGGTCGTCGGCTGTCTGCCGTGTGCGGCTCCGGCGGCTGAGTCAATCACTCAGCCCGCCGATTTCACCTCGTTTCAGCACGACACTTCCCCCCTTGTGAGGGCCGCCCGGCCGATGGCCGACAAGCACTGGCGGCAGATTGAACCGGCCCTCTACCACCTCGCGATCCAGCATCGGGACGCTCTCGAACCACTGTCCTCAGCCGACCGGATCGCGACACTGGCGTCTCTGGCCGAATTCATCGATCGAGTTCGCACTGCCCAGGCAGCCCGGCCCGTGCTCGCCCCCGGCTGCACTGTCATAGGCCTGCTCGACCCAGCCCGCGGACTTGATCCGAAGGAGATCACCGCCATTGCCACGGCCTACGGCGGCACGCCCACCGTCTTCAAGCAGGACGCCGCCGATGAGACGATCGCCTCCGTGGCGGATGACTTTCTGGCCGCTGTCCGTGCCGCAGCCGCCGCCAACACGCCCGCGACGATCGTCGTGCTCGGCCACGGGCTGCCGACGGAGATCCAGAGTTATTCGATCCGGTTCGAGCGGCTTGCCGCGGCGCTCCTCGACGGCGCTGCACGTGCGGACTCAGCCCCCGCAGCGAATGCCACCGTCGATCTCAGCCGCATCGTGCTCGTCTGCGACGATTGCTTCAGCACCGACTTCCTGATCAACCTCTGCACCGAGATCGAGGCGCAGTGCCGTCGCCGCGGCGTGAGGCTCGTGTCGCTGCCGACCTGCATCGCGGGCACGAACCGCGACTGCGTCGGTCATGCCGACGTGGGCGAGAAGTTCGTGCCCCACTTCTGGAAAGACGTCATCGAGCTTTTTTACGTGCGGCGGCCGCGGCCCACCGCGATCACGCTCGGCGACTTCTTCGAGAAGGTCGACAACATGATGTATGGCTACGGCCGCGCGCCGGTGGTCGGCCGCGACGGCAGCGTGCGCTACCGGCTCGTCGATCCCACGCAGTGCCAGGATCCGGTCGTGCTCGTGCCGCTCGACGAGGCCGCACTCGCCGAACTCCGCACGATCCTGCGTCTTCCCGCCGACGCCCCGCTGCCGAGCTGGCTCGATATCGGCTGACAAGTTGCCCGGATGATTGAGCTTTGAATATTCCCGTTACGCAGGTCCCGTCGCTTCCGCTCAGGGCTTCTTGGGCCTGACGCATGACCGGATTCTTCAATTCTCAATAGGGCGATTGCTTTGGAGCAACGCCGAACGTGTCGATGTAGACGAGGTCGGCCACCGAGCCCTCATCGGTCCAGAATCGGGCCCGGATCGCATAGAGCTTGTCGGGATCGACCACGCAGGCGAACGGTTCGCGGTACTGCACGCCCGGATTGAGCTGGTAGCGGCCGGCCCGGAAGTCCTCGTTGGAGGCGAGCAGGTTCCGCTTGCGCACGATGGGCCGCGGGCTGCCATCCCCGTCGTTCCAGTCGAACCACGGCACCGCAGGCTCGGGTTCCGCGCCGCTCGCGCTCACACTCTCGCGGGCGAACGGGGCGATCTCGACGATCGAGATTTCGAGGCCCACGTCGCGCGACTCAGGCTCCTGCGCGTACCGCGGCGTGATCGCCACCTTGCCCACGTTCTTGAGCAGCACATCGACGTTGAGCAACGCCTTCCCCTGCGGCAGCTGGCTCACGGCAGGTGAAACGGTCACCTCCATCGTCGGGTCGTGCGTCCGCTCGACGGTGAAGTTGGTGTAGGTCCACCAGGCCGCGACCACGATGGCGATCGCCCCGAGCAGCTTGCTCACCAGCTCCGTCCAGAGGTGAGCGCGTTCAAGGCGGGTGGGCGACGCAGAAACTGGCATGTCGTGACGAGTGATCCCGGAGGCTTCGACGGACAACGTCACGTCAGATTACTCGCCCGGCCGGTCGCCAGGGAGGACGAGCACCGGAGGCACTCGGAGGATCAGCCGATAGAGGGCCGGCAGGATAAAGAGCGTGAACAGCGTGCTCGTAATCACGCCCCCGATCACGACCGTGGCCAGCGGCCGCTGGACTTCGGCGCCGGTGCCCTCGGAGAGGGCCATCGGGATGAATCCCAGACTCGCCACGAGGGCCGTCATGATGATCGTGCGGAGCGAGGCGCAGGCCGTCTCTTCGATCGCCACGTCGCGGGCGGTGCCGCGGGCCAGCCGCTCCCGGAGGGCGCTGGCCACCACCATGCCGGCGAGCACCGACACGCCGGAGAGCGTGATGAAGCCGACGGCCGCGGAGATCGAGAGCGGCATGCCCCGGAAGGCGAGGGCCCAGATGCCCCCCACGCAGGCGAACGGCACGCTGATGAAGAGCAGGGCCGTATCGGCGACGTTGCGATAGGTGAGGTAGAGCAGCGCGATGATCAGCAGGAGCGCCAGCGGCACCACGATCGTGAGCCGCTTCTGGGCCCGCTGCATGTTCTCGAACTGCCCGCCCCATTCCAGCCGAAACTTCCCCTGCGGCAGCTCGACCTGCCTGGCGATCTGCGCCTGGGCATCGGCCACGAAGCCGCCGACGTCGCGGCCGCGGACGTTGCACTGCACCACCGTCCGACGCTCGCTCCATTCGCGGGTCACGAACTTGGGTCCCAGCACCGTTTCGATCGAGGCTATCCGCTCCAAGGGCACGCTCTCGCCCGCGGGACCCCGGATCGGAATCGACGCCAGCGACTCGGGGCCGGCCCGGAGCGATTCGGGCAGTCGGACCACGATCGGAAACCGCAACTGCCCCTCGACGATCTGCCCCACGGCCTTGCCTCCGACGCTCTCGATGATGTCGAGCACCGCGTCGGCGGAGATACCGTAACGGGCGATTTCGTCCTGCTTGACCGCGATCTTGAGGATCGGCTGGCCCGACACCTGCTCGACGGCCACGTCGGCCCCGCCGGGCACGCTCCGCAGGACGGCCGCGACCTCGTTGGCCTTCTGCACGAGGGCATCGAGGTCGTCGCCGAACACCTTCACGGCGATGTCGGCCCGCACGCCCGACACCATCTCGTTGATCCGCTGCTCGATGGGCTGCGTGAACCAGATGATCTGGCCGGGGATGCCCTCGACCACCGTGTTCATCACCTCCACGAGCGCCGCCTGCGTGCGGGCCCGCTTCCACTCCTCGCGGGGCTTGAGCGCGATGAACATGTCGGTGGCCTCGATCGCACCGGCATCGGTCGCCACCTCGGGCGTGCCCGTGCGGCTCCAGACGTGGGCGATTTCGTGGGGGAATTCGTCGAGCAGGGCCTTCTCGATCCGCATGTTCATGCGGCACGACTCCTCGATGCTCGTGCCGGGCGCGCGGATGATGCCGAGCACGATGTCGCCCTC
>CAMDDA010000211.1 GCA_945890755.1 Candidatus Kuenenia stuttgartensis
CGCGTGGAGCGGGAGTTGATCGCCCAAATGCTTGCCGCCTGCAACGGCGTGCAACTGAAGGCGGCCGCCCGGCTCGGCATCAACCGCAACACACTCCGCAAGAAGCTCCTCGACCACGGTCTCGAAGACGCCGGCGAACTATAACTGCCGGTACAAAAAGCCCTCCATGGCCTTTTTGCACGTGGGCGACCCCAAAAAAGCCAAGGTTTTTTTCGGTCGCCGGCGCCGCATCTTGCGGCGGCGATCTTCCGCCGTTCACGCCTCGTTCATCTCCCGGGCGTGGTAGCTCGACCGCACGAATGGCCCCGAGGCCACCTGCTTGAACCCCATGCCGCGGGCCAGGCTGCCGATCTCATCAAACTCCTCAGGCGGCACGTAGCGTTCCACGGGCAATGAGTCGAGTGTCGGCTGCAGGTACTGGCCGAGTGTGAGGAAGTCGACGCCGTGATCGAGCAGATCGGCAAACACGTCGAGCAGTTCGTCCCGCGTCTCGCCAAGGCCGAGCATGAGGCCGCTCTTCGTCTTCACTGCGGGCAGGATCTTCTTGGCGTCGGCGAGCAGCTGGAGCGTCCAGGCATAGACGCTCTTGCGTCCCCGCACCGTGCGATAGAGCCGTGGCACCGTCTCGGTGTTGTGATTGAAGACGTCGGGCTTGGCTGCCATCAGCCGCTCAAGTGCTCCATCCTTGTCGATGAAGTCGGGCACGAGCACCTCGACTACGGCTCCGGTCGCCGCCCGCACCGCCTCGACGGTTCGTCGAAAGTGATCGGCTCCGCCGTCGGGCAGATCGTCACGGGTGACGCTCGTGATCACGACATGCTGCAGCCCGAGCCGCCGTGCCGCTTCGGCCACCCGCTCCGGCTCGTCGAGTTCCAACTCCTCGGTCTTGCCCTTGGGCACGGAGCAGAAGCCACAGGGCCGCGTGCAGACATTGCCGAGGATCATGAATGTCGCCGTCCGCTGCGACCAGCATTCGAGCCGGTTGGGGCACTTGGCCGACGAGCAGACCGTCTCCAAATTCAGTTCGGCGATGAGTTGGGCCGTTTCGCCATGGCCGCCCCCCGGCTCGAGGTTGCGGCGCAGCCATGGCGGCAGTCGCCGCGCGGGCGCTGTTGATGGCGTTGCCACGTCGATGATCGGCAGGGCCATCGATGGAGAACCAGAAACGCTATCCGACACGGCTGACGGGCTCCGGAGGACGGGCTTGGCTGATGATCATGGGCAGACCTGATTGGATGTGCGGCGGGGAGAAACCGAAGGCATCGACAACATGATGGACGAGGGCGGAGCGAACATCCTGCAGTCGCACACGCCGCTGCACGTCCGCTTCGATCGATGACATCGTACGCATCGCCGTTGTGGCAGCGAGGGGGGCAGTGCGCACGCGGTGGGCGGGCAGCTGGTTGCGTTCCACGTTCAGATAGCCGCCGTGCCACACGACGCCGCGCCGAATCGCGACGCCAATGGCGGCAAGGAGGCCTGTCCGGCCAAAAATCCCCGAGGCCTTCGAGTCGCGGGCGGCGCCGCACCGCACCTGCCGCACTGCCCCTTCGAGGGCCGACTCGAGCCGGTCGAGGTAGCCGGCGAGATCGTGGCGGTCGAGGCGGAGGTCTTCGAGCGTGGCGAAGAGGGCGACGCCCACCTGCCCGGGCCCGTGCAGCACCGCCCCGCCACCGCGGCCGACGAAGCGGATCGCCAGTTTGTGCGACCGCAGGTCGTCATCGCTGAGGTCAATGTCCGTCCGCGACCCCGCCCTGCCGATCGTGATCGCCTGCTCAGGCTCATAGAGCACAAGCGTAGGCGGCCGACCGCCGGGTTCGGATACCTCCCATGCCAGCCGCTCGGCCATCATGGCGTAGGCATCCAGACCAATTCGGCCGGCGAGCCAGACGGCCAACGATCGCGACACGGTCATGGTTGGTTTCCTCGTCACGCGACAAAGTCTAACAGAGCAGCGATCACAGGCGCGACGGACTGTGACCGGTGTCGCCGGAGTGACCCGCGTCAACGCCGGAGAGTTGCGCACGAACGGCCGTTCCGCGGCCGAGTTCGCTCTCGATCGCAATCACTCCACCGAGGCTGCCGATCCGCTCCTGCATGCCTTGGATTCCGAAGTGGCCCTGCGTCGGGCCGGCGGCGGTTGCCATGTCGAAGCCGTGGCCATCGTCGTGCACCGTCAGCGACAGGGCACGGCTGGCATCGTCGAAGGCGACCGCCACCCGCACTTTGCTCGGCTCCGCATGATGCAGGGCGTTGCGGATCGCCTCCTGGGCAACGAGGAGCAGGTTGCCCGCCACAAAGTCTGGTAGTTCAAAGGGCCGCCCTGTCACGTCGAGATCGATCTCCGCCAACTGCCCCTGTTGCAGGTGGCCGACGATCCCCTCCAACGATTCGGCAAATGACCTCCCAGCCAGCGGTGTGGTCCGCAGGGCCCAGACCGAGCCGCGGAGTTCGCCTGCGGCATGTTTGAGCATGCGGCGAGCGACGTCGAGATGGGTGGAGGTGTCGGCAAGATCCGCGCGGGCCACGGCTCGTCGGCAGGTGTCGAGCTGAAAGCCCGCGCCGCCGAGCGTCTGCAGGAGCGTGTCATGAAGGTTGGCGGCGAGGCGATTGCGCTCACGGATCGACGCCTCAAACTCGATCTCGGCATCGTGCCGCCGGCGGACTTCCTGCGTCGCCCGGGCCGTTTCGATAGCCACACGGCGCCGCAGCAAGGCAGCCCATAAGACGGCGGCGAGGAGCACACAGGCCAGAGTCCCGGCAACGATGGCGAGCCGCCGGGCATTCCACCACGGCGCCGGTTTGATCACCATCACGTCGCCGGTAGACCGCGGGAGGAGCGTAAGCCGTTCCACGACGCTGGGCCGCGCCTCCCCTTCCCGCACAGGCAAACGATCGAATGGCGGCCGCAGATCAATGCTGAGAATTCCTGTCACGGAGAGTTGGGAACCAGGCTCAAAATCCAACTGGTTGCCGGCCAGCGCCAAACTGAGCCGAACGTCAAACATGTCGTCACCTTCGAGGAGCGTCAGCATTAGCCCCACGGATGACCGCTGAATGTCTACGAGCCTGCCCGTGAAGGTGACAAGGCAGCCATCGTAGTCGCTTGGGCTCGCCAACCGTCCGTTATCAATCGCCACTTCGATTGTGGTGATAACCGTTCGGGGTGAGATGGCTTGCGGCGACGGGATTGTGCCTTTGCCAATCGTACGGATTATGGCCCCCTTCAGTCCCGCAAAGTCCCGACTGCGATCGACGAAGCCGGCGGCCTCAACCTGATCTCCAGGTCGGCTTGTAGCCACCTGCGCCGCCTCCGCCCGCACGCCGACGAGTGCCTCCTGCACATAGAGCAGGCCGCTCGGATCCACCTTCGTCACGGTTCCCCTTGTTTTAATGCGATGGTCAGTAGGCAGTCGTGGCAACTCCTGAGCGATTGCCAAGAGTGGCACCATCGGCGAATCGAACGGATCGACGCGAGCTGGCGTGACCACCTGAAAGTCCTCCTTTCGCGCCACAAACACCTTTGGCATGATGAACTGTCCTCGGGTGTTAAATGTGGAACTGGCAGCGCCTGTGATCCGCACGTCGGAATCGATGAGTCCAGAGACGCCGTCCGGAAAAAGTTCTTGCGGCACATCGGCAAGAAACGGTCTGCCGTCGCGACTGCAAGCCAGCACCCAGCCTGTCTGACCATTCCATCGCGCAGCCTGCACTACCCCATCCACGACACCCCTGCGATTTGCAGAGAAGCCGGAAAATAACTGCTCGCGATCGACACACGGCTCAGGTAGCGGCTGTCGCCCGACAACCTCGACAGACGACGGCAGGACATTGGGTGCAAATCCACCACGTGCGATTTGCCCTTCAACTTCGACCTCATCCCCGACTTGTACCGATGGATATGCAGGTGCGACGGAGCCATCGTCCCAGATCCCTTGCTGGGCAGCCTCCACGAGGTTCACCCAGATGCCGCCCGTTTCGTCCTGCACAATGAAAAGCGGCCTTGTGCGATCGACAAGCGGCTGCCAACACCATGTTACAGTCCCATAAATCCGAGTCCGCTTAACTGCCGAGCCGTCCAACTCGACCAACTTCTTCGCATCCGCGATAGAGACACATTCTGGTTGTCGCTCAGCGTCAGCACGCGCTGGCCAAGGGACCATCGCCCCTGCCAAGAGGCCTGCTAACATCCGAGTCATTCGCCACGATCTGCCCATCACAAGAGCATACCGGCCGTTCGCCACTAAACTGCGTCACCGCTAGATCCGGAAACGACTGACGAAACACGTCACTTTTCTTCTATCGTAAACGTGAACGAATTGCGGCGATTTGGCTCGACCGTCGCCGTGATTCCCGATGTCTTGCCCGACCGATATCGCGCTGGCAGGTGTGACGTCTCCACCGGGGGCGAAAGCGGATCGCCCTCATTTTTCGGCAGTGGTGGATCCGAATACGTGATTTTTTCAACAGTCACCCAGTGTTCCCCGGCAACCGCCCCGTCCCCGTCACGAAAGGTCTGGAGCGTGAATGCACCGCCGTCATCGGTGTAGCCAAAGGCGGAATAATCCTTTCCATTCACGGGGACTGCGGTGTGAAACACGACCTTCGCACCATCGACGGGCTTGCCCTGCATTTCGACACGGCCGGTCACCCGATACGTCGCCGGTCTGGACCGTGTCCATTTGTCCTCCTGGTGACGCGCGCAGCCGCCCATCAGCAACCCAACCATCACAATCGTCACCGCGAGACGCATTACGGCCTCATCCTTCATATCAATCAAGCGAACCGAGATCGCCACCCGCTCGGCTTCCCAACGCCCCCCACACGCCGCAGGGAGATACGGCATTTTCGGCGGGATTGCATGACGTCGCGTTGTCGCATGTGCCGTTCTCTATCGTTTCCGCAACGAAGCGCACCGCACCATCAGCGAAGAGAACATGCACTCCGCCCGGGTGTTTGCTCGTCGGCGGCATGATTCCCCCCGACACTTCAGATACACAGGCCGGCGAATTCGGCCTGAGAATTGTGTTGAAACTCGACCGTCCGACCCGGCCAAACCATGCCGTTGACCCTCGGGATCGCCACGCCGAGTTGAGGGTCGTGGCATATTTTCCACCGGAAAAACTCTGTCGGCAGAGCGAAGGATTCGTGGTGTTCGCACTCGATGTCGCTGACGCATTGTTGACCGCTGTCCAATCACTCGGCGATGCGAGTTGCTGATCGACCTCAGACCGTAGACCCTCCGCCATCATCGCAGTCTTCGAAAGTCCGTCCGTGATGTCCTTAAACTGCACCTTCGTTTGCAGGCCGAAGAGACCGCGCACCATGCCTTTGGTCGTGCATAGGCTGCCAGCCGGGCACACCGATGCATCGAATTGAAGATTGCCGGCCTGATCCCCGACGGAGAAAAGGTAGTTCGTCTGGGAGTCGGTGGCGTTGAGACGCAACCGTCGCTGTGGACCATCGGACGAGCAGAGAAACGCAGGGGGCTGGCGTCCCCACGTCGCCCCGGAGTTGACCCACGGCACCTTGTTCGTGGCGCTCTGCATCGCCGCAAACAGGGCTTCTTCTTCGATGAACGGGAGCAGGATCACAAGGCCGCTCCACGAGCCGGGAAAGGTGTACGTGGAGCCATTGGGGAGCGTCGCTCCTTCGCTGGGAACGACGTCGTTGCCTGACAATTTGGTGGCAGCTCCCCCACCGCGGCCATATGGCAGTGAGGACTTCGCATCGTGGTAGTTGTGCAGCCCGAGCCCCATTTGCTTGAGGTTGTTGCTGCACATGCTCCGCCGGCCCGCTTCCCGCGCCGCCTGCACAGCCGGCAGGAGCAGGCCGATGAGGACCCCGATGATCGCGATCACGACCAAGAGTTCGACCAGGGTAAAACCGCGAGGCCGCAAGGA
>CAMDDA010000212.1 GCA_945890755.1 Candidatus Kuenenia stuttgartensis
CCGCTTCTCGACGCCGAGATAGTCCTGAGCCGCAATGCCGTCGGGGGCATCGTGGGCATACTCGTAGCCCTGCCCATGACCGAGCCGCTTGGCACCGGCGGAGTGCTTGTCCTGCAGGTGCCGCGGCACGGGGATCACGGCCTTCTCGCGGACGTCGCGGCGGGCGGCGCCGATGGCCGTGGTGCAGGCGTTGCTCTTGGGCGCGAGCGCGAGATAGGTGACCGCCTGCGCGAGCGTGAGCTGACACTCCGGCAGGCCCACGAACTCGGTCGCCTGCATGGCGGCCACCGCGATCATGAGGGCCCGAGGATCGGCGTTGCCGATGTCTTCGCTGGCGAGGATCACGAGCCGCCGCGCCAAGAACCGCACGTCTTCGCCCCCCTCGAGCATCCGCGCGAGCCAGTAGAGCCCCGCATCGGCGTCGCTGCCCCGGATGCTCTTGATCAGGGCGCTGGCGCAGTCGTAGTGGGTGTCGCCGGAGTCGTAGGTGATCGCCTTGCGTTGCACGCTCTCGCGGGCGAGCGCCAGCGTGAACCGCAGCGGACGCTCCGGGCTCGAGAGCACGCCGATCTCGAGCGCCCCCAGCGCCCGCCGCGCGTCGCCGTCGGAGGTCTCCACGAGAAATGCCCGCGCATCGGGCTCGAGCGTCACCCGCTCCAAACCGAGACCATGCTCACGATCGGCGGTCGCCCGATCGAGAATGGCGGCGATGTGCTCGGGGCCGAGGCTCTCCAGCTCGAAGATCCGACTCCGGCTCACGAGCGCACTGGTCAGCGCGAAGAAGGGATTCTGCGTCGTCGCGCCGATGAGGGCGATCACACCGCTCTCGACGTCGGGTAGGAGCACGTCCTGCTGCGCCTTGTTGAAGCGGTGGATCTCATCGATGAACAGGCAGGTCCGCTGGCCATCGTCTTCGAGCCGTCGCCGGGCTGCCTCGAGCACGTCCCGCACGTCCTTCACGCCCGACGCCGTCGCGGAGAGTTCGACGAACCGCCGCTGCGTCTCGTGGGCGATGATCTCGGCGAGCGTCGTCTTGCCCACGCCCGGCGGCCCATACAGGATCACCGAGCCGAGTCGATCGGCCTCGATGAGCCGCCGCAGCAGCATCCCCTTGCCGACGACCTTCTCCTGCCCCACGTAGTCGGCCAGTCGCCGCGGACGCATCCGGGCGGCGAGCGGAGCCGCTCGGGCGACGTTGGCGGCTCGCGCTGCGGAGAACAGGTCGGTCATCAGCCCCGCCAGACGAATTCGATCGCGGCGTCGATCTCGGGGTGCAGGCTCTTGTGCACCGGGCAGGTGCGGGCGGCCTGCTCGAGCGGCTGCCGCTGCGGGTGATCGGCGGACAGCGGCACCGTGATCCGGGTTCGGAGCGAGGCGATCCGGCGCGGCGGCGTTGCCGTCATCACCTTCTCCGTCTCGGCCGTCATCCCCGTGAGATCGAGGCCGTGCCGTTCGGCCACGATGCCCATGATCGTCATCATGCACCCGCCGAGGGCCGTCGCCACGAGGTCGGTCGGCGAGAAGCTCTCTCCCTTGCCGTGGTTGTCAACCGGGGCGTCGGTGACGAGCGTCGTACCCGACGGCCCGTGGACGGCGCGGCATCGGAGGCCGCCTTCGTAGGTGCTCGTGACGTTGACCATGGATCGTTCTCTTCTCCTATGCGGCTCGCCGTGCCGGCTCGGGCTTGACCACCGACACTTCGGGGAACGGCACCTGCTGCGATTCCGTGTTCCGCGACTCGAGCATCCGCCGCAGCTCGGCCATCTCGTCGCCGAGGCGGCCCAGTTGCCGGAGTTGCTCGCGCTCATAGTCCTCGTGGGCCCCGGTGAACCAGCCTGCCAGCATGCCGGCCAGCGCCCCGAAGATACCGACTCCCGTGACCATGAGCACGCCAGCCGTGACTCGCCCCTGCCAGGTCACCGGATAGCGATCCCCGTAGCCCACGGTCGTCACGGTGCACACCGCCCACCAGATGGCATCGGCCGGCGTCTTGATGTTGGCTTCTGGCACCCGTTCGAAATGCAGGATCGCGAAGCTCCCCGAGAAGATGACCAACAGCGCGATGAAACTACCGGCGAGCACGGCATTGCGGGCCCGGTAGCGCAGGGCGAGCGAGAGCAGGATTCGCGTCGCCTTGATGCCGCGGACGATCCGCAGGAGCCGCAGAATCCGGGCCGCCTTTCCCCACCGTGCCACGTCGATCGCGGGAATCGACGAGAGCAGATCGATCCACCCCCAGGTGACGAGGTATCGCCACTTGTTCTCCGCCCGCGCGAGGCTCACGAGAAAATCGATGAAGAAGATGCCACACACCGTGAGGTCGGCATAGGCGAGGAGGTCGGCCGCCGCATGATTCGGCGGAATCGTTTCGGCCACGATCATCAGACCGAATGCGGCCAGACACAGCAGCAGGATGACGATGTTGTATCCGGCCCAACGAGCCTCCGCGATCAGGCTCTGATCGGGCGCCGCTTGGGATGGCTGCGGATTGGTTTCAGTCATGGAGCGGAGCATAGAAGCTCCGGTCCGGCGGCGGCAGGCCGGTTTTCGGCCCTGGGACGACGCGGCGTCGCGCCGGCGACTGGCATGGATGCCCACTCTGGCGGCTGCTATTTCTGCGGCGACCCAGAGTCGCCCCCCAGACCTCCCGGAAGCTGCCACGATGATGATCTGCTCTTCGCGTGACATGACCGACGTGCGGGATATCGATGGGCAGGATGCCGGTGCCGCCGGAGTCCGCGCCGAGTACTTCGACTTCCAGGACCGCAGGCATGGGGCGGTCCGGCTCGACGACGTGCGGCAGCAGATCGATGCCGGGGGCTACGTATGGATCGACGTCGACACCAGCCTCGTCGCCCCCGACGCCGTGATGGCGGCCCTCCCGCAACGGCTTCTCGGTGTCGGCGATCTCCGATCACTCCTGGAGCAAGGCCACGCCGCCGACATCGAGTCCGCGTCCACGCTTGCGCGGCACGATGGCATCCTGCACATCGTGCTCACCGGCGGAAGCCATGTCGGCCACGGTACCACGGCGGAGCGGCTTGACGTGGTGCTCGCGCCGGGCGTGATGCTCACCATTCGCCGAGGGCCGAATGCCGTGCTGGCCGCGGTCCGCCGCGACTACATCCATGACTTCGAACAGCACGCGTCGACCCCGAGTTTTCTGCTCTACGAGATCTTCAACGAACAGGTGGAGCAGTTCCTGGCCGTACAGGGTCGCCTGGAAGACGAGGTCGAGGCGACCAGGCTCGCCCTGCGAGATGCCGTCGATGAAGGGGCACTCGGCCGCCTCGGCGACGTGTCCGGCCGGCTGCTCACGCTGCGGTCACGGGCGCTCACCTGCCGCCGCGTCCTGGAGGAGCTCGTCTCCCGGAAGACGACGCTCGTCAGCGAGGCCACGCTCACGTTCCTCGGCGTGATGATCCAGAGCCTGGAGCGGCTGCTCGCCGACATCGCCACGAACCGGGAAATCCTGGAGAGCGCCCTGCACCTGTCGCTCACCGTGATGTCACACCGCACCAACCAGACCATGAACCGACTGGCGGTGGTCAGCACGATCTTCCTGCCCCTCACCTTCCTGTGCGGGGTCTACGGGATGAACTTCGCCGCCATTCCGGAGACCAACTGGAAATACGGTTATCTGTACTTCTGGGCGATCTCCGGTTTGATCACGACCGTGCTGGTGGGGTTTCTGCGCCGATCCCGGCTGCTCTGAGCACCGAAGCGGCTATAACTCCCCGGAAGGCTGCCGATCGAACCCGGCGGCCCGTTCTCGGCTCTGACTCAGCATGGGATTTCGCTCACTCCATACGTGCGTCGGGGCGCTGCGTGCCGAAGGGCAGGCGGTCGTGGTCGATCATCCGGTCGATCCGCACCTCGACATCGCGGAGATCCAGCGGCGGCTGTTTCGCGCCGGCGGGCCGGCCGTACTCTTCACGCGGCCGAAGGGTTCGGCGTTTCCGGTGCTCGTCAACCTCTACGGCACCCGGCGGCGGATCGAACGAATCTTCGCCGACACGCTCGACCGCGTGAAGCGGCTCGTCGAACTGAAGATCGATCCCGCGGCGGCCCTGCAGAAGCCCTGGCGGTATTGGCGGAGCCCATACGACGCCCTGTCGATGCTGCCCCGGCGGGTGCGGTCAGGCCCGGTGCTGGCCCGCAGCATTCCACTCTCGATGCTGCCGCAGGTCGTGTCGTGGCCCGGCGATGGCGGACCCTTCATCACGCTCCCGGCCGTCTACACCGAGGATCCGAACGCGCCGGGCACGAAGCGTTCGAACCTCGGCATGTATCGCGTCCAGCTGGCGGGCAACGCCTACGAGCCGGACCGCGAGGTGGGGCTCCACTACCAGCTTCACCGCGGCATCGGCCTGCACCACGCCGCCGCCCTCGCCCGCGGCGCGGCGCTGAAGGTGTCGATCTTCGTGGGAGGCTCACCGGCCATGGCCGTGTCGGCCGTGATGCCGCTGCCCGAGGGGCTCTCCGAGCTGACGTTCGCCGGCGTGCTCGCGGGCCATCGCATTCCGATGATCGCCCGCCCCGACCGGCCGTCGATCTACGCCGATGCCGACTTCGTGATCGAGGGCACGGTGATGCCCGGCGACACGAAACCGGAGGGCCCATTCGGCGATCACCTCGGCTACTACGCCCGACGGCATGATTTTCCCGTGATGCGGGTCGATCACGTCTGGCACCGCGAGGGGGCGATCTGGCCGGTCACCGTGGTCGGCCGGCCTCCGCAGGAAGACACGCTCTTCGGCTGGCTCGTGCACGAACTCACGGGGCCGGTGATCCCCACCGTGCTGCCGGGCGTGCAGAGCGTGCATGCGGTCGATGCCTCGGGCGTGCATCCCCTGTTGCTTGCGGTGGGCAGCGAACGCTACCTGCCGTGGAAGCCCTCCACGCGGCCGGCGGAACTGCTCACG
This sequence comes from Candidatus Kuenenia stuttgartensis, assembly GCA_945890755.1. Lineage (GTDB taxonomy): Bacteria > Planctomycetota > Planctomycetia > Pirellulales > UBA1268 > QWPN01. The sequence continues at coordinate 4,926 of CAMDDA010000212.1, forward strand.
CAGGCTTCCGCGATTCTCGGCCAGGGGCAGCTGTCGCTGGCAAAATACCTCTTCATCGTCGCGGAGCAGGACGCCCCCGGCCTCGACGCCCACGACATCCGTCCGTTTCTGGGCCACCTGCTCGCCCGGGCCGACTGGCGGCGGGACTGCCACTTCCACACGCAGACCACGATCGACACGCTCGACTACTCCGGCTCCGGCTTCAACGCCGGCTCGAAGCTCGTGGTGGCGGCCCGTGGGCCGGCGATCCGTGATCTTCCGACTGAGATTCGCGGCGGCGGAGCCTCACTGCCGACCGGGTTCGCGAACCCGCGGGTCTGCCTGCCCGGCATCGTGGCAGTCGAAGGGCCGCGGATCGAGCCACGACCGGTGCTCGAATCAGCGGGCGACGCGGCCACATGGGCGCCGGCCGCCGGTGCGGCCTGGGCGGCCGATGTGGAGCGATTCTGTGCGACGGTCGAGCCCGAGCACCCACTGCGTTCGTTTCCGCTGATCGTGATCGTCGATGACGCGGTATTCGCAGCCCAAAGCCTCGAGAATCTGCTCTGGGTGACGTTCACGCGGTCGAATCCGGCCGCCGACGTGCACGGCGTCGATGCCTTCACGCAGCAGAAGCACTGGGGCTGCCGCGGGCCGCTGGTGATCGACGCCCGTCTCAAGCCGCATCACGCGCCGCCGTGCGCGGAAGATCCTGCGGTATCAGCGCGGGTCGATGCGCTCTGCGCTGCAGGCGGCCCGCTGGCAGGCCTCGGTTTGTGAGCCGTAGGCCCGTCACTCCGTGACGGGCAGATGCAGAGCCCGTTGGCGGAGCAACGGGCCTACGGGTGGCGGGCTGCCCGTTGGCGGAGCCGTAGGCCCGTCACTCCGTGACGGGCAGATCCAGAGCCCGTTGGCGGAGCAACGGGCCTACGGCGGAGCATCTGGCCTAAGACCGGACAGTCAATCAGCCGGCGATCGAGTTGATG
>CAMDDA010000213.1 GCA_945890755.1 Candidatus Kuenenia stuttgartensis
ACCGGCACTGCGATCGCCACGGGAACGGGCACAGTATCTTCCCCCGGCAACGGTGTGTGGACGCTGCCGGTGGAGATCTCGGCGACCGGAACGCCCACCATGGTGGGCACCACGTCGACGGCCAGCAGTTTCGTGCAGCCCATGAACCACTACGCATCCGCGAATCTGAGCGTGTATTCCGGCAGCACGGGCGACTTCACGACGTTCATGTTCGGCGGCATCACGGCCAACACCTACGACCCGCAGTCCGGCGCGCTCGCCTATCAAGCGGAGTATCCCTTCACCAACCAGATCACCGCCGTGACTCGCGATCTCGCCGGCACGTACAGTCAGCAGTACGTGGGCGAATACCCCTTCACGCCGATCGTCTCCGGCACCCGCTCCTTCTCGCTGTATGGCGCGGAGGCGAAGTTTTTCGCCAGCCCCGACCTGCCGGCGAACGCGATGTTTGAGAACGGCGTGTTCAAGCTCGACGAGCTGCTGGCCCTGGGGAGTGGCACGATCGGCTACATCTTCGGCGGGATCGTCTCCAGTGTGCCCAACACCAGCTCCCGGCTCGACAGCACGGCGTCCCCGGAAATCTTCGCCGTGATCATCACCCCCGTCCCGGAACCATCCACCTGCGCGATCGCCCTCGCCGGCCTCGCCTGCGGTGGTGGCTCGATCTGGCGGCGACGAAAGCGTGGCGGACGCCCGCGTATGGAACGGCAGCGATGATCCGAACGCCCATGGTGCCGCTGCACGAGCCGCGTCCGAGATAGGCCTGGCGCCTCCTGCACGGGCTGGGTAATGTGGGCACCTGCAAGGAGGTGTCCATGAGGCCGTACTCAAAAGAGTTCCGCGGCGAGGTGCTGGCGGCCTGTGATCGAGGTCATGGGACACGTCAGGTTGCCACGCACTTCAACGTCAGTGACGTCGTGGATTCGACGCGCACAACAAGAGCGTCGCGAACTCAATACGATTGCGCCGTGTCTGACGCGACAACGCACGCCCCGGCGGGCTGCGATCGCCGACCGGATGCGTGAGGGCATCCGAGAGAAGCCAGACCTGACGCTGCGGGAACTCAAGGAGGGCCGAGTGCCACAACTGCTTCAAGCATTGCGGCTACCGCTCCACGTAGGCAGGATTAGCTCGAGCGATCGTCCGTCGCCCATTGCCAGAATTCGCGTGGCGTGATGATCCGCGTCGGCCCGAACCGCTTCACGACGAGGAGGTCCTTGTCGGCGGTAACGAGCGCGTCGATCCGACCAGGGCCGACCAGACCGAGCACCTTCTCGTCCGCGGGGTCGCGACAGGCTCCCGCCTTTACCTTCTCGGGCTCGACAAGCTCGGCATGCCCCCTCATAAAACTGACATAGTCATCGACGATGGCTCGCGGCAGCCGCAGCTTGCCCGCCAGTTTCCCGGCGACCTCGGAGAGCAGCCCCGTACACGTCACCACATGATGCCGCTCGAGACAGAGTTCGACGACCGCTTCGCATAGCCCGCGCGATGCTACCGACGCAAGGCGTGATGACTTCACAGGCATCGTCTGCCTCTTTCCCGACCGTCCGCGTCCGGCTGCGATGCACAATCCGCGGGTCTGTTGCTGCCCGTGGGTTGGCGCGGATTTTGCTGCTTCTATGCTTCCCCCTACCCTCCCGCTGCCTGCCCTCCCGCTCTCGGAACCTCTTTCGTGGCCACCGACGACCTGCTCCGCCGTGACGTTCGCCTCCTCGACGACCTGCTCGGCGACGTGCTCCGGCGGCTCGCCGGCCCCGAGGCCCTCGCCCTCGTTGCGGAGATCCGTCAGCTCGCCCACGACCGCCGGGCCGGCAACCACGACGCGGAACGAGTGCTCGCCGCCCGCATCGAGGGGCTCACGGAAGACCAGGCCCAGCTCGTGGCCCGCGCGTTCGGTGTGTTCTTCGATCTCGTGAACATCGCCGAGGACCGCCAGCGGGTACGGGTGCTCCGCGACCGCGAGCGGCTTCGGCATCCGCAGCCGCTCGGCGAATCGCTGGCCGCCGGCATCGCTGAACTCAAGTCGCTCGGATTCCCTCCTGCCGACGTGCAGGCCGCACTCGATCGGCTCTGCATCGAGCTCGTGTTCACCGCGCATCCCAGCGAAGCCAAGCGCCGGTCGATCCGGGCAAAGCTCCGCCGCATGCGACACGCCCTCCGCGAACTCGACCGCGACGACCTCCTGCCCCGCGAGCGGGCTCAGCTCGAGGCCGACATCACGAGCGAACTCGCCGTGATCTGGGAGACCGACTTCATCCGCCCAACTCGGCCCACCGTGCTCGACGAGGTGGACCGCGGCCTCTCGCTCATGCCGCGGCTGTGGGAGGCGGTGCCGCAGGTGCATGCGGCCCTGCGGCAGGGACTCGCCGCGTCGTATCCGGGCGAAGCCTTCCGAGTGCCGGCATTCCTGCGGTTCGGCTTCTGGATGGGGGGCGATCGCGACGGCAATCCGTTCGTCACCGCCGACATCACCGCCGAAACGCTTTTGCGGCTCCGACACGCTGCGATCGACCAGCATCTCGCCTGGTGCGACCGCTGCCACGACCTCCTCACGATCTCGCTCGCCAAATCGCACGGCGCCGACCCGATAGCCGAGCGGCTGGCCGCCCTGAAGGCCGGGATTCCCGATCTGGCGACGGCGCTCGCCCGCTATGCTCCACACGAGATCTACCGCAACTGGGTCGGCATGATCCGCTTCCGGCTCGAGCGGGCCCGCGGGATCTCGCTCGCCGCGGATGCCGTGCCGCCGGCCGGTGGCTACCGCGATGCGGCCGAACTGGAGGCCGACGTCGCTCTGCTCGTCGATTGCCTCGGCCGCGACGTGCGGCTCACCGACGACGCACCGCCGCGGCACTGGCTCGACCTCGTCCGCACGTTCGGCCTCCATATGACCTGCCTCGACGTGCGGCAGGATGCCCGGGCCTACCGCGACATCATGGGTGAAATCCTCACGGCGGCCGGTCGCATCGCGAGTCCCGAGGCGTATCACGACCTCGACGACGCCGGCCGGGCCCGGCTCCTCGTGGAATCACTCGGCACGGCGGCCGACATCCCGCGCGACGGTCTCCAGCCGCTCGCCGCCGACACGCTCGCCCTCTTCGAACTCCTCCACGCCGCGATCGTGCGGTTCGGCCCCGCCGCCGTCGGCTGCGCGATCGTAAGCCTCACGCGGTGTCCGGCCGACGTGCTCGCGGTGCTCTGGCTCTGGCGGTGGGCGCAGGGACGGGCCGCTGCCCGCGGCGAGCCCGTCGCCGTGAGCGACCTCGCAATCGTGCCGCTTTTCGAAAAAATCCACGACCTCGCCCATGCCCACGAGACGCTCGCCGCGATCCTCGACGAGCCGCGGTATCGCGAGCACCTCGCCGGCCGCGGCGATCGGCAGGTGGTGATGGTGGGCTATTCCGACAGCACGAAGGACGGCGGCTACTTCGCCGCCTGTTGCGGGCTGCAGACGGCGCAGGAACGTCTGCACGAGGCTGCCGAGGCCCGCGGCGTGAAGCTGACGTTCTTCCACGGCCGCGGTGGATCACTCGGCCGTGGCGGCGGTCCAGCCGCCCGCGGCATTCTCTCGCTGCCTTCCGAAACGCTCGACGGCTCGCTCAGGTTGACCGAGCAGGGAGAGGTCCTGGCCGAACGATACGACGACGCCGAGGTCGCCCGACGGCACCTCGAGCAGGTGGCCTGGGCCACGCTCGTGGCGTCGAGCGTGCGAAGAGCCGAGCCGGCCCCGGAGTGGGCGGCGGTGGCGGCTGGGATGGCCGAACGATCGTGGGCCGTCTACCGCGACCTCGTCGACCAGCCTGGATTCATCGGCTACTTCGCCCAGACGACGCCGATCGACGACATCGAAAACCTCCCGATCGCCTCGCGGCCCTCCCGCCGCCGCGGTGAGCGGACACTCGACGACCTGCGGGCCATCCCCTGGGTGTTCGCCTGGACGCAGAGCCGCTGCATGATCCCCGCCTGGTACGGCCTGGGCACGGCACTGACGGAGGTGAAGTATGACGACCGGCGGGCCTGGCAGCATGTTTGCGAGATGTATCGGCAGTGGCCGTTCTTCCAGGCCACGATCGACAATGCCACGCTGGCGCTGGCGAAGGCCGACATGTACATCTCACAGCGGTACTCAGAACTGGCCGAGGACGACGACGCCCGCCGCCGGATCTGGCAGCGGATCGCCGCGGAGCGCGACCGCACGCGGCAGGCGATCCTCGACATCGTGGGGGGCGGCGAACTGCTGGCGACCACGCCCTGGTTTCAGAAGTCGATCGAGGCCCGCAATCCGCACGTCGACCCGCTCAATCTCATCCAGATCGAGTTCATGCGCCGGCGGCGCGAGCAGGCCGCGGAGTCCGGCGCCGAGCCGCCGTTCCGCGACCTTCTCCGGCTCTGCCTCCAGGGCATCGCCGCCGGCATGCGCACGACCGGGTGAGGACCCGCCGCCGATACAAGCCCTGAGCGCGAGCGAGGGGATTCCGACGCACGATCCCCCGGCTTGCGCCTCCCATACAAGCCCTGAGCGCGAGCGAGGGGATCCCGACGCACGATCCCCCGGCTTGCGCCTGGGGGCTTGTCTTGCGGAAAGCAATGCCGCGCGGGCGAGTTACGGCAGCCGGGCGACGATCCGCAGCGGGCCACCGCTGCCGCCGGCGATCTTCATCGGCAACGCGGCGATGAACGCCCCCTGCTCCGGCAGCCGCTCGAGCGACGCCACGTTCTCGAAGATCGGCACGTTGGCCGAGCAGAGCGTCACGTGCGTGCCGAAGAGCGTCGAGGGGCCGTGATCGATGCTCGCGGTGTCGATGCCCACGGCCTTCACCCGCCGGTGTTCGACGAGCCACTTGGCCGCGTCGGGGGCAAGCCCCGGAAATCGCAACGCCTTCACGGCGTCGGGACCCTTCGCGGCCGTGCCGAGATACCGCTCCCGGTCGGACCACCGCGCGGCCCAGCCGGTCCTCACGAGCACGATCACGTCGAGTAGCTGCCGGCCGTGCCGCATCTCCCAGGCCACGAGGTCATCGACCGTCGCCTCGTACACGGGATTGGCTTCGCACTTCGCGGTCACGTCGATCACGGCCGCCTCGCCCACGAGCCGCTCGGGCTCGATCTGGTCGGCGGTGTGCTTTCCTGCGGCAAAGTGCCGCGGCGCGTCGAGATGCGTGCCGCCGTGCTCCGCGGTGGCGAAGCGATTGGCGGCGTAGTAGTAGCCCTTCGCCGTCGGCCCGTTCGCGCCCGGCTCGAACTGAAAACCCGGCTCGGTGGGCCAGTAGATCGTCTGCGAGTCGAACGGGTGCGTGAGATCGATCCATGTGCCTGCGGCGAACTGTCGAGCGACCGACGCCCCCGCTGCAGCCGGGGGATCAGCGATCACACTGCCGCACATCAGCGCGACGGGGGCCGCCCATGCCGCGAGTGCGAGCTTCATTGCCCGATCTCGTCGCGGGCGATGTCGGCATCCGGATCCTCGCCGGTGCGAGCCTCGTCGGCCACGTTCTCGCCCGTGATGCCCTCGCCCCGCAGTTCCGCGGCGATCGCCTTGGCGCCGGAGTCATCCGCATTCGGGCCGCCGATCTTCGGGTCATTCGCCCCGGGGGCTCCTGCCGCGCCGGCTCCGGATGCCCCGCCTGCACCACCGTCCTTCTGCTGCACCCGCACGAGCAGCATCTGCTCGACGCTGCCGCCATCGCGGTGCACGAGCACGGTCGTCTGCTGCTGGGTGAGGTTGGCGAGACCGGTCTCGTAGACCG
>CAMDDA010000214.1 GCA_945890755.1 Candidatus Kuenenia stuttgartensis
CCGAGCCCATCCCTCCGACATACCACGCGGACTGTTCCCAAACTCTCTCATGAGCACTGGTGCAGAACTGGCGAGGGGTCAGCGGGGATTCGCCGTGCTGGACATGCGGCTTGGGCGGCGACCATGAGCGGCCCGAGATACCTCACTCCACTTAGAGTGTCGGACACGTCGGCTGAGCGTTTTTCAGTGCATGATCCAACGGATTGTTGGCGTGTAGCGGGGGTCCATCGGCCGCAGGCGCAAAAGGCAAGGCACTTCGCCCGCGAGGCGTTACCATGACGGGGGTGTGAACCATTCTTCAGCGTTGACTGGTCATGGAACGGCGTGACACGGAATCATCCGAGCCGGCCTCCGAGCCGCTCGACGCATCGCGGCTTGGGATCACAGGCCTGACCGGTTTCCTGCGGCCCGCCGAACGCGTGGGCACCGCGGAATTCACCGCCGGCACCCGGCTCGGCGACGTGACGATCGTGTCGCTCATCGCCGAAGGAGGCATGGGCCGCGTCTACGAAGGCTTGCAGGGCAACCCGTGCCGCACTGTCGCCGTGAAGGTGATCCGCCCGGGACTCCTGTCGCCGGCCGCAGCGAAGCGATTCGAGCACGAAGCCCACATCCTCGGCCGGCTCACACACCCGGGCATCGCCCGGATCTACTCTGCCGGCGTGCATGAGCACGGCGGCTGCCCGCTGCCCTATTTCGTCATGGAGTATGTGGAAGATGGCCGGCCGATCACGGCCTATGCGGCCGACCGCGGCCTCTCGATCCGAGACCGCGTGCAGCTGTTTCGAGATGCCTGTGCAGCCGTCGCCCATGGCCATCAGCGAGGCGTGATCCACCGCGACTTGAAGCCGGGCAACATCCTGGTGGACGCTTCCGGGCAGCCGAAGGTGATCGATTTCGGCGTCGCCCGCAGTACGGACAGCGACGTCGCCCTCACGACCTTGCACACCGATGCGGGGGCGCTCGTGGGGACGCTGCAATATATGTGCCCGGAGCAGTTCGACGGCTCGGCCGACGAGATCGACGTGCGGGCCGACGTCTATGCGCTCGGGGTCGTACTGTATGAGCTGCTGACGGGCCGGCTCCCCTACGACCTGCGGCGTCAGGCGGTGTACGAGGTGGCCCGCGTGGTAAAGGAGGTCGATCCCAAGTCGCTCTCCACGGTCGATCGGCATCTCCGCGGCGAACTCGACACGATCGTGGGCACCTGCCTGGAGAAAGATCGGACCCGCCGGTATTCGAGCGGCGCCGAACTGGAGGCCGACCTGGGCCGTTACCTGCGTGGCGAGCCGATCATGGCGCGGTCGCCGACGCTCGTTTCATCGCTCACCCGGTTCGCCCGCCGGCACCGCGTTGCCACGACGGCCGCAGCCGGGATCACAACCGCGCTCGTGCTCGCCACCGTGGGCATCTCCATCTACGCGGTGCGCGCCGAGCGGGAGCGACAGATCGCCGTGAGCGAGCGAGAGCGGGCCGACACCGCGAGCCGGGAGGCCCGCGAGCAGCTCTACGTCGCCAACCTGCGGTCGCTCCGCGGCTGCCTGGAAAGTCGCAACGGGCGGCTCGGGCGATCGCTGATGACCGACACGCTGGCCATCGCCGGCATGCCGCCGCCGCTCGAGCTGCGAATGCTGGCGGGTGGGTTCGACGATGCATTGGCCGTGCTCAAGCCGGGAGCCACGCCGGTCGGAGGTCTGGCCTACGGGCCCGACGGCACGACGCTCGCCGTGCTCCTGGTTGCCCCGCCCGGTCTGCCAAACCCCAAGCATCAGCAGAGCCGCGCCGACCGGAAGAGCCAGCCGGCGTTCTTTCTGGGCTCGGCATCCATCGATCGCGCCAAGCCGCGGTTGCTTACGCTCTACGACACCGGACCGCATGCCAGCGTTGCCGAGCGACCGGCCGATACCGAGCCATGGCTGGCATGGTTTGTTGCCCAGGGAGCCACGCTGCAGGGGATGGCGGATTCCGAGGACGGCCCCAACGTCATGGCGGCCACGCCAGACGGCCGGATGCAGGCCGTGCAGCGTGCAGAGGGCCGACTCTGCGTCCACGCAAAAGGAAATGCCGGGGAGCCGGTCGTGCTGGATGACCACCGCGGCCGGGTGAAGGCGGTCGCATTCAGTGGCGACGGCTCTCGCGTCACTGCGTTGACGCCCTCGGGGCAGCTCGCGATGTGGGATGCGACCACAGGCCGGCTGATCGGCCGGATCGGAGGCGCGGCGACGAGGATCGAGTCCTTCCAGTTCAGCCCCGATGGCAGCCGGATCGCCGCGGTGATCCACATGGCACAACGGCTCACGGAGATCGTGATCCACGACACCGCATCGGCCAGCCTCCTGGCCACCATCACGCGGCAACACGAACTCGGCCTTCCGGGGCTCGGGAACGCCGGCACGCTCGCCGCGTTCAGTCCAGACGGAGCCCGGATCGTCACGACGTGCCGCGAGCACGACCTGCGGGTCTGGAGCACGGCCGACGGCTCACTCATCGACACGCTCCGGGGCCACGTGGCGGTCGTGACCGCCCTGGCCTGCAGCCCCGATGGCCGCCAGATCGCCAGCGGGGCGGCCAACGGCGACGTGCGGCTGTGGAATGCGGATTCACTCGAGCTGGAGCACATCCGCCTCGGCCACGAGTCGGCGGTGACGGCGCTGGCGTTCCACCCGGACGGTGAGACACTCGCCTCGGGCGAGCACGCGGGTGCCGTTCGGCTCTGGTCGCGGTCGGCCGCCCGTCCTCTGGCCACACTGCCGCATGCTGGCGGCATGCCAGCGGTCACGTTCAGTTCCGATGGCTCCGTGGTCGCGGTCGCCTGCCCGGAAAACCACACAGTCGAACTCTGGCAGTCGCGGACAGTGCAACGACTCCATGAGCTGCCGCTCGCTGGCCGACGCGTCGGCCAGCTCGCCTTCAGTCCCCGTGGAGATCTCATCGCCGCGGCTTGCAGCCGCCCAGGAACCGATGGCGACGTCCTCGTGTGGGATGCCCGCGACGGCAGGCTGCTGGCGACGCTCGGCGGGCATCCGCGGCGGGCCGACACCGTGGCCTTCAGTGCGGATGGCTCACTCGTGGTCACCACCTCGGCGGATGAAGTGGCGATGGTCTGGGAGCCGCGCACGGGCCGAAGGCTGATGGCGGCGGCTGCCGAGACGCAGAACAGCCGCGCCAAGCCGGGGGCCGTTTTCGGCCTCGACGGCAGCCGGATGGCATTTCAGAAGCCGGCGATCTTCGACAGCCGGTCGGGCGAGATCGCAGTACCCATTCGAAGGCAGGGCATGGTGACTGCCTTGGCTGCCAGCGATGATGGCCGGCTGCTCGCTGCAGGCCTGGCGATCGGGGCGGTCTACGTCACCGACTTCGCCACGGGCAGGCGGGTCGCCAACCTGTATGGGCACGCTGATGGCGTACAGTCGCTTGCCTTCAGCCGGGATCGACGCCGGCTGGCATCCGGCTCGCTCGATGGCACGATCCGGCTCTGGGACATCGAGGCCGGTGCCGAGCTGCGGGTGTTTCGCGGCCACGAGGGAAGCGTGGAGGCCATGCGGTTCACGCCAGATGGCCAGCGGCTCGCGAGCAGTTCGACCGACGGCACGGTGCGCATCTGGCATGTGAACCGCGGGCACGAGCTGGCCAGTGCACCGGGTCAGGCTGACCATCCCCGGGCCTTCGCCCTCAGCCCGGCAGGCGACCTGCTCGTGACCGCGCCAGAGAGAGGCGGGGCCCGCATCTGGGGGCTCTCCAACGCCGATGTGATGCACGCCCGCCGCGAACTCACGGCCGCGACGGATCCGGCGGTTGCGCGTCGCCCAGCGGCGGCGGTGCCGGAGGATGCGACGGCGGCTTCGGCTCCTCGAGCGCATGCAGAAATGCCGCCAGGTCGGCGAGATCGTGGCGGTTGAGACCAAGCGGCTTCAGGAGCGGCGACTTCACGGGGAAGTGCGGGTCGTTCCGCTCATAGGCCTGCCGCTTGAGCGTCACCATGCCGGCGTTGTACATCGTGAGCACGCCGCGGAGCTCGAACATCCCCGTGTGCATGAGGGGCGAGGTGCGGGTCACGTTGCGGAGCGAGGGCGTGCGAAACCGCCCCTTGTCGGCGGGATCTTTCGTGATGGCATAGCGGCCGAGATCCTCGTTGCTGCGGCCGTGGAAGCTCAGGCCGAGATCGTGGAACTTCCCGTCGCTGAGAGTCGGCCCGTGGTGGCAGTTGAGGCAGCGGGCCTCGCGGCGGAAGAGATCGAGGCCGATCAGTTCCGCATCGTTGAGGGCCGCCGCGTCGCCGGCGAGAAACGCATCGAACCGCGACCGGCCGCCCACCACTGTCCGCTCGAAGCAGGCGATCGCCGCGACGATGCCGGCAAACGTCGGCTCAGCCTCGGGGAACGCGGCGCTGTAGAGCTGCCGGTAGCCGGGGCTGTCCGCGACCAACGCCACGACGCGGTCGGGGACGGCGGCCATTTCGCGGGGATTCGTGAGGGCCTGTTCCGCCTGTTCCTCCAGGCTCGCCGCACGGCCGTCCCAGAAGAGCGTCGGCATGAAGGCGGTGTTGAGGATCGTGGGTGCGTTGCGGCCCGGGATGTCGCCATGCGGCTCGCTGACGCGGCGCCCATCGGCCCAGCCGAGGAGCGGCTCGTGGCAGGTGACGCAGGCCATCTTGCCGCTGGCCGAGAGCCGCGGGTCGTGGAAGAGCGTCCGACCGAGCGCGGCCTTGGCCATCGAGTAGGAATTCGTCTCGGGGTGAACGACCTCCGGCAGGCGGCCGAGCTCCCGCCACTCGACGCCGGGATCGACCTGCGGTGGCGGCCAGGCCGTCGGCTGCCGGCTGTAGATCGCCCGCAGTTCGCGGCTCAACGCCACCCGCTCGGCCTCGGTGCGTTCCGGCCGCGGCGGTTGCTTTCCCGCGGCGGCGGAAGGTTCGGCCGCGCCCGCGTTCACCGCGCCGAGCAGGGCGATGGCTGCAGCGAGTCTGAGTGCCCACCATCGTGTCTCGAGCCTCACGACACCGCTCCCCCATCACGGCTGTGACACGAAGTCGCCCGCCTGCGCCGTGAGCTGCGCGGCCATGACGTCCGCGGACACCGCGTCGTCGATGAATCGCGTCGAGCCGTCGGCGAAGGCCATGGTCGCGCCGCCAGGGTGCAGACCATAGATACCGAAGTTGTTGCTGCCATTGACGAGCTGGGGCCCCGGCGAGCGGTATTGGTTGGCGGGGTCGGCCTGCGTGAGGTCCTGGCGAAAGCCGCGGACGGCATACACATTCGTGTCGGCCCAGCCGCAGAGCGCAGAATACTTCGTTGACGTCGGTGACGACGACAACTGCCCCGACCCGGGCATCATCCGGCCAAACGCCCACACCTGCGGCCGCGCGGCGGATTCAAACACCGCGATCGTCTTGCTCGTGCCATCGACCATTTCGCGGATGCGCCTGCCTTTCTCGCCCGGCGCGACATAGCCTTTAAAGAAGCCATCGATGTTTCCGGGCTTGGCGAACGAGACCACGGCCGGAGCGTTCCACAGGGCTGCGCTCGGTCCGTCGGAGCCGGCATAGTCGGCGGCCGAAGCCCACCACGCAGGCGTGCTGGTCTTAAACCGCGGATGCTGTAGTGGCCCGCCCGGCGTCCCCGGGCACGACATGACGGCGAGGGGCGTCTGTACCGCCACCTGGTTCTTCACGTCGTCGAATCGCACCGTGTAGTCATAGACGCCGGCCAGCGGGTTTTCGTCGAGATAGGGCAG
>CAMDDA010000215.1 GCA_945890755.1 Candidatus Kuenenia stuttgartensis
GTGACGGGCAAGCCCGTGGCGGAGCAACGGGCCTACGCGGGCAAGCCCGTTGCGGAGCAACAGGCCTACGCGGGCAAGCCCGTTGCGGAGCAACAGGCCTACGGGAGCCGGGTCGCCCTCGCTGTGGCCGTGGCTTTCCGTCATATTGAAGTCACTTCGTTCGGCCTCTCTCCAAGCCACACCCAGCATGGCCACCGCCGACGCCTTTCGTTCCAGCACCACCCGCGGCGTGAGCCTGCGCCGCCGGGGCGATCTCGTGGTCAATCGGCAGGTCTATCAGGGGCAGGCCTGGTGGGTCGTGAAGGATCCGATCTCGCTCCACTACTTCCGGTTCCGGCCGGAGGAATACGCCCTCCTCGCGATGCTCGACGGCGAGACGAGCCTCGAAGAGCTCAAGGACCGGTTCGAGGCGAAGTTTCCGCCGCGGCGGATCACGGTGGAGGAGCTGGCCCGGTTCATCGCCACGCTCCACCGCTCGGGCCTCGTGATCGGCGACCGGCCGGGGCAGGGGCCGCAGCTCTTCGAGCGGCGGCGGCAGCGGAAGTGGAAGGAGTGGATCGCCTGGATCTCCAACATCATGTCGCTGCGGTTTCGGGGGATCGACCCCGACAAGCTGCTGGAGCGGCTCGATCCCTGGTTCGGCTGGCTGTTCTCGCCGCCGGCGATCGTGACGATGCTCGTGTTCGTGGCCAGCGCCGTGCTGCTCGTGCTCGTGAACTTCGACGTCTTCCGCAGCAAGCTCCCGGAGTTTCACCAGTTCTTCGCGGCGGGCAACTGGCTCTACCTGGGCATCGCCCTGGCCGTCACGAAGATCCTCCACGAGTTCGGCCACGGCCTCTCCTGCAAGCACTACGGCGGCGAGTGCCACGAGATGGGGATGATGCTGCTCGTGTTCACGCCCTGCCTCTACTGCGACGTGTCGGACAGCTGGATGCTGCCCAGCAAGTGGAAGCGGGCGGCGATCGGTGCGGCCGGGATGTACGTCGAGGTGATCATCGCCTCGATCGCCACCTATTTCTGGTGGAACTCGCATCCCGGCATCTTCAATCAGCTCTGCCTCGACGTGATGTTCGTGTCGAGCGTCTCGACGATCCTGTTCAACGCCAATCCGCTCCTGCGGTACGACGGCTACTACATCCTCTCCGACGTCTTGGAGATCCCGAATCTCCGGCAGAAGGCCAACACGATCCTCGGCCGGCTGGCGTCGCGGTGGTGCCTCGGGATCAAGCAGCCCGAGGATCCGTTTCTGCCGCAGCGCAACCTCGGCCTCTTCGCCCTCTACGCGGTGGCGTCGAGCCTGTATGGCTGGATGGTGACGGCCTCGATCTTTCTCTTCATGTGGAGCGTCTTCAAGCCGTTCCGGCTGGAGGTCCTCGGGCAGATGCTGGCGATCACCGCCCTGTGGGGCTTGGTCGTTCGGCCGCTGCAGGGGATGATCAAGTTTCTGAAAGTTCCCGGGAGGCGCGACGAGGTGAAGGCGATCAACGTGATGGCGACCTGCCTGGTGGCGGGCGTGGTGGCCGGCGCGATCGCGCTCATCCCGCTGCCGCAGCGGGTGTGGTGTGCCGTGGAGCTGCGGCCCCGGGGCGAGGAGACGGTCTACGTCTCGGTGCCGGGAACGCTCGAGAGCCTGGAGGTGAAGCCCGACGACGTCGTGACACAGGGGCAGGTGCTCGCCCGGCTGTCGAGCATCGACCTCGATCTCGAGATCGCGGATCTCGAGGGCCGCGAGGCCCAGTCGGCCACGCGGCTGGCGGCGCTCGAGCGCGAGCGGTTCACCGACCCGGCGGCCGGCCTGGAGATCGGCACGGTGAAGGAGTCGCTCGTGAGCCTGCGGGAGCAGCTGGCCAAGAAGCGGAAAGATCGGGAAGACCTCGTGCTGCGGTCGCCGCTCGACGGCGTGGTGCTGCCGGCGCCGAGCGTGAAGCCGCAGCCCGACCCCACCGGGCGGCTGCCGTCGTGGACGGGGCATCCGCTCGACGAGCAGAACCTCGGGGCGACGCTGACCGAAGGCACGGTGCTCTGTCTCGTGGGCCAGCCGCGGCAGTTCGAGGCGGTGATGGTGATCGACCAGTCGGAGGTGGAGTTCGTGGCCAAGGGGCAGCCGGTCGACCTCAAACTCGACGCGTTTTCGTGGCGGACGTTCACCGGCACCGTGGCCGAGATGGCCGAGACGCACATCGAAAACGGCTCGGAGCGGCTCTCGGTGAAGGCGGGCGGCCAGGTGCCGACGGAGACCGACCCATCGGGCCGCGAGGTGCCGATCTCGACGAGCTACGAGGCGCTGATGACGCTCGACGATCCCGATGGGGTGTTCACGCCGGGCATGCGGGGCACCGCCCGGATCAAGGTGGGCAGCCGCACGGTCGGCCAATGGCTCCTGCGGCTCCTCTGGCAGACCTTCAACTTCCGGATGTGAGGCGTGCCTCATGAAAGCCGGACATGCGTTCGTCTCATAAAACCCCGCCGCGTTCGTCCCATAAAAGCCCCCATGCGCAAGCAGGGGGATAATCCGGCCTCAACCACCCCACCCCAGCCCGGCTACAATACGACTCCGCGTTCTTTCCGCTACGGAGCCTTCCCATGGAAACCGTGACCCCTCGATACCTCGTCGATGAACATCGGACACCGACCGACGTGGTTCTGACGATCGACGAATGGCGACGGGTTCTCGAGGAACTCGAGGAACTGGAAGATATTCGCGCCTATGACGAGGCGAGGTCGTCGGCACAGGAATCCTCGCCGCTCGCCGCGGTGGCAAAGGAACTCCGCTCGGGGCGGGGCTCTTGAGCTACGCCATCGAAATTCTTCGATCGGCCCGCAAACAGCTGGAGAGAATTGCTGCCGAGCATCAGGAGCGGGTGCTGACGGCCTTGGAGGCCTTGGCTCAGACGCCGCGGCCCGATCGATGCAGCAAGCTGACCGGTCGCGAGGCGTGGAGGATTCGGATCGGCGACTATCGCGTCGTATATGAAATCGACGATGAGGCAAAGAGTATCGTCATCGTCGTGATTGCTCATCGGCGCGATGCCTACCGCAATCAGTGAGGACATCCGTCCTGGCGCGCCCCTCATGCCCACGCTCGACTGGATTACGATCTATCCCGTCAAATCGCTCGACGGCGTCGACGTGACGGAGGCCCGCGTGCTGCCGTCGGGCGCCCTCGAAAACGACCGTCGCTGGCAGCTCACCGACATCGACGGCCGCGTGCTCAACGCCAAGCGGTCGCCGCTCTTCCACGCGATCCGGGCCGAGTTCGACCTCGCCGCCCGGCTCATCACGCTCTCGATCGACCCGCTGGCGATTCAGGCCCGAGCGATCCCCGGCATCGAGCGGCTGGCGAGCCTCGCCTCCGACACGTTCCCGCTCGTGCCCGGCCCCGACGGCCCCTGCGGTTGGCTGGCAGAGGTGCTGTGCGCCGGTGAGGCGCCGTCCAGCGGTGTCCTGCTGCTGGAGCGGCCCGACGGCGGCTTTCCCGACGATCGCGAGGCTCCGGGGCCGACGCTCGTTTCCACCGCGAGCCTGGAGGAAGTGGCCCGCTGGTTTGGCTTCGATCTCGTGGAATGCCGCCGGCGGTTCCGGATCAACCTCGAAGTCGGCGGCTGCGACGCCTTCTGGGAGGACACGCTTGCAAGTCCCGCCCGTCCCGATGTGCCGTCGCTGTTCGACCTGCCGCCGGGTCTTCCGGCCGACCCCTACGCCGACCTGCCGCCGCTGGAGCCGCGGGAATTCACGATCGGGGCGGCCAGGTTTCGGGCCACGAACGTCTGCCGGCGGTGCGTGGTGCCCAGCCGCGACAGCCGCACGGGGGCCATCACGACGGCCTTCCGCGACACCTTCGATGTCCGCCGGGCCCGAGGAATGCGGGGAGACGTCGATGCCGCGGCCTGGGGAACGCCGTATCGGCTGGGGGTGAATACGCGCGGAAGAAGTGTACACAAAGAGGTATCCCTGGGGCAGGGTGTGGACCACGTGTAAAGAGGGGTGTCTGGAAAAACACCTCGTGAAGGGGGTTAAACCCCAGTATGGCCACGAAAATCAGCTTTATGCGGCTGAAATAGGCAAGTTGGTGCGGCCTTGGTCATCT
The DNA here is from genome assembly GCA_945890755.1 of Candidatus Kuenenia stuttgartensis. Lineage (GTDB taxonomy): Bacteria > Planctomycetota > Planctomycetia > Pirellulales > UBA1268 > QWPN01. The sequence goes on from CAMDDA010000215.1 coordinate 4,088, forward strand.
TCGGCGAACCTGACGGCAGGGGGAAGCGTATTCAACGGCAATCCCCCATTTGGACGAGTCAATCCTTGACACGGCTGGTTGTGCCGGGTGGGGTCGGAAGCCGCGTCGGGGCGAAGAACTGGAGGCCTGTGATGAAGAAGCGGAAGCGTCGGTTCGGGCTTGCCGAGACCCCGGAACCGTTGGAGCGACGCAGCATGCTGGCTGCCAACCTTATCGACGTGTCGCAAGTGGCCTGGAACGGTCAACTCGTCGATGCCGTGAAGGACGAATACGTCTTGCGGATGCCGCAGCTCAATGCTCGTAGCGCCACTTCGCCCGTCGACTACCGGCACAGCCGTCCCGCAGTTCAGCCCGGCTGGTCGCTTCAGACACTCGGCTCGGGGTTCTACAAGCTCAAGGCGCCGGGCGCGACACAGTCCGTCATCACATCATGGGCGAGTCGCAATCGCGTCCAGTCGCTCGACGTGAATGCGGTGCGAAAGTTGAATGCGGCGCCAAACGATCCGCTCTTTGGCGCCGCTGCCAACTGGGGGTTTCCCCAGATTCAGGCCGCGGGTGCCTGGGACACCGGCACCGGCACGTCATCGACGATCGTGGCGGTGCTCGATTCCGGCGTGGACTACAACCACCCCGATCTCGCGGCCAACATGTGGCGAAATCCCAATGAGATTGCCAACGACGGTGTCGACAACGACAACAACGGCTGGGTCGACGATGTATTCGGTGTGAGCACCATTGCCGGCACCGGCAACCCGATGGACGACAACGGGCACGGCACGTTCTGTGCGGGCCTCATCGGTGCGGTCGGTAACAACGGCGTCGGGATGGCGGGCATGAACTGGTCGGTGCAAATCATGGCCGTGAAGGTGTTCGATGCCGTGGGCAACACGAGCACATCAGCGATCATCTCGGGCATCCAATATGTGATCAACCAGAAGATCGCCGGTCAGAACGTGGCTGCGACGAATCACAGCTACGGTGGCTACGGCTTCGTGCAACAGGAGTTCGATGCCCTGAATCAGCTGGCTGCGACGGGTGTGGTGATCGTGGCGGCCGCCGGCAACGACAGCATCGACAATGACGTCGTCCCGGCCTACCCGGCAAGCTACACCATTCCCGGGCTGATCTCAGTGGCGGGATCCACCCAGGCCGACTCACTGGCAAGTTTCTCAAACTACGGGGTGGCATCAGTTGACCTCGCGGCTCCGGGCGTGAGCGTGCTCTCGACCCGAGCTGCCCAGGCGGCGGGTTCGTACGTCCCCTATGACGGAAACACGGGCTACACGACGAGTAGCGGCACGTCCTTCGCGGCTCCGTTCGTCGCCGGCACGGCGGGCCTCCTGAAATCGTTGAAGCTCGGGGCGTCGCCAGAGCAGGTGAAAAATGCGATCCTGGGCGGGGTGGACAAGGTGGCGGGCCTCAACGGAGAGGTGCTCACCGGGGGTCGGCTCAACGTGGATCGTGCCGTCGACCTTATTCTGGCCACCCAAGGCGCCGTGCCGGTGGCGACGTTCAGTCCGGGCCAAACGCTCAGCTTCTTGGAACCGAACGCCGGTTTTGCCTATGCCGACGTGAAAGTCAGTCTCGATCGGCCCGCGGATC
>CAMDDA010000216.1 GCA_945890755.1 Candidatus Kuenenia stuttgartensis
CTCCCGCAGCCCCCAGCGGAATCACGATCCGGTAGAGGCGGCCCGCCATCTTCACCGCCGCGGCGGCAGATCCGCCAGCCCCGGCCGCGCGGATCTGCCAGTCGGCCGTCCATTCAGGCGGTGGATCACCGGCCGTGCCGAAGAGCACCGCCCGATCGACCGCCAGCAGCGGCGACAGATCGAGCCGCGCCAGCCGCCCCGCTGGAAGTCCCGTGTAGGCGACGCCGCCAGCGGCTGCGTGGAAGCCGGCGATCTCGAGGATCCGCATCACGTCGCGCTCGGCTGGATTCCAGCGGGGCGCTATCTCCCGTTCCTTCACCGCCTCGCGGCGGGCCAGGGCGCCGGCGAGCGACCGCGGTCCCCTGCCCTGCCGCAGGTCGTGGGGCGCGCCCGGAGCGAGTTGGCCGAGGTCGTATATCCAGCCGGCGGAGGCGAGCCGGCAGCCCTCGAGCGGGAATGGGAGGTGGTGGGCGATCGAGCCCGTGACGGCGCCCTGCGCGTCGCGGGCGAGGGTCGAGGTGACGAGCGGCGCCGTGCCGCCCTCCGCCGGCCATGACGACTCGAAGAGGCGATCTGCGGCGGCCGCGACGGGCACCCCATCCAGCGCGGCGAGCGACGCGGCGTAGCGGTAGTCGTGGGCTGCGAGCGAGGGATGAGGCAGTGCCGCGTCGATGGCGGCGAAGCCGGTGCCCGCGTCGGCCCACCACGACACCGCCGCCCGGCCGTCCCGGTTCCGAACCGCGACGTCGATGTCGCCGTTGTCACTCCGCCCGGCGACCGCCCAGGCGGTCCCGCGGACGTGGCCCGAACCGGCGTCGATGTCGATGACTTCCGCCGCGCGGCAGCCGAGCGGCTCGCGGGGCAGCCAGCTGCGGGCGAAGGCGGCGGCCGCGGCCATGCATGCGGTGATGATGAGCGGCAGCGTGAGCCAGGCGATCCCGGGCCGCCGGCCGCGCGACACGAGCCACCAGTCGAGCGGATAAAGGCAGGCGACATAGAGGAGGCCCAGTCCGATGATCGCCTCGAAGGGCACGGGCGCGATTCGCCCCCCTGCCCCGCTCCACTCGACGGCGACCCTGAGCTGCGATCCGAGGTCCGGCGGGCCGCCACTGGCAGCGGCGGGGCGGTCGTCGGCACCGTCGAGCGACCGCTCGCCCAGCAGTCGCACGAGCAGCGTGTCGGCGCCGGGCCAGCCCCGGAAAGGCTCGGCGTCGAGGTCGATGCCGAGCCAGGTGATCGTGCCCAGGCCATGCGGCTTGCGCACCACCAGCGGGAGGTCGGTGGCCGCCGCGCCATCGAACACATCGACCACGCCCTCGAGCCGGCTCCGGTCGGTGAACAGCGGCACCTGCAGCAGCGTCGGGGTCGGCCGTGAGGCGAGGCCGCCGGCCCGGGCATAGGCCTCGACCGCTGCCAGCCGGCGGAGCGGCACGAGCCGCTCGATACGCCCCGGGAGCCAGGTCGCGGCCGGCCCCCCGCCCTGCTCCACGTCAAGGGCCGACGGGCCGGCGGCATAGACGAGCCGGCCACCGTCTCGCACCCAGGCGTCGATGCCGGCGACTGCGTCGGCGGGCAGCAGGGCCACGTCGCGACCGCAGAGGACGATCGCATCGGCGGCGTCGAAGTCGCGGGCCGCTGCGGACGCTACGAGGCGACCGCGGGCCGCGGCATCGGCGATCTCCACGGGCTGCATTCGCGAGGCCTCATCCGCCCCGAGCAGGCGGGCGGCACGGCGGGCCGCCGGCACGTCGCCGAGCACGAGGAGCACCCGCTGTGTCGCCGGCAGCGGCGGCGGCAGGGTCTGTTCAATGGTGGTCGATGCGCCGTTCCTCACGTGCTCGATCAGCACGCGGCCGGTCGGGCGGCCGATGCGAAGGCAGACGCGGGCCGTGGGGGTGTCGCGTCCCGCAGGCGTGTTCGTGTCTACCGCCGGGGCGAGCACGGCCGGCGGCGACCGTACGAACTTCCCATCGGCATCCTCGGCCCACACGTGGATCGTGTCGCCGGCTACGGCAGTGTCGGCATCGTGCGGCGCGACGGCCACGGGCGTCCAGGAGCCCGCGCGATACGTGCCGGCGAAGCCCGCGTCGAGTCGCCAGGCGTCGGTATCGGCGTCGGCGTGAGCGGCCGCCGCCAGGCTCATCAGCCCGAGGGCGATCACGATGACGGACCGGTGGAGGGCGTTCATCGATCGGGCCGCCGACGGCAGCCTCCGGCGGGCGGTGCGTCAGGGCTTCTCGGCATCCGGGCAGGTGCAGGCGAGTTGGCCGCAGCCCGGGCAGCCCCCGCCGTACTTGCGGCGGACTGCCTCGTCGAGATCGACACCTGCCACATTGGCGATCGTCGCCAGCCAGGCGAGCACGTCGGCGAACTCGAGCGTCTGCTCGTCGTGCGTGCCGCTGCGGAGGGCCGTGGCCAGTTCGCCGATCTCTTCGGTGAGCCACATGAACGTGCCCTCGACGCCGCGGGCCGCGTCCTTGTCGTGGTACATCCTGCGGATCAACGACTGAAACTCGCCGAGCGTCATGTGGATCTCGAAAAGACGGAAGAGAGCCTGCGGCCGATGGACACCGCATCACGGCCACGAGTGTACAACCCCGCCCAATGCCGCGGCACTGCAGGCCGGGGTGCCGCGGCTGCGGCGGGCAGGTACGATGCGAGCGGGCCGCCTGGACTGCCCGGGCCCCCCTCCGCGTTTCCGCTGTACCCCGACCATGACGACACCACGCAGCGTTCGTATCTTCGACACCACGCTCCGCGACGGCGAGCAATCGCCCGGGGCGAGCATGAACCTCACGGAGAAGATGGAGATCGCCCAGGCGCTCGTGCAGCTCGGGGTGGACATCATCGAGGCGGGCTTCCCGATCGCCTCGCCGGGCGACTTCGAGAGTGTCCGCGACATCGCCACGGCCGTCCGCGGCGCCATGGTCTGCGGCCTCGCCCGCTGCAACGACGCCGACATCGACCGGGCCTGGGAGGCGCTCCAGCACGCGGCCCAGCCGCGGATCCACGTGTTCCTCGCCACGAGCTCGATCCACCGTGAGTTCAAGCTGCGAATGACCGAGGAGGAGGTGGTCGCCCGGGCCGTCGCCGGTGTGTCGCGGGCCCGACGGCTCTGCGGCGACGTGGAGTTCTCGCCGGAGGATGCGGCCCGCACCGAACTCGACTTCCTGTGTCGCGTGGTGGAGGCCGTGATCGCGGCCGGTGCCACGACCGTCAACATTCCCGACACGGTCGGGTATGCCACACCGCAGCAGATGCACCGCGTGATCAAGACGCTCCGCGACCGCGTCCCGAACATCGACAAGGCCGTGATCAGCGTGCACTGTCACGACGACCTGGGGCTCGCCGTGGCCAATAGCCTCGCGGCCGTCGAGGCGGGGGCCGGGCAGGTCGAGTGCACGATCAATGGCATCGGCGAACGGGCGGGCAACTGCTCGCTCGAAGAGGTGGTGATGGCCCTCCGCACACGGCACGACCACTACGGCTGCGACACGCGGATCGTCACGCAGCGGCTCGTGCCGACGAGCCGACTCGTGGCCACCATCACGGGCATCCAGGTGCCCCGCAACAAGGCGATCGTGGGCCGCAACGCCTTCGCCCACGAGGCGGGCATCCACCAGGACGGGATGCTCAAGGAGCGGAGCACCTACGAGATCATGCGGCCCGAGGACGTCGGGCTGGAGCGGACCGACCTCGTGCTCGGCAAACACAGTGGCCGCGCGGCGCTGGCCGACCGGGCCAAGGCGCTCGGCTACCAACTCACGACCGAGCAACTGCAGACGGTGTTCGAGCGATTCAAGGCGCTCGCCGATCGCAAGAAGGAGATCTATGACGGCGACATCGCGGCCCTCTGCGAGGCGGAGTTCTCCGCGTTGCCGGAGCAGTTCACGTTCGACCGCTACGTGCTCTCGACTGCGAGCGGCTCATCGCCGACCGTCGAGTTGCACGTGCTCCAAAGCGGCCAGCCGGTGCAGGTGACGGTGACCGCGGGCGACGGCCCGATCGACGGCATCTTCCTGGCCATCGAGAAGGCCACGGGCATGACGACCGTCTGCCGCGATTTCCGCGTGCAGGCCGTGACGGTGGGCAAGGACGCGCAGGCAGAGGTGACGGTGGAACTCGAGCATGCCGGCCAGGTACAGCGCGGTCGCGGCGTGTCGACTGACTCGCTGGAGGCCTCCGCGAAGGCGTTTCTCGCGGCGATCAACCGGCTCGCGCTCGGTGCCCAGCCGCGGCTCCATCCGCAGGCGTCGTGACCCTTGGGGGCAGTACGCGCTGCGATCCCCCGGCTCGCGCCTGGGGGCTTGGATGACGTTGTAAAAAAGCCCTGAGCGCGAGCGAGGGGATGGCGTGGCGGTAGGGCGATCCCCCGGCTCGCGCCTGGGGGCTTGGATGACGCCGGCGTCAGATCGCTTCACGGCCGCGTTCGCCGGTGCGGATGCGGACGCATTCGTCCATGGGAAGCACGAAGATCTTCCCATCACCGATCTCGCCGCGGTCACCGGTGCGGCCCCCCTTCACGATGGCAGCGATCGTCGGCTCGACGAAGTCGTCGTTGACGGCGATCTGGAGTTGCACCTTCCGCAGCAGGTTCACCGCGATCTCATGGCCGCGGTAGGTTTCCGCATGGCCTCGCTGCCGGCCGAATCCCTGCACGTCGAGCACGGTGAGCCGAAACACCTCGACCTCGGAGAGCGCCTGCTTGACGCTCTCGAGTTTGTTGGGCTGGATGATTGCGATGATGAGTTTCACTGTGGGCTCCGCCGTCGCGCCGGCCGGGGAAGCAAAGCCTAGAGTGTAGGCTCTGGACTGGAACGCCGCGCCTACGCGTCGTGACGGGCCTACGGCAGCAAGATCCAGAATGCCCCGGCCTGGGCAAGCTAGGCGGAGTGCCTACCCAAGCCGTTGGGGCATCCTTCTGGACGGTGGGCGCAGACGGCATCTGACTGCCGCCCCGCATCAAACCCGCACAGTTGCAAACACCGTGCCATGACGTGCCGCCGCCAGCGAAAAAGCGGTCGGCGGCATTCGGGCGGTGTGAATATGCAATTCCGCCGCGAAAAGGCGTATGCTCAGTCGCCGCATGCGAGTGACGGGTCGCCGACCCCCGCTTGCGTCGCCGGACCGCGCCCACTTTCAGTGCAGTCGCCTGCCTGCGAAGAGTGCACTCGCTGGCCTCCTGATCCACTCCAATGGCGGACCGCTTGTCCGTGACTCATTCCGTGTCGCACTCCGACGCCGCTCATTTGACCGCGACCGTCGGCGGTGACCGGGGCACGCTCGTCGCAGCGCTCGCCGGGCGGTCTCTTGCCGAGAGCACCGATGCTGAGATCGCCGCAGCACTCGCCATGCCCTCAGGGGGCAGCCGCGCCGCATCCGAACGGCTCGCCGCCATCGATCCCGTCGCCTACGCGCGTAGCCGCAACCACGTCGCCGGTGCGGTCACGGGGCTATCCCCCTGGATCCGGCACGGCGTGCTCGGGCTGGCCGAGGTACGGGACGCGGCGCTGGCCCGCGTCGCGTCGCCTGAGCAGGCGGAAAAGCTGATTTCAGAACTCGGCTGGCGCGACTACTGGCGACGGGTGTA
>CAMDDA010000217.1 GCA_945890755.1 Candidatus Kuenenia stuttgartensis
CGATCACGGCGATTCCGATCCTGGGCCGAATCCTGATCGAAATGGGAATGCAGCACACACCGCTCGGCGCCACCGTCATCGCGGCAGCGGCCTGCGACGATGCCGTCGGCTGGACGCTCCTGGCGGCGGTGTCGGCGATCGCCGTCGGCCAGTTCGAACTCGCGAACGTGGCGGGCATGGTCATCGCCACGCTCGGAGTGGCCGCCGTGCTGCTCGTCGTCGTGCGGCCGCTGCTCCTGCCGCGGCTGGAGCAGAGCGTGGGGGCCGACGGCCGGCTGCCGCTGGGGATGCTGTCGCTCACGCTGGCGGTGCTCCTACTGGCCGCCTCCGCGACCAGCCGGATCGGCATCTTCGCGATCTTCGGCGCGTTTCTGCTGGGGGCGGCCCTGTCGGGTTCGCCGCGTGTGCGAGAGGCCTTTTCCAGTCAGCTTTCGGACTTCGTCACGGTGTTTTTCCTGCCGATCTTCTTCACCTACACCGGCCTGAGAACCAACATCGGCTCCCTGGGCACCGTCGAAGCCTGGGGCTGGAGCGCCGCGGTGCTGGCGGTTGCCGTGCTGGGCAAGTTGGGAGGATGCGGGCTTGCAGCCCGGCTCGGCGGCCTGCCGGCGGGGGAGGCGGCATGCATGGGCGTGCTCATGAACACGCGGGCGCTCATGGAGCTGATCGTGATCAACGTGGGAATGGATCTCGGGGTGATCCCGCCGCCGGTCTACTGCATGCTCGTGCTGATGGCGATCGTGACGACGCTCATGACGACTCCGCTGGCGGCCTGGATGCTGCGGGGCAGCCCCCACGAGCCCCTGCTCGTGGCCCGAGGCTTTCTGGCGAACGCCCCACCCCGTTGAGCAGCGGGCAGCGGACGCCGCTCCGCATCATGCCGCCGTGGTGGCGGCGGAGAGATCGGCGATGAATGTCTCGACCTGCGAACGCATCTCGCTCGTCGCGTCCGCCGCCGACTCGGCGACGACCCGCACGAGCGCCGAGCCCACGATCACGCCGTCGGCGACGGCGGCCACGGCCCGCACCTGCTCGGGTGAAGAGATGCCGAAGCCCACGACGATCGGGACGTCGGTCTTCGTCCGCAGCCAGGCGATGCGGTCGAGGAGCCCGGGGGGTAGTTCGGTGCGGGTGCCCGTCACGCCCGCCACCGACACGCAGTAGAGAAACCCGGTGGATTTCCGCGCGATCGCCTCGGCCCGCTCGGGAGGGGTCGTCGGCGTCACGAGCCGCACGAGGGCGAGACCCGCCGCGCGGCAGGCTGAATCGAACTCGTCGCTCTCCTCGAGCGGCAGGTCGGGTACGACGAAGCCGGCAAGGCCGGCGGCTTTCGCATCCGTCACGAACCGGTCGATGCCGCGGCGGAAGATGATCGAGTAGCTCACCATCGCCAGGATCGGCATCGTCACTTTCGCCGATGCCTGCTTCGCGATCGAGAGCACGCCGTCGAGCGTGATGCCCGCCCCGAGCGCTCGGGTGTACGACGCCTGGATCACGGGGCCGTCGGCGATCGGATCACTGTAGGGCACGCCGAGTTCGCAGAGCGTGGCTCCGGCCCGGTCCACAGCTTCGAGGACGGCGACCGTCGTCGCCAGGTCGGGATCGCCGGCCGTGACGAACGGCGCAAGGGCCTTGCGGCCGGCGGCCCGGGCTGCCGCGAAGGCGGCCTCGAGCTTCGCGATCGGCTTCGCGGGGGAACTAGGGACGGGAGCAGATTTCGGATTGTCGGTAATCATGGCCATCCAGGGTTTGAAATTCGCTCCCGTCCCTATTTTTCGCTGCCGTCGGCGGCCAGTCCACGGAGGCGGGCGATCTCGGCGGCATCCTTGTCCCCCCGGCCGGAGAGGCAGACGACGAGGATCTCGCTCGGCGGTCGCTTCGCCGCCTCGTTCGCCGCCCAGGCGAGGGCGTGTGATGTTTCGAGCGCCGGCAGTACGCCCTCCCGCTGTGCGACGAGGTCGAAGGCATCGAGTGCCTCGCCGTCCGTGACGCTCGTGTATTCGACGCGGCCGGTATCGTGCCAGTAGGCATGCTCGGGTCCGACGCCGGGATAGTCGAGGCCGGCGGACACCGAGTGCACGTCGGCCGTCTGGCCGTCGTGGTCCTGGAGGACGTAGCTCAACGAACCGTGCAGGATGCCCGGGCTGCCGTAGCTCAGGCTCGCCGCATGGTCGCCCGGCTCGCCGGAGCGGCCTCCCGCCTCGACGCCTACGAGTCGCACCTCGGAATGATCGACGAACGGATAGAACATGCCCGCGGCATTGCTGCCGCCGCCGACGCAGGCCACGACCATGTCGGGCAGGCGGCCGAGTTGTCGGCGGCACTGCTCCACCGTTTCGCGGCCGATCACGCTCTGGAAGTCGCGGACGATCCGCGGGAACGGATGCGGCCCAACGACCGAGCCGATGATGTAGTGCGTCGTCTCGACCGAGCCCATCCAATCGCGCATCGCCTCGTTGATCGCATCGCGGAGCGTGCGGGAGCCGCTCTCGACCGGCCGCACCTCGGCCCCCATGAACCGCATGTTGCGGACATTCGGCGCCTGGCGGCGGACATCTTCGGCTCCCATGTAGACCACACACTCGAGGCCGAACCGGGCGCAGGCCGTCGCCGTGGCCACGCCATGCTGGCCGGCGCCGGTCTCGGCGATGATCCGCCGCTTGCCCATCCGGATCGCGAGCAGTCCCTGGCCGAGCGTGTTGTTGATCTTGTGGGCGCCGGTGTGGCTGAGGTCTTCGCGTTTGAAATAGATCTGTGCGCCGCCGGCATATTCCGTCAGCCGCTTGGCGAAGAGCAGCGGCGTGGGGCGGCCGACGAAGGCGGAGAGCAGACCGTCGAGCTCGGCATGAAATGCCGGATCGGCCTGCGCCTGGGCGTACTCCCGCTCCAGTTGATCGAGCGCGGCCGAGAGCGTCTCGGGCACGTAGCGGCCGCCAAACCTGCCGAACCGCCCGAGGGCATCGGGAACACTCGAGACCGCCGTTGCGGCTGGCATGGGACGAGATCCTTGGAGGGCGGAGGGCCTTGTACTCAATCAGACGCCTGGATTGTAGCCTGACCAGTTCGGCCCACCATCCGGATCGCGTGCGATGCCCGAACTGCCCGAAGTCGAGACGATGTGCCGCGGCCTGGATTGCGTCGTCGGCGGACGGATCATCGCGGCCGAGTTTCCCCGGTCCCGGGTGCGGCCGCTCGCGGTGGAGCCCGGGCCGGCGCTGCTCTGCCGACGGATCACCGGCCGCACGCTTGCGGCCGTGCGCCGGCGGGGCAAGCGGGTGGTCCTCGAACTGGCCGGTGACGACCGATCGATCGACCCGCTCTGGCTGGCGATCGAGCCGCGGATGACCGGCCTGATGCTCGTCGCGGAGCCACCCTCGCCGGAGCACGTGCGGCTCGTGCTCGAATTTGACCACGGTCGGCGAACCGTCGACCGCCCGCGGCGGGTTCTGTTTTGGGATCGGCGGGGCCTTGGCACGATCACGCTTTACGACCGCGCCGGACTCGAGGCCGCCTGTGGCGGCGTGAAGCTCGGCCCCGACGGCCTCGAGGTGACGGGCGTCGAGCTCGCCTCGCGGCTTGGACGATCGCGGCGGGCGGTGAAGCCCGCGCTCCTCGACCAGCGGGCGGTCGCCGGCATCGGCAACATCTACGCGGCCGAGATCCTGTTTCGCGTCGGCATCGACCCGCGGTCTCTCTGTCGCCGGCTGCCGGCCGAGGCCTGGGAGCGGATTGCGTCAGCCGCGCGGAGTGTCCTCGCCGAGGCGGTGCGATTCGAGGGTTCGTCGATCGGTGATGAGACCTACCGCACGGCCGACAACCGCGTGGGCCGATTCCAGCACCGCCATCGCGTCTACGGTCGTGCCGACCTGCCGTGCCTGACGTGCAGCCAGCCGATCGTGCGGATCGTGCAGACCCAGCGGGCGACATTCTTCTGCCCGCAATGCCAAAGGCGTCCGGGCTCGCGGCGCAGAACGTAGGCCCGTCAGTCCGTGACGGGCAGCTTTACCGGTCACGGAGTGACCGGGCCGCGTATTCGGCCGTGAGGGGCTGCCCGTGCCCCAGGAGCCGGCGTATGCCGACGAGCGCAGCCAGGATGGCGGAGCGAAGTCGGCATCCGAGCGAGCGAAGAACAGGATGTTCGTAGCGAGCGTCCGGCGACGGGGCATGGGCAGCCCCGAACCCGCGCTCCAAGAGGTGGACTCACGGCGCTGAGTGTGCGTCTGGAGGACAGAGCCGGTACGATGGGTGCACGTTTGAACGAGTTGCAGGAGATCGTCGCATGGCCACCTCATCCGTTTCGCTCTCCCGTCGTCGGCTGATGCAGGGGGCCGCGGCCTGTGCCGGGGTGCTTGCAAGCAGCGGCATGAATGGCGCCGTCGCGGACACGGCGGCGGGCACGACCGGCGTGGCCGAAACGCTCGCGGCCCGTCTGCATGCGTCGCTCACGCCCGCCCAGCGGACGAAGGTCTGCTTCCCGTGGGACTACCGCCATCCGAAATTCGGCCTCCTGCGCACCCGCGTGGGCAACAACTGGAACGCCACCGAGCCCGCAGTGAAGAGCGACTTCTTCACCAAGGACCAGCAGCAACTCGTCCGCGAGATCTTCGAGAGCCTGATCGAGCCCGACTGGCACGCCCGATTCGACAAGCAGCTCGACGACGACACCGGCGGCTTCGGTCACGAGCAGTCGATCGCGCTCCTCGGCGAGCCCGGCAGCGGGAAATTCCAGTTCCTGCTCACCGGCCGCCACATGACGCTCCGCTGCGATGGCGATTCGGCCGAGCACGTCGCCTTCGGCGGACCGATCTTCTACGGCCACGATGCCGGTGGCTTCAACGAGGAGCAGGATCACCCGGGCAACGTGTTCTGGCCCCAGGCGGTCGCGGCCAACGGCGTCTATGCCATGCTCGACGGCCGGCAGCGTGCCCTGGCCCTGGTTGACGGGCTGCCGAAGGAAACTGCGATCGGCTTTCGGGGCGCCAACGCTGTGGCTGGGATTCCGGTTTCCGAACTCTCCCCCGACCAGCGGGCCGAACTGGAGCGGGTGCTCGGCATTCTCCTGGAGCCCTACCGCACCGCCGATCGCGATGAAGTTCGCGGCTGTCTGGCGAGGCAGGGAGGGCTCGGCCGCTGCCGGCTTGCGTTTTACAAGCAGGGCGACATCGGGAACGACGGCGTGTGGGACAACTGGCGGCTCGAAGGGCCGGCGTTCGTCTGGCACTTCCGAGGCGCCCCTCACGTACACGTGTGGGTGAACATCGCCGATACGCCCGAGATCACCACCAACGCCTAGAGCCCGCTGCGCCCGATTCATGACAGACGTCTGTATCATCGGCGGCGGCATCATCGGCCTGTCGATCGCGCGTGAGCTTGCCGGCCGCGGCCTGTCGGTGCGGGTGCTCGCCCGCGAGCCTGGCCGCCAGACCGCGTCGTGGGCCGCCGCAGGCATCTTTCCGCCGGCGCCGCGGTATGCCGGCGCATCACCGG
>CAMDDA010000218.1 GCA_945890755.1 Candidatus Kuenenia stuttgartensis
ACTCGGTCCAAATGCTCCTCGAGCTTGCACCGACCCCCTCGCCTCCATAGAAGCCCCCAGGCGCAAGCCGGGGGATCGTGCCGCCATCCCCTCGCTCGCGCTCAGGGCTTGTATGGGACGACCCCCTCGCCTCCCCGTAGGCCCGTTGCTCCGTGACGGGGCTACGGGAGAAGCTGCCGCTCTGTGGCTGAGAGGGTGTAGGATCGGTGCATGAGCACCGATTCCCTTCCGACGTACTGGCAACTGCGGACGCGGCGGCTTGAGTTGCCGCTGCCGGATGGGCCGCGGCGGCGGCCGCTCGTGATGGGGATCGTGAACGTCACGCCCGACAGCTTTTCCGACGGTGGGCGGCATGCGGGGGTCGAGGCGGCCGTCGCGCATGGCCTGAGGCTCGTGGCGGACGGGGCTGACATTCTCGATGTCGGCGGCGAGAGCACCCGGCCGTTTTCAACGGCAGTGGCTGTCGAGGAGGAGTGGGGGCGGGTCGGTGAGGTGGTGCAGCGGCTCGCGGCGGAGGCGGGCGTGCCGGTGTCGATCGACACGTCCAAGGCGACGGTCGCAGCCCGGGCCATCGAGGCCGGTGCCGAGATCGTCAACGATGTGACGGGCCTCACGGGCGATCCCGAGATGCTGCCGCTGGCCGTGGAGTCGGCCGCCGGCGTCTGCGCGATGCACATGCAGGGCACGCCGCAGACGATGCAGCTCGACCCGCGGTACGACGACGTCGTGGCAGAGATTCACGCCTATCTCATGCAGCGACGCGACGCACTCGTAGCCGCCGGCATCCCGCTCGCCCGCATCTGCCTCGATCCGGGCATCGGCTTCGGAAAGACTCACACCCACAATCTCGAACTCATGGCCCAGGCGGGCCGGTTTCTGGATCTGGGTACGCCGATCCTCGTGGGGCACTCACGAAAAGGGTTCCTCGGGAAGGTGCTCGAACGGTCGCTCGGACGCCCCGCCACCGAGGCTGAACGCGATGCCGCCACGGCTGGCGCCGCGTGCAGTCTTGCCGCCGCGGGCGTGCAGATCGTGCGGGTGCACGCCGTGGGGCTCGTGCGAGCCGCCCTCGAAGGCTTTCTTGCGAGTGCGTAGGCCCGGTGCTCCGCAACGGGCTGCCCGTCACGGAGTGACGGGCCTGCAGTCCGCACGCCCTACGGTGTCCAGATGACCTTCTTCTCGCCGGCGGGGCCGGCCTGTTCGCCGCCGCCTGGCGTCCAGAGCTTGCCGGCCTCGGGAGCGGCCGCGGTCGCTGCGCCGCCGCCCGCCATCCCTGCGCCGGGCTGGCCGGCGAGGGCGGAGAGATCGATGCCCGCCTCGGAGAGCACTTGGGCGAGCGCCTGGATCACGCGGTGATCGCGGGAGTGATCACGCCGCAGCCGGTCGAGCAGCCGCACGATCTCGGTCTGATCGCCCCGCTGGAGCCGCACCCGGAGCTCCGCCACGTCGAGCATCCCCTCACTCGCCTTGAGCTGCTTCGCGAGCGTGCGAAGGTGAGTGATCAGTTCGAGCTTGCGGACGCTCGTGCTCGCCCGCTCCTCGAGTGCACCGAGCGCCTCCCACCGGTCTTCCGGCGTCGCATCGCTGCGGGCGGCGAGGGCTTCGGCGGCGCGTTCGGTGGCCCGGTCGAAGCCCGCATCCATCGCGAGCACGACGAGGCCGCGGAGCTGTTCGAGTGGGAGCTTCGTCATGTCGAGGCGGTGCCACCGCACTGGCGACACGTCTTCCAGCGGCTGATCCGCGGAGATCGCCGCGGGCGCGGGGAGTCCCAGCCGTTCTCGAACCGCCGTCCAGCCTGACGCCAGGTCGAGTCGGCGGGCCGTCGCCTCGCCCTCGGTGATCAAGGCCTCCACGCGGCGCCGCCCCTCTGGATCGGCAGCAGCCTGTCGCGGCGACTTGCCGAGGAGCTCGGGGAGCGGCGTGTCGGGCCAGGCTTCCACGAACCGGTCACGAACCGCTGCCACCTGTTTCTGCATGAGCAGATCGAACGTCGACAACTCGCCGGCCGCCGGCGGTGCCGGAGGCGCGGTCGGCACTGGCAACCGGAACTGGGCGCCCAACAGCCATTGCGTGGGCGGGATCACGGGCATGCCGGGCACATCGGCGGCCTTCGCGAATCGGCAGCCCACGAGCCCTTCCACCACGGGCTGCGCCGCGGCGACATCGGGGCCGAAGCCCTGGAGCACGGCCTCCGGCTCCTTGTCGGTCTGGCGGCCGAAGAGCAAGAGGCTCGCCAGCAGCCTGGGCAAGGCATCGCCCACGGCAGCCTCGTAGATCCGCCACACCGATCGCGGCGGAACAGCATTTCGCGACACCCAGGCGGAGCGGTCGAAGCCGGTCGTCTCACTCCGGGGATCGTGCCGCAGCGTATCTTCGAGGAGTTCGAGCGCCCGCGTGCCTTCTTCACCGGCGGGAACCGACAGCGGCGCCGCCAGACTGGTGAATGGAATCTGCGGCGAGCGGTCGGGGTCGGCCTCCGTCTCGAGCGCGATCGCCCGTCCCACCGCCTCGATCGCGTCGTCCGGGCTGACGTCTCCAAGCCGAGAGACGTGCAGCCAGGCTTCCGACGCCTCGACGGGCCGCGCGAGCATCTCGCACAGGATGCCGATGTTGGCGAACAGCGGCCGGCAGGTGGCGGCTCCGGCCTTGAGGCTCCGGAATCCCGCGAGCGCCTGTGAGAGCCGCCAGGCCCGGGCGTGCGCGAGGGCGGCGTCGAACTCGGGCCGCCAGGGGACGTCGCCGGTGAGGTCTTCGAGCGGCATCCGCGACCGCAGCGCCGCCGGCACACCCGACGAGCCTACGATCGCCGCCAGGAGCCGCAGTTCGTCGGCCGAGCCGACACCCGTATCGACGAGCCAGTCGACGATGCCCTGGGCGAAGCCGACGTGGCCCAGTTGGGCCGCCGCCTGCACGAGCGTCGCGGCAATGCGGGCCAACTCCTGGAGCGGCGGCGTGCCCCCTTCCGGTGTCTGCATCGCCGCCTCGCGGGCCTTGTCGAAGAGGGCGGCGGCCTCCTGAATCCGGCCGGCCACTGCCTCCGTCACGGCCGACTGGCCGAGCGCGAGCGGGTTGGCAGGGTGGGCCGCCAGAAACTGCCCGGCCGTTGTCGCCGCCTCCGTGAACTGCTTGGAGGCGAGTTCGAGCTTCGTCTGGGTGGCGAGCAGGCAGGCCCGACCGGGATGCTTCGTGGCCAGCCGCTTCACCTGGTCGAGCGCCGCCGAGATTTGATCCCCCTCGACGAGCCGGTCGAGCTGCTCCAGATCGCCGACGAGCTCGGAGCAGCAAAACTTGATCTTCTTGCCGGTGCCGCCCGGGCAGGGTGCGTAGGAATCGATGGCCATCGAACGGGGGCTCCTGAAAAGATTGTTTCGGCGCGGTCCGAGTTCGGGGTTTCCGGCGAAACGTCCCAGCGGAATGTACCAGTTCGTCGAGGCCGCGGAAGCGAGGCGGCGGGTTGCCTGCGGGGAGTCGCGACTGCATACTCTCGCGAGTCCAGCGTGGGTAGGCGGCCAGCGTGGCAATGATTCCCGGGATTCCCGGTTTCCGCAGGTAGCCCGAGCCGCACGTGCAGCAGCCCCGCATCTTGATCGTCGATTCCGAAGGCGCGACGGCGCTGCCCTATGCCCGCCTGAGCGCGCGGCTCCAGCCGCTCGACGTGCGGGTCGAGACCACGCTCGACAAGGCGCTCGGCACGCTCTCCCGCGACACCTGGGATCTGGGCGTGGTGACGGCCCGATCCGGACCGTCGGCCGACGTGCTCTACGGCGCCATACGCAAGGCCGATCCGCAGTTGCCGGTGGTCGTGATCGACCCCAGGCCGAACGTGGACACAGCGCGGGCCTGCCTCCAGGCGGGGGCCGGCGACTATCTCGACATCGCGCGGGTCGAGACCGACCTCGAAGACTCGCTCGTGCGGCTCCTGACGACCTCGCGGCACAAGGCGGCCGAGGAGCTGCTGCGTCGGGCCGTGGAGCGGCCCTACACGTTCGACGACTTTCTGGGCGAGAGCCCGGCGATGCAGCAGGTCTATTCGGTCATCGATCGGATCGCCGTCAGTTCCGTGGACGTGCTGGTGACCGGCGAGACGGGCACGGGGAAGGAGCTCGTGGCCCGTGCGATCCACAAGCGGAGCCGGCGGAGCACGGGCCCGTTCGTGCCGGTGGACTGCGGGGCGATTCCCGACGCCCTGATCGAGAGCGAGCTCTTTGGCCATGAGCGCGGCGCGTTCACAGGCGCCGAGTCACGCCGCATGGGCCTCGTCGAATTCGCCGACGGGGGCACGCTGTTTCTCGACGAGGTGGGAGAATTGCCGCTGCCACTGCAGGCGAAGCTGCTGCGGGTGCTGCAGGAGCGCCGCGTGCGGCGGGTTGGCGCCCGACAGGAAAACGCGGTCGATGTCCGCGTGGTGGCGGCCACCTCACGGAACATCGATCAGATGGTGCAACGGGGCGAGTTTCGTCGCGACCTCTTCTATCGGATCAACGTCGTGCGGATCGACCTGCCGCCGCTCCGCCAGCGGGGCGACGACGTCGGGCTCCTGGCCGAGTTCTTCGCCAACCGGGCCGCTTCCGAGATGGGCCGCGAGGTGGGCGGCCTCACCACCGACGTCTATCAGGTGCTCAAGGGCTACCACTGGCCGGGGAACGTGCGGGAGCTGCAGAACGTCGTCCGGCGGGCGATCGCGATGACGCAACACCCGATGGCCGGGATCGACGATCTGCCCGACGACGTGGTCGCAGCGTCCGGCCGCAACGCCGGTGCCGAGGCGGGGGCCGTGGGCTTCTTCGCCCAGCGAACGGAGTATGTGGCGAAGTTCGAGAAGCATTACCTCACCGACCTACTCACACGGCATCTCGGCGACGTCTCGGCCGCCGCCCGCGAGGCTCGGCTTCCGCGGGGCACGCTCTACAGGCTCATGAAGGGGCACGGCCTCGACGGCGCGACATTCCGGAAGTGAGCAGGAATGTCGGGGCGGCCCCCGGAGGCGGCCGACACGCTGCGGCCACTCGCCGCGGGGCGAGCCTGCTCCTCGAGAGGCCGCGTGGGGCGTGACAGGCGCCGCGCCGGCGCGACAACGGCAGCGGGCCTCGCAATCCCCGTCGTTTCAGCAGATGCGTGGAGATGCTGGGCGAACCTGGCGCGACCTCGAGAGGACACATCAGGTGGGCTGAACGTCGATTTTCCGCGGCAATTCCATTTGGCACGCCGGATGCATATCTCTTTATCAGAGGGAGTCGATCGACGCGATCGATCCGGAGACACAGAGTGGCAGGCGGGCCGCCATACCGAGGAGACGAGCCATGAAGAAGATTGAAGCGATCATCCGGCATTTCAAGCTGGAGGAAGTGAAGGACGCGCTCAACGCCCAGGGCGTCAAGGGCATGACCGTGACCGAGGTCCGGGGCTTCGGCCGCCAGAAGGGGCACACGGAGACCTA
>CAMDDA010000219.1 GCA_945890755.1 Candidatus Kuenenia stuttgartensis
GAGCGCAGGCAGGATGCCGAAGCGAAGGCGGCATCCGAGCGAGCGAAGGACAGGATGTCCGTAGCGAGCGTCCGGCTCTCGGGGCGTGGGCAGCCCCGAACCCACGCCACAGGAGGTCAACCCGCTCAGTCGGCGCTTGGGGGCTCGTACTCGAAGTCCTTCCACTTCATCGCGCGACGGAAGGGCTCGATGCGAAGCACGACCTCGCCGTTCTGAAAGATGCGGACGGTGCCGCTCGTCTCGCTCACCGCCACGGCCACGCTCCGCGTGCGGCGGGTGATCGCGGCGGCGGCCCAGTGGCGGGCGCCGAGTCCCTTGGCCACCGACACGTTCTCGGCCGAGGCGTCGATGTAGCGGGCGGCGGCCTCGACCGTGGCGTCGCTTCCCACCACGAAGGCGCCATCGAGTTGGGCGATCTCCTTGATGCCTTCCCGCACCCGCGGGTCGCTCAGGCGGCGCTCCGAGCGGCTGTAGCCTCGGACGGGGTCGAAGCCGGCGGAGTGGCTCGACTGCATGACCTTCCGCGAATCACCCACGATGAACAGCGTGCCGACGGGCTTCCCTTCGCGGCCCTCGCGGCCGATCTCGACGGCGAGATCGACGACGAGCTTGAGCGTCTCGAGGGGCACCTTCGTCTCGATGCTGCGCAGGTCGCGGACGGTGAGCTGGCCGAGATGCTCTTCCAGTCGCAGGAGGCTCACCGAGTCGATGACGCCCGCCTCGAAGCCGCTGTAGACGGCGACGACCTGGGCCTCGGGGGGCACCATCTCGGCGGCCACGCACTCGAGCAAGGCCTGCGCGAGCCGCTCATGCACCGGCAGGCTGCCGACGTCGAGTGTGACGGCGCGGAGGCCGTGATCGGGGGCTCCTGCCACGGTGGCCTCTTCCTCGGCCGCGACGAGCACCGCGGCGGTGCCTGTGATCGCCCGAACCCGCGCCCAATCGAGCCGCTGTTCGGCCAAGACGAGAATCGCCTGCGATGCCGTCTCCACAACCAGTCGCGTGGCTGCGTCGAGAAGCTGCTGCAGCTGCGGCGAAAGGTCGGGCGAGGTCATAGGGCATTCCGGTGGTGCGAGGGGCGGGCCGACGAAGACCGTGCCGCTGCCACCGACCCGCCGGGTCTGCGACGCTCCCGCTCGCCTGCGTCGGAAGCCTACGTGTGCCCCCGCCGGCGTTCAAGGACGCTGGCTCAGCGTCGCGCCGGGGTCTTGGCCGATGGCTCAGGGCGGTCGGCGACGAGAGGCTGACCGGCCGCCTTCATCGAACCGGAGTAGGCCGCGATGCCGCCCGGGAGCACCACGCCCCAGGCCCGCTCCTGGTAGATGTTCAGGGCGTGGAGCGCATGGCCGAGCGGACCGATCTTCCACTCCCGCGACGGCTCGCGAGCGAGCGCCGAGGCAAGGAACTCGGCGGCCGCCACCACGCGGGCGTCGTACAGCCGTTCCTGATCGAGCGACGACACGAGCCACTCCAGAATGTGCCCGGTGGTCTGGATCTTGCGGTCGATGTCGTCAGCGCGGTCGGCCGGATACTTGAACCACTCCGTGCTGAACGAGCCGTCGCGGTTCTGCAGCTTCGTGAGGGCAAACTGCTGGTAGTCGCGAACATACTTGTCGGCCCGCAGGTAGGCGCCGTCGAGCTGGCCGGTGGCCCGCAGCCGCCGCTGGCAGCCGTAGGCGAGGCCGAAGAGCCGGTGCGTGCCGCCGCACGGGGCGCCGCGGATCGGCTGCACGATCTCTTCCTCGATCAGCCGCGGCAGCGACCAGGTTTTGCCGTCGCGGCTCTTCCACTCGGCGTCGGTCGGCAGGTAGTGGGCCAGCGAGATCAGGGCGAAGGTGAGCTCGGTCTTCTCCTTGCAGGACCGCTTCTCTTCTTCGATGAGATCGGCGACGGTGAAGTTCTTTCCGTTGACTGCGATCGGTGAGTTGGCCGCCACGCGACATTGCGCGAGGATGGCCAGATATTGGGCCGAGTGCCCCTGCACGCCGAAGCCTTTGAGGGCCGTGAGTCGATCGCCCGAGGCGGCGAGCATGACCTGCCCGCGGCAGCGGCCACCCATGTTGGACCAGCCGATGGCGTTGACGAGATCGCCCGCCGGGCCGCCGACTCGCACCTGCGTGGGGATGCCGAAGGCGATGAAGCCGTGCATCACTTCCCAGGGCGTGTGCTGCGCCGTGTTGAGCGGCCGCCGCTGATACGTGGCAAGCGTCTTGGCGATGGTGACGCGGAGCCGTTCGAAACGGGTGGTCCGCGGCGGGGGCGCACCGGTGGACTGGAGCCGCGTCGCGACGATGGGCAGTGTCTTCTTGGGCGTGACGGTCACCGTGGCCGGCGGCAGCTTCGGCACCGGCGGCTTGGGCACGTAGCTGTGGTCGGCCGCATCGGCAGCCACGATCACGGCGACGTCGCGGAGCGATTTGCCGAGCGCGACCGTCTCACTCCACGTGGGGAGCCGTGCCGGTGGCGTCGGCGTGGCCTTGGCAGCAGCGGGCTTCGGCACAGCCGACCGCACCGTGGCGGCCGGCTTCGGCACCGCCGCAAGCCGCTCCAGTTCGGGCACGTCGGCCGCGGTCGGCGGCGCGGGTGCCTGAATGAATGCGGGCTCCGGCTGCTTCGGCATCAGGCTCTCGAAGAACCGGATCGGCCCCCGCGGCTTCGATGGACCGGCCGCGACCGCCGGGGCTGCCAGGCAGGCACACGCCAGACAAAGCAACACCCATGACGGCCCGCGGAAGAAGGCACTTTTCCGCGGACAGCTGACGGAGAACAAAGGCATGGGCGGTCGAGCCGGGGACAATCGTGGTGGTGGTGAGGGAGGTATCGGCTTGCGAGCCGCTGAAATCGTGCGGCACGAACACCTGGCCGAGGGGTCGGGACAGGCCTCCTCGACGCCCTAGCTTGCCCCGCCCACACACGAGGGATCAGAAGAGCTTGCGGAAGGTCTCGGCAATGGACCATTCCGCACTGCTGCCCTCCGGATCGGCCGCCCATTCCCGCCATTTGTTGACGTCGTCGCCCAAGTCGCGGCCACTCACCTTCTTCAGCGCTCCGACGGCTCGATACTGCACGGCCGGGTCGGAATCCTCGAGGGCTTTCGCCAGCACCGGCACCGCCGCGGTGTTGCCGAGCTCGCCCAGACACCGCAGCGCCCGCAGCCTCACGTCGAGTTCGGTGTCGGTTTGGTAGCGTGCCGCAAGCAGATTGACCGCCTCGTCGCCGCCGCGGGTGGCCCAGGCCGAGCAGGCGGCCATGCGGACCCGGGGATCGGGATCCTGCATCGCGCCCGAACAGATGGCCGTGGCCAATGGGGTATCGAGCGACACGACAGCATCGAGCATCGCGCACCGCACCCGGGCGTCGTGCTCACCGACCATGGAGGCCGCGATTTCCTGGCTGAATCGCTCCTGTTCGGCCGCTGATCCCGCCTTCACCGCCTTCGATTTTTCGGCCAGTTCCTTGATCCGCTGGTCTGCCGTCAGGCCATACTTTTCGCGTTCCTGCGCGACCTGCTTCTCGCTCTTCCAGGGCGACCAACTGGCACAGCCGGCCAGGCAGCAGGCGACGCAGACGGCGATCGGTTGCCAGGACCGGCTGTGGCGGCTCGGCTGACCGACGGGCGGCAGATGACTCATGGGCGCAGCTCTCCCGGGGGGCCGCGGACGGTAGCCGCCGGATCGCCCACGAGGCCAGATCAATCGCGTCACGACGTTTGCCGGCTCGCCTACCCGGTTACCTCCGTAGAAGCCCCCGGGCGCAAGCCGGGGGATCGCGTACCGCAGCGGCCCATCCCCTCGCTCGCGCTCACGCTTTGTATGGCCCCCCTCGCCTACCGGGTTGCCATCGAATATCTGCCCTTCCGTGGAGAGCCGGCCTGTGGTCGCATGGAGCGGTTTTGAGAGGCCCCGGAGCCTGACTGCCCGTGCTTTCGCGACGCCATGCCCTCGGAATCGCCCTCGCCACCGCCGAGACGGTGTTCCGCGGCGGCGTGCGGGCTGAGACTGCGGCCACAACGGATGACCCCGCAGCCACATATGCCCGGGTCGCCGTTGCCTCAGCCGATGGTGTTTCGACCTTCGAGGGCCGGATCGTGGCGGAGGCGGTCGATGGCGGGCTCCTGCTCCAACTCGCCAGCCAGCGGTATGTCGTGGTGCAGCCGGGCGGGATCCGGTCCCGAGAGCCGGTCGCGCCGCCGGCTGCGGAATCCTCGCGCGACCTCGGCCGACGGATCCTGGCTGAACTTCCGGCTGGGTTCGAGCTGCATCTCACTCGGCACTACGTCGTCTGCTTCAACACGTCTCGCGACTACGCCAAGTGGGCGGCGGCGCTCTTCGAGCGTCTGCACGAGGCGTTCGGCAATTTCTGGCGGCAGGCCGGACTCGAGCCCCGCGTTGCAGACGAGCCGCTCGTGGCGGTGATCTTCGCCCGTCGGGCCGACTACGAGGCCTACGCCGCCCGCGATCTCGGAGCCACAGCCGACCGGATCGCGGGCTACTACAACTTTCTCAGCAATCGCGTGACGACCTACGACCTCACGGGCAGCGGGGCGACCGCACGGCCCGGCCGCATCGGCGACGAGATTCTATCGCAGCCCGAGGCGGCTGGCCTCGTCTCCACGCTCGTACACGAGGCGACGCATCAGATGGTCTACAACACCGGCCTCGCCCAGCGGCTCGCGCCGGTGCCCGTGTGGCTCAACGAGGGCATCGCCACCGTGTTCGAGGCACCCGACATGCGGGCGGCCGGCGGCTGGCGTGGGCTCGGCCAGATCAACCGCAACCGGCTCGAACGGTTTCGCACCTCCTATCAGGCCGGCTCGCTCGAGCCGCTCATCCGCGGCGACGAAGCGTTTCGCAACACCGCAACCGCGCTCGACGCCTACGCAACCGCCTGGGCCCTCACCTGGTTTTTTCTCGAGACCCGGAAGCCACGGCTCATCGGCTACATGCGGGTGCAGGCGGCGAAACCGGCGCTCGCCGAAGATTCCCCGGACGCACGGCTCCGCGAGTTCACCGACGCCTTCGGCGCAGCCCCCGCCGACCTCGAGCCCGCCTTCATCCGCCACCTCTCACGGCTCGAACTCCGCCGCCCGTAGCGTGGTTGTGTCACGCCCCGGTTGCGTCTGCAATCCCCAGGCTCGCGCCTTGGGGCTTCTATCACTCCCCATACAAGCC
Source organism: Candidatus Kuenenia stuttgartensis (assembly GCA_945890755.1). Taxonomy (GTDB): domain Bacteria; phylum Planctomycetota; class Planctomycetia; order Pirellulales; family UBA1268; genus QWPN01. Next base: position 5,172 of record CAMDDA010000219.1, read on the forward strand.
CTGAGCGCAAGCGAGGGGATGGAGCCGTCCGAACCGCGATCCCCAGGCTCGCGCCTTGGGGCTTCTATCACTCCCCATACAAGCCCTGAGCGCGAGCGAGGGGATGGAGCCGTCCGAACTGCGATCCCCAGGCTCGCGCCTTGGGGCTTCTATCACTCCCCAGACAAGCCCTGAGCGCGAGCGAGGGGATCTGCGGGCAC
>CAMDDA010000220.1 GCA_945890755.1 Candidatus Kuenenia stuttgartensis
TGCCTTCCGCGCGGCCGGGCTCCGGGCCTTCGGGCCGACCGCTGCCGCAGCCCAGCTCGAGGGGAGCAAGATTTTCTGTAAACAGATCCTGCATCGCGGCGACGTGCCCACGGCGATGTTCCGCGAGTTTCGCTCGGCGGCCCAAGCCCGCGAATACCTGGAGGCCCGCGAGGACGCGCCGGTGGTCGTGAAGGCCGACGGCCTCGCCGCCGGCAAGGGGGTCTTCGTGTGCGACACTCGCGCAGAGGCCCTCGAAGCGGTGGCGACGCTCGCCGGCGACCCGCAGTTCTCCGCCGCGGCGAAGGGCATCCTCATCGAGGAGCGGCTCGATGGCGTCGAAGTGAGCGTGCTGGCGATCACCGACGGTCGCACGATCGTCACGTTGCCACCGCTGCAGGATCACAAGGCGGCGCACGACGGCGACACCGGCCCCAACACCGGCGGCATGGGCGCCTACTGCCCGACGCCGTTCGTCGATGATGCACTCCTGGCCGACATCGAGGCCCGCATCCTCGTGCCGACCGTGCACGCGATGCGGCGGTCCAAGGTGCCGTTTCACGGCGTGCTCTACGCGGGGCTGATGCTCACCGCACAGGGCCCGAAGGTGCTCGAGTTCAACGCGCGTTTTGGCGATCCAGAGTGCGAGGCCCTGCTGGTGCGGCTCGAATCGAGCCTGCTCGAACTACTCGACGCCACGGTCGACCGCACGCTCGACGCCGTCGCTCAGCCGCGCTGGCGCGATGAGGCGAGCGTGACGGTGGTGATGGCGGCCGAGGGCTACCCGGGCAGCGTCGAACGCGGGCGATCGATCACGGGCCTGGCAGCCGCTGCGGCCGTGCCCGGCGTGCAGGTGTTTCATGCCGCCACGACGCGTGGCGCCGCCGCACCACCGGCCGACAGGCCCGTACTCACGGACGGCGGCCGGGTGCTGGCAGTGACCGCCCTCGGCCCCTCGCTCGCGCGGGCGAAGCTGCAGGCCTATACGGCCGTAAAGGAGATTCGCTGGCCCGGCGCCTGGTGCCGCAAGGACATCTCCGACAAGGGGCTGCGACAGGAACGCATCCTCCTCGCCGCCGCGGATGAAGCCGAGCCGACGACCGCCCAGGAATCCGCCCCATGAGGCTGCGAGTCGGCATCGTGGGATTGGGTCCGCAGTGGGAATCGCGGTATCTGCCCGCGCTACGGCTGCTCACCGATCGGTTCGAGGTGCGGGGCGTGTGCGAACAGGTATCGCACCGGGCCGAGCGGGCCGCCGCAGCCGTCGGTGCCGTCGCGGTCGACGGGTTCCGCACGCTCGTCGCCCGCGACGACATCGATGCGATCCTCTATCTCGCCGACCAGTGGTATGGCGCCACGCCGATCCTCGCCGCCTGCGAGCACGGCAAGGCGGTCTATTCCGCGATCTCACTCCCCTTCGACCCGCAGGAAGCGCAGCTCCTCCGCCGCCGCGTGGACGAGTCGGGCATCGCCTTCGTGGCTGAGCTGCCGCGGCGGCACGCACCGGCCACGGTGCGGCTGAAGGAGCTCATCGCCACGCGGCTCGGGCCACCACGGATGCTGTTCTGCCATCGCCGCATCCCGCTCTCCGATGCCGCTCCGGCGGTGCCACAGCGGAATCCCGACCACGAATCGCGGGATCTCTTGGAACTCGTCGATTGGTGCCGCTACGTGGCGGGCCTCGAGCCCACGAGCGTGGTCGCCGTGCGGCATGCCGAGACGCCGGGGAGCACGCTCGACGACTACCGCATGATGAGCCTCGACTTCTCGCAGTCAGGCCCGCCCGGTGATGGAGCGATCGCGCAGATCAGCTGCGGCTATTACATGCCGCGACAGTGGGAAGAAGCCGTGGGGTTCCGGCCCCCCCCTGCCCTCCAGGTGGTCTGCGAGAACGGCATCGCCTTCATCGACCTGCCCGCGAGCCTCGTCTGGTTCGACACGGCGGGCCGGCATCAGGAGTCGCTCGAGAGCGACCGGCCGGTCGGCGAGCAGATGCTGCTGCAGTTCCACCGCTCGGTCACGAGCCTGATCCGTCACCTGAGCGGGCTCGACGATGCGCTCAAGGCCATGGAGATTGTCCGGGCTGCGTCGCAGAGCCAGGCCGAAGGCCGCAGAATCAGCCTGACGACGGGGATTTCGGCAGTGCGGTAGACTCCTCGGGAGTCCGATCCGCCCACCGGCCGGACATGCCGATCGACGCTCCGCTGGATCTCCTCCAGATCATGGACGCACGTGCCGACATCCGCGCTCTGCTCGCAGCCGCCCGCAGTGGCAGGCCCGACGCGGTCGGCCAGATTTTCGAGGCGGCCCGGGGCCACCTGCTGCAGCTGGCCGCCCGCGAATTGCCCGCAGAACTGCGAGCCAAGGTCGGCCCATCCGACCTCGTGCAGGAGACGGCGGTCGACATGCACCGCGACTTCGCGCAGTTCACCGGCACGACGGCCGAGGAGTGCTTTGCCTGGCTCCGCGAAATCCTCCGCCACAACGTGATCGACGCCGTGCGGCATTACCGCGAGTCGCTCAAGAGGAACGTGACCCGGGAGGTCAGCCTGACCTCGCCACCGGCATGCAACAATGCAGCCCTCGTCGAGCGGACGCGCCAGCCGGACGGGTCGGCGATCCGCCGCGAGGAGGCGGCGACGCTGAACGACGTGCTGGGTCGACTCCCCGCGGAGTATCGCCGCGTCCTGCAGCTGCGGTATTGGAGTGGCATGTCGTTCGTCGACATGGCCCCGCTGCTCGAACGCTCGCCCGACGCCGTGCGGAAGCTTTGGTATCGCGCCGTCGAGCGGCTCCAGAACGAGTTGGCCGCCGCGGATGGCCGACTCGTCGCCACGCAGCCGCCCGCGATGCCCCGACACTGAACGACCGCAGGCGGTGGCCATGCCAGCGATCCCTCCCGATCCGCCTGACGATGCACCGGCCGCCGAGCCGGCGGTGACGCGGGCCGCTGCCCTCGACGATTACCTCGCGGGCTTCACGTCGGCTGCCACGCCTGACGGCACCGGCTCGGCGTCGACCGCCGCCGCCCTGACCTCTGCTGCCGTGGCCGGCCTGATGGACACGATCCTCTTATTGCGGCAGGCCGCCGCAGCCGATGGCGTGCTGCCCATGCCGACGCAGCCGAACATGCCCGCACGGATCGGCCGGCACACGATTCTGCGGCTTGCCGGCGACGGCGGCTTCGCGACGGTCTGGGAGGGCTTCGACACGCTGCTGCGACGGCCGGTCGCGGTGAAGGTGCGGCGGCCCGAGATGCTGCTCTCCGAGGCCGCCCGGAGGCGGTTCGTCCGCGAGGCCGAGATCGCCGCGCGGCTCGTGCACCCGCACATCGTGACGATCTTCGAGGTGGGCGAGGATCAGGGCCGCGAGTTCATCGCCGCCGAATTCTGTTCCGGCGGCAGCCTGGCCGGCTGGCTCGAGTGGCATCCAGGGCCGCTGCCGCCGCGCGACGCCGCCCGTGTCGTGCGGGCACTGGCGAATGCCGTGGCCGCCGCCCACGCGGCGGGCGTCGTGCATCGCGACATCAAGCCGGCCAACGTGCTCCTGGTGCCGGCGCCGTCGGGCTCCGAATCGCTTCTCGCCACGGCACAGCCCAACGGCGGTGATGGCCACGGATTCACGATCAAGCTCGGCGACTTCGGCCTCGGCAAGCTCCATGAAGAGAGCGATTCCACCGATCAGCTGACGCAACTCACCCGCACGGGCACGAGCATCGGCACGCCCGCCTGGATGGCACCGGAACAGCTCGATCGTTCGTTCGGACCGATCGGGCCCGCCACCGACGTGCATGCCCTCGGGCTGCTCCTGCACCGCCTGCTCACAGGACGTGCGCTGCGGGGCGGCGGCACCGATGCCGAGACCTACCGCCAGGTCCTGCTCGACGAACCGGTATGCGCCGACATCGTGGTGAGGTCCGTGCCGCGGGACCTCGCTGCGGTCGCTGCCATGTGCCTCGCCAAGCAGCCGCGCGACCGCTACGCCTCCGCCAGCGACCTCGCCGATGACCTGACTCGCTGGCTCGATGGCCGTCCGACACGGGCTCGACCGCTGTCGGTCGCCGGTCGGGCGGCGCGGTGGGTCCGGCGGCGGCCCATCGTCACGGGGCTGGCGGTGGCTGCGGTCGTGGCGACGCTCGTCGCGGGCTGGGTGGGAATCGAACGCATGCGGGAAGCCCGCGTGGCGGCCCGACGCGAGGACGAGATTCGCAAGCAGCAGGCCGTCGCCGAACTCCGCCGCGGCTGCGAGGCACTGCGGGCGGGCAACGTGGCCGGCGCGATCGCCCAACTCGATGCGACCCGCGCACTCGATCCCGAGCTTGCCGACTCGTTCGCCGGCCGCTGGCTCCTGCGCCGCACCCACGGCGAGCAGGCGATTCTGCTCGCGCCGGAGGCGGCTTCACCCGGCGCGGCTCCGCGGCCCCGCGATCTGTACGCGATCACCGTCTCGCCCGACGGCCGCATGGCCGCCGTCGCGGGGGCCGACGGCGGCGTGCGGCTGCTCCGCGACCTCGACGGTTCACCGGCCGTCACGACCGTCGCCGCGCACGACGAGGTCAACGAAGTCGGCTTCTCGGCCGACGCCTCGCGGCTCGTCACCGCAGGCCAAGACGGCCGGCTGCGGTGGTGGACAATCACTGCCACGGGCCTCGAGCCGGAGGGTGAGGCGCCCCTGGCCACCGGCCCGCTCTATGCCGCGGCGTTCGCGCCCGACCGCACCTCGATCGCCCTCGGTGGGGAAGACCGCGTCGTGCGCATGGTGCATCTCGCGTCTCCGGATGATCCGAGCCCGCTCTTCCAGTTCGAGCAACCGCCTGGCAAATCCCCCGAGGTCGAGTCGATCGTGTTCGTGGACGACACCACGCTTGCGGCGGCATGCGGCGATCTGATCGTCCTGCTCGATGCCAAGACCGGCAGAGTGATTCGCGAGTTGCGCCGGCCCATGATCACCAATCGCAACGCGGTGCTCGGCAGCCTCACCGTCTCTCCCGATGGCCGCCGGCTGATGGCCTGCGGCACGGATGCCCAGGCACATGTTTGGGAGATCGCGACGGGAAAGGTCGTGGTCTCGCTCCCCACGCACCCGGCCTGGGTGCAGGGCTGCTGCTTCCTCGCGGACGGCAGCCGGGTGGCGACGGCCTGCCGGGATGGGAGCCTCCGGCTGTTCGACATCCGCACCGGCGACATGCTCTCCCGGCTCGTGGGACACGTGGGCCGCGTCTGGTCGGTTACCGCCGAACCGTCCGGCACGCTGCTCACCTGCGGCGCCGATGGCACGGTCCGCCGCTGGGATCCCTCGCTCACGCTCGACACGGCAGCCCTCCGCGAGATCGAGGTCGGTGGCGACGAGATCGTTCGCAT
>CAMDDA010000221.1 GCA_945890755.1 Candidatus Kuenenia stuttgartensis
GGCCAGGTAGCAGCGTGGTCCATCGCAATATCTGCGTTAGCTGGCGCGACCTACCTTGGCGCGATTGGGCAGACCGCGGCGAGCATCGGTATGGCCAGCTCAGTAGTCGGCGCCATCGCCCTAGCATTCATCCAAAGCAAGAGATCGAATGCAGCGGAACGGATAAAGAAAATGGAGGTCGTGGCGGAGGCAGAACGCGGCCTACGGCGGCTGGGCCAGGGCCAATGACGGCGGCACGATGCCGCCGCTGAAACCGGCAGGAAGCCGCCCCGCAGCCGGGCACCGGCTGCTCCGCTGAAAACGCTCAAGGTCGCTACCCGGAGCGTGCGGCCCAGCTGATCGCCCCGGGAGCGGACGCGGCACGCGGCGATCGGGGCTGAGGATGAGCCCCTGGGAGCCGCCGCCGCGGGAGCGGAGCCCCGCCAACCCGGGCGGCGACACGAAGCCGCCGCCGCGGCCCACCATTTCGCCCAGGGCGGCCCAGGAGGCGGCGGGGGCTCAGCGGCAGGAGGCCGCCGCTAAAGCCGGCAGGAGGCCTTCTGGCGGCCGCTTGCGGCCGCTTCCTCTAGCCGCACGATGCGGCCCTTCAGCGGCGGGGAGGCCCTCGATTCCGCAATCAGGGAGGGGGAAGCCGGGGCGCAACGCATGCTGCATCGCGGGGGGCGGCGAAAGGGGGGGCGAGACGATGCCGGATGCGTAGGCGAGCCCCCTTGCCCCTGATGAGCCCCCCGCAGAGACCAGCATCGAGGGCTAGCCGCTGCTCAGAACAGCGGGAGGGCAGGATGCCCGACCTCCGCTTTGTTGGCTTTGAGGCACGACGGAAGCCGCCCCCGACGAGCTGGAGTCGTGCCGCCCGGGCCGGAGGCCATTGCCTTTGCGAAAGTTACGGTCGATTCCCTAAGTCGCCAATCGTCTGCTCTTGAGCGGCAGTCGCAACTTCTCTCGCGAGTCAGCTCAGTCGATCTCGTCATCGGTCTCGGCGGAATCGCGTTCAACCCGATCCTCTAAAGCACGCTCGTAGTCGATGTCGGGTTGGTAACGAGAATCAAACGGCTCGGTACCGAAATGACGTACGAGCGTGCTGAGCACATCAAGAAGGGTGTATCGCATGGTAGCCGTAAAGCCCGGTTGCTCCGTATCGTGTTTTGCGGGCGGGGCGGTGTCGTAGTCTTCGATGTTCAGCGTCGGGTCGAGCCTGAAGAACAAGTCCTTGATGTCGGCATAGTTAATCCTGTTTTCCCCGCCAAACGTGACTACGGAGAGTTCGTCCGCGGACGATCTTCCACCAAGCATGTAAGAACCCTCTAGTAGTCGCTGTCCTGAACGTTCGTCAGTGGCGACCCAGAACGACGGTGTTACGACGACGGCATCGATTTCTACAGTGTCGAATTTCCTCGCGGGCCCGTTTTCCGTCCATTCCACGGCCGTTGGAACCTCAACCGGCCGCCCTGCCCGAAGTGGCGGCAATTTACGTATCGCGTCAATGTCGCATGAGCAGTATTCGGAAAGGAGTGTCTTGACGCGCGGGTCGGCGTCTATGAGTTGGAACACGTTCTCGACGGTCACTCCGGGCTGAACCTCGACGAATTGGGAGAGCAACGAGATGGACAAACCTTCCCGAGTCACCCATGAGTCTGTATCAGCGTCGTAGTAGATGAGCAACAATTTGTCGGGCGTGATTCGTAAGGGCATTGAGGTGCGTCCTTCAAAAATGGCGACGTGGCCCAGCAAGCAAGGATATTTAGGACGACAGTATGCGGCAGGAGGCAGGTATCGAGTAGGCGAACGGGTTAGTGCAGCATTGTTTCTGTAAAATGCTGGCGTGTATCCGTCATCGTCTTGCTCTGGAATTTCCGAGAAGGGAAATAGGCGACCTAAAGACTGCCAACCTCGCTCGAAAGCGAACAGTCTTCATCGTGAAGGCGTCCGAAATCGGGGAGTTCCTGGCTGGATGGAACCTACAGCCTTCGAATACCTGGTCTGACTACAAGATCCGCGACTTGGCGGGGCAGTAAGGGGCAGTCACGGAGTTGGCCGGATGGCAACTTCAAGTACGGCGAGGCGTTGCTGCGGGCTCAGGCTGGCCCACCGATCAACGATGAGCGCCAACAGCGGGTCCGACAGAAGTGCGCCGTTTTCTGCGCCGCCTACGTTCTGGACAGGCGTTTCACTCGGGGTATCCTGTAACAGTTCGACTCCCGCCGCCTCCATTTTGCACCCCAGAACCCGTTGCTCCGCAACGGGCTCTGGAAGACTGCCCGTCACGGAGTGACAGGCCTACATGTAAACCCGTTGCTCCGCAACGGGCTACCCGTCACGGAGTGACGGGCCCACGGTCGACTTGACGGGCCTACGCCGCACTCCACCCCGGCTTCGGGCTCGCGTGAACCTGCGGCGACCGCACTGCGAGCGATTCGATGCGGCTTCGCTCGGCGGTGATCGCGTCACCGTGATGGTGCTCGATCGCAAGGTCGAACCGGACACTCGCGCCCGGCGCGAGCGGCACGACCCGCCCCTGCGACTCCTCGTACGACCGGGCGTTCGGGTAGTTGGTCCCCGGCTCGAGCCCGGTGACGTAGCCGTCGGCGAGCCCCCCCTGGTTCTTCCAGAGCGTAAAGCACGGGAGTGTGTCGACCGTCCAGCAGAGCGAGGCCGCATTGAGGTGGTCGGGGCCGATGAGCAGCGCCGTGGCCCGGCCCTGCGCGTCGGGCCGCACCCGGGCAAAGTGCACTTGCTCCCCTTTGCCTGCCTGCGGTGTCACGTAGCGGTTCCACGTGGCCGCGTCGGCTGCCGCGGACATGTCGCGTGGGGCGAGCTCCTCGACCGCGGCGACCAGTTCCGCCCCAGGCCCGAGCAGCGGAGGACCGAAGTTCACGTGGTAGAGCATCTGCATCGTGGCCGGTCGGTCCGAGAGGTTCTTGACCGTGTCGGTCCACGACACCCGCTGACGCCCCGCCTGCAGCGTGAGCGACGTCGTCATCCGAAGCGCCTGCACGAGAAACCGCGTCTCGTCCACGGCCCCCGTGAGCGTGATCGTGCCGGCGGCCTCGTCGAGCGTCACGTCGAGGTGATGGGCCGGCAGGTTCGCGATCCGCCCGTGGAGCGGGTGCCGCAGCCGGCCGGCGGCGTCACAATCGGGCGCCCCGTTGCTCACGAGGCCGCAGCGGGCCACGAGCTCGTCGAAGCCGTCGAGCCAGCCGATACCCGACGGCTCGGCGATCGGCACGAACCGCGGATGCACCGGCCCGTGCACCGGCGACTGCCAGCCCAGTTCGCAGCCGTCGGCCATGATCTTCCAAATGCCCAGGCCGCGGTCGGGTAGCACGAAGACCTTCGTCGCGCCGGCAACGAGTTCGACGAGCAGCACGCCGTCACGGACGCCGCCCGCCAGCCGGCGGGTCCGCACAGCCAGGTTGCCCAGGGCCACGTCCACGCGGTCGGCGGCGGCGAACGAGGCACTCCGATGAGAGGTGATCAGCTGGAGCGTATGCGACGACATGGGAGGACCTCGGGAGAAGAGGGGGACGCAACAAGGACGGCGATACGGCTCAGAATATCGTCCTGCCCCGGTGGCAGGCAGACGCCTTGAAGGCGGTGGGCGGGGCGGTCAGAGTGGTCACTTCGGGCCGCGGGATTTCCGCAGCCCTCCCGTCGCCTCTCGAGCGATCCCATGAACGACCTGAAGATCTTCAGCGGCCCGGCCAACCCGGCGCTGACGCAGGATATCTGCCGTTACCTCAACCTGCCGATGGGCAAGATTTCGCTGGGGCGGTTCCCCGACGGTGAGATCTCTTGCAAGATCGACGAGGATGTTCGTGGCCGCGACGTGTTCATCGTCCAGCCCACGTCGCCGCCGGTCAACGAGCACATCATGGAGCTGCTCGTGATGATCGACAGCTTCAAGCGCGCCAGTTCGTTTCGGATCACCGCCGTGATCCCCTACTTCGGTTACGCGAGACAGGACCGGAAGGATTCCGGACGCGTGCCGATCACGGCCAAACTGGTCGCCAACCTGATCACCCGCGCCGGCGCCGATCGCGTGCTGGCGATGGACCTCCACGCCGCCCAGATCCAGGGCTTCTTCGACGTGCCCGTGGATCATCTTTATGCGGCGCCGGTGCTCAACAACCACCTCCACTCGCTCGAGATTCCGAAGGAGGATCTGGTGGTGGTGAGCGCCGACGAAGGGGGCATCAAGCGGGCCGTGGGGCACGCCAACCGGATCGGCGCCCCGCTGGCCATCATCGACAAGCGGCGCCTCTCGGCCGACACGATCAAGAGCACGAACATCATCGGTGCCAGCGTCGAGGGCAAGACGGCCGTACTCTTCGACGACATGATCAGCACGGCCGGTTCGATCTGCGGTGCGGCCGACGTGCTCCACAAAAACGGTGCCAAGGCGATCTACGCCTGCGCGACCCACGGCCTGCTGGTGGGCCCCGCAATCGAGCGGCTCAAGCAGGCCCCGTTCAAGAACATCATCATCACCGACTCGATCCCGCTCACTCCCGGCAAGATGCTCCCGAACATCACCGTGCTCTCCGTCGCCAGCCTGCTCGGCCAGGCGATCAAGCGGATCCATCGCAACGAGTCGGTTTCGATGATGTTCCAGTAGGGATCCCCTCGCGATCCCCTCGCTCGCGCTCAGGGCTTGTATACGTGGCCATAGAAGCCCCCAGGCGCAAGCCGGGGGATCCCCTCGCGCGCGCCCAGGGCGTGTATGGGCGGTCGCCGTTTCACAGTTTTTCCCGGAGTTCCCTGGGCTCGGCTTGCGTCGCTGGCGGCGGCAGGCAGAATAAGGGGCTCGAATTTTGAAGGAGTTTTCATGAGTGACACACTTGAAGTCGTAACCCGCAAGGCCGGCGGCAGCCGGGACAGTCGCCGCCTCCGTCGGGCTGGCATGGTTCCGGCGATTCTCTATGGCCACGGCGAGAAATGCGTCGAACTGGCGGCCAAGCGGGAGGCCATCGAGGCCGTCGTCCGCCACGGCAGCCGGTTCGTCGAATTGACCGGCGCGGTCAAGGAGGGCGCGATCATCCGCGAGCTCCAGTGGGACGCCATGGGCTCCGACCCCCTGCACATCGACCTGCTCCGCGTGAGCAAGTCCGACCGCGTGAAGGTGAAGGTGCCGATCGACCTCAAGGGGGAGTGCCCCGGCCAGCGGTCCGGCGGCGTTCTCAGCCTCGTCATGCACGAGATCGAACTCGAGTGCACGGCCGACACGATTCCGGATCACATCCATGCTCAGGTCGGGCATCTCGAGGTCGGTCACACGATCAAGGTGCACGATCTTCAGCTGCCGAAGGGGGCCAAGGCGCTCGCGGATGGCGATGAC
>CAMDDA010000222.1 GCA_945890755.1 Candidatus Kuenenia stuttgartensis
CGTGCCGACGATGTTGGTCTCGATGAAGTCCTCGGGCCCGTGGATCGACCGATCGACGTGGCTCTCCGCCGCGAAGTGCACGATCGCGCGAATGCCGTGTGTCGCGAGCAGCCCGGCCACGAGTTCGCGGTCGCCGATGTCGCCGCGAACGAACACGTGCCGCGGGTCGCCAGCCAAGGGGGCCAGGTTCTCGAGGTTGCCGGCGTAGGTGAGCGCGTCGAGGTTCACAACCGGCTCGCCGCCGCCGGCCAGCCAGTCGAGCACGAAGTTGGAGCCGATGAAGCCGGCGCCGCCGGTGATGAGGATCATGGGGATTCCGGGGAGGGAAGGGGGCCGCCCGGCGCCTGCTTCGGCAGCGACGGCGGGGTATAGTTTAGCGAGATCCCTGTTCAGGCGCCACCATGCACGACACCGGCAGCACGCAGCTCTCCCTGATTCGCCAGCTCACGTTTTGTGCGGGCCACCGGCTCTACCGACACGAGAGCAAGTGTGCCTTCTTCCACGGCCACAACTACCGTGTGGACATCGAGGTGGTGGGCGACTCGGGGGGCACCGAGGTGGACGACGTGGGGCGGGTCGTCGATTTCTCACTCATCAAAAAGCGAATGCTCGGCTGGCTCGACGCCAATTGGGACCATGCCTTCCTCGTGTTCGAGGAGGATGCCAACGCGCTGGCGGCGGTGCGGATGGTGCAGCCGACCAAGTATTTCGTGATGCCCTGGAATCCCACCGCCGAGAACATGGCCCGCTACCTGCTCGAGGTGGTGGCGCCGAACGTACTCGGTGATCTCGGCGTGATCGCGCGGCGGGTGGCAGTGTGGGAGACCGACGAGTCGTGTGCCGTGGCCACGCTCGTGGGTGAGCAGGTCGGCGATGCACCCACCCTGGCCGCCGCCGTCTGCGTGGACGCCCGTTAGCCATGCAGCATCACGGCAGTTTTCCGACGACCCGCCTCCGCCGCACGCGGCAGCATGACTGGCTGCGCCGGGCCGTCGCCGAGACGGTGCTCACGCCGGCCGACCTCGTCTGGCCGCTCTTCGTGCACGAGGGCCGGATGCCCGCAGCGGTGCCGAGTATGCCGGGCGTGGAGCGGCTCGCGATCGACGGAGTCGTGCGGGCGGCCGAGCAGGCGGCTGCGCTCGGCATCCCGGCCATCGCGCTGTTTCCCGTCGTCGATGCGGCGCACAAGAGCGACGACGGGCGTCAGGCGGTCGATCCCGACAACCTCGCCTGCCGCACCGTGCGGGCGATCCGGCAGGCCCTCGGCGACACGGTCGGCATCATCTGCGACGTGGCCCTCGACCCCTACACGACCCACGGGCACGACGGCCTCGTGCGGGACGGCCGGATCGTCAACGACGAGACGGTCGAGGTGCTCTGCCGGCAGGCCGTGGTGCTGGCCGAGGCGGGCTGCCAGGTCGTGGCCCCGTCCGACATGATGGACGGCCGCGTGGGGCGGATCCGCTGGGCGCTCGACGCCGCGGGCCGGCAGGACGTGTGCATCCTGTCGTATGCCGCGAAGTATGCCTCGGCGTTCTACGGACCGTTTCGCGACGCGGTCGGCAGCCGGCAGGCGCTCGGCACGGCCCGGTCGCTCGGCGTGGGTGACAAGCAGACCTATCAGATGGGCCCGGCGAACAGCGACGAGGCGGTCCGTGAGGTGGCCCTCGACATCGCCGAGGGGGCCGACATGGTGATGGTGAAGCCCGCCGGCACGGCGCTCGACATCATCCACCGCGTGAAGCAGGAGTTCGGCCTGCCGACGTTCGCCTACCAGGTGAGCGGCGAGTATTCGATGATCCAGGCGGCCGCGGCGGCCGGCTGGCTCGACGGGCCGAAGGCGGCGATGGAGAGCGTGCTCGTGATCAAGCGGGCCGGCGCCGACGGCATCCTCACCTACTTCGCCCCCGAGATCGCGAAGTCGCTGCCGACGGTTACGCGTCGGTGATCCCCCGGCTCGCGCCTGGGGGCTTGTATGTGGAGATGATCCCCCGGCTTGCGCCTGGGGGCTTTCGTGTGGCCTGATAGAAGCCCTGAGCGCGAGCGAGGGGATCCTGCGGCGGAAGCCGCGGACACCGGCCCTACTTCGGCCGGAAGGCGACGAGGCGGTTTGGGTTGGTCTCGAGCCGCGGTGCGGCGGCGTTCCCCGTATGAATGAGATCGACGCAATACGGGATCGCAGGGAACACGGCGTCGAGACATTCGCGGATGCTCTTCGGCCGGCCCGGTAGGTTCACGACGAGGGCTGTGCCACAGACGCCCGCCGTCTGCCGCGAGAGGATCGCGGTGGGCACGTACTTCAGCGATACCTGCCGCATGAGTTCGCCGAAGCCGGGGAGCATCTTCGTGCACACCCGCTCGGTGGCCTCCGGCGTCACGTCACGGGGCGCGGGCCCGGTGCCGCCGGTCGTCACGACGAGGCAGCAGCCCGCAGCGGCCAACTCACGGATCGCAGCGGAGATCGCATCAAGCTCATCGGGCACGATGCTCTCCCGTGCCTCCCACGGCGAGGCCAGCACCTCGGCGAGATAGCTGCGGATCGCCGGGCCGCCTTCGTCGGCGTAGTCGCCGCGGCTCGCGCGGTCGGAGACGGTGAGGATGCCGATCAGGGCCGGCGGATGAAGAGGGTCGTTCATGCGTGATGGTCTGCCCAGGCGAAGAGACGGATGCGATTGCCGTCGGGATCGGTGACGACGAGCTCCCGAAAGCCCTCGGGGTGGACGGTGGGCGTGGCCGTGCTGCCGCTCGCCGCCAGCCGGGCGTGGGCGGCGTCGAGATCAGCTATCTCGAAGCCGAGGCTCCACCGTTCACTCGCCGGGCCAGCCGCCGGCCGCGCGAGAATGGCCAGCCGCGTGTCACCCGCGGCGAGCAGGGCATAGCCATCATCGACGACGCGGACGAGCACCCGCAGCCCGAGCACATCCCGATACCAGGCCACGAGTTCCCCCCACGCCGCCGTCCGCAACTCGACACTGAACAACGACGGTCGGTCGGACGAAAGCATCGCCACACGATACCGCCAACACTCGGCCTCAACCAACGAGCCCCCGAACTCCTGCTATAGGAGGCCGACCCGCGGGGGCTTCTCCAAACGCACCCCACAGCCGACAATCCCGCATTCCCCGCGGCAACGGCCGCGGCCAGCCTTCTATCGATAGGTTTACGCATGCACGAGTCGCAGGAATCCGGCGCCGCCTCCAAGGGCACGGCCGCCCAACTCGAACAGGCCCGCCGCGCGAAGCTCGACCGGCTCGTGAGCCTCGGCATCGATCCGTGGGGCAGGCGGTTCGACGACGGCCAGCCGATCGCCGAGGTCCGGATTCGTGGCGACGCCCTCGACAAGGCCGCGGAGGATGGGCCGACCGTGCGGGTGGCGGGGCGGATCATGCTCCTCAGGAGCGCCGGCAGCCTGGTGTTCATCGACCTCCACGATCGCAGCGGCCGGATTCAGATCATGCTCGGCAAGAAGCAGGTCGGCCCCGATGCCTGGAAGATCGTGGACTGCCTCGATCTCGGCGACATCATCGGCATCGACGGCCGGCTCGGCTGGTCGAAGACCGGTGAGATGACCATCTTTGCGGCGGGGATCGAGTTCCTCACGAAGTCGCTCGAGACGCCTCCCGACAAGTATCACGGCCTCGTGGACGCCGATCTCCGCCAGCGGATGCGGTATCTCGACCTGATCCACGGCGAGGGGGTTCGCGACCGGTTCGTGGCCCGCAGCCGGATCGTGGAGGCGGTGCGGCGGGTGCTCGCCGATCGTGGCTACCTGGAAGTGGAGGGGCCGACGCTCCAGGAGAGCGCCGGTGGTGCCGCGGCCCGGCCGTTCAAGACCCACCACAATGCGCTCGACATGCCGCTCGTGCTCCGGATCGCGCTGGAGCTGCATCTCAAGCGGCTGCTCGTGGGCGGCATGGAGCGGGTGTTCGAGCTCGGCCGTGTGTATCGCAACGAGGGCGTGAGCCCGCGTCACAATCCCGAGTTCACGATGCTCGAGGCCTACGAGGCCTACGGCGACTACGGCACCATGATGGATCTCACCGAGGCGATCCTCCTGGCGACGGCGCAGGCCGCGGGCACGCCGGCCCGGTTCGAGTGGATGGGGCACACGGTCGATCTCACGCCTCCGTTCCGCCGGGCGAAGTATGACGATCTCCTGCGGGAGGTGACCGGCTGCGATCCGGAAGACCCGGCCAGCGTGGCCACCGCCGCGGCGCAGCACGGCATCGAGACGGCGAATCGGCATCCCGACGTCGTGAAGAGCGATCTCTTCGAGGCGACCGTCGAGAAGACGCTCTCGGGCCCTGTGTTCGTGATCGACTACCCCGCGGCGGTCTGCCCGCTCACGAAGCGGAAGGCGGGGCATCCGCACGTGGCCGAGCGGTTCGAGCTCTACGTGGCCGGCATCGAGTTGGCGAATGCCTACACGGAGCTCAATGACCCCGACCTCCAGGAAGAACTCTTCCGCACGCAACTGGCGGGGCTCGCCGCCGACGAATCGATGGCCCGCATGGACACCGACTTCATCAAGTCGCTGCGGCACGGCATGCCGCCGGCCGGCGGCCTGGGCATCGGCATCGACCGCCTGGTGATGTTCCTCACGGCGGCCCCGAGCATCCGCGACGTGATCCTGTTTCCGATCCACCGCCCCCGGGCGGATGCGTAGGTGATTCGTCGGTTAGAGCGCGTCTGAAATAGGCCTAGCGCCCCCTGCGCAGGCTGGGCAATGTGGGCACCTGCAAGGAGGTGTCCATGAAGCCGTACTCAAAAGAGTTTCGCGGAAAGGTGCTGGCGGCCTGCGATCGAGGTCGTGAGACGCGCGAGGTTGCCACGCACTTCAACGTCAGCGAGTCGTGGGTTCGACGCGTCAAACAAGAGCGTCGCGAACTCAACAAGATTGCACCGTGTCTGACGCGACGACGCGTGGCCCTGTGGGCTGGGATTGCCGACCGGATGCGAGAGGTCATCCGAGAGAAGCCAGACCTGACGCTTCGGGAGCTCAAGGCAGAGCTTCAGACGGATCTCTCCGTTCAGACGCTGTGCACGGCGCTGCACAAGCTTCGCCTGACCGTCAAAAAAAGTCCTCATCGCCACGGAAAGGGAGCGGCCGGACGTCGCCGAGAGGCGGGAGGAACTCAAGCGAGAGCAGCCGCAACTGAATCCCGACCGGCTTGTCTTCATCGACGAAACGTGGGCGAAAACGAACATGACCCGTCCTCGAGGGCGGGCGCCCAAAGGCGAGCGACTGCTTGCGAGCGTACCGCACAGTCACTGGAAGACGACCACGTTCCTCGCGGCACTGCGGGCGACGGGC
>CAMDDA010000223.1 GCA_945890755.1 Candidatus Kuenenia stuttgartensis
GACAGCCCGTCACGGAGTGACGGGCCTACGATACGCAACGGGCAGCGCAGACAGCCCGTCACGGAGTGACGGGCCTACGATACGCAACGGGCAGAACAGACGCCCGTCACTCCCTGACGGGCCGGCAGTTGCGTGACTTGCCCACGCGGTCACTTCAGCGCGATCGTGCGGGCCAGCGGCCGCAGGATTTGCTCGATCACGCACGTTTCGACGACGTCACGAGCCAGCACGGAGAGCCGATCGAGGGCGTCGACATACGTGGACTGCGGGTCGAGGCTGCCGTACTGCCTGGCGGTAACGTAGACGCTCAACTGTTCCTCGTTGAACTCGCCCGTGCGAACCTGAAACGCGTTCGTCCGCGTTTCCGTGCTCACCCGCACCTGCACGCGGCAGTCTTCGTCGAGGCAGATCGTGAGCGACGGCTCGTAGTTGATCACCCGGCCACCCGGCAGCTCTCCCACCTTCTCGAAGGCCTGTCCCACGCCGAGCGCCTCCGCCAGCAGGGCGTTGTGGTTGCCGCGGTAGGCGAAATCGAAGCCGAAAAGCACGTCGAGCGCCTCGCAGTCCAGCGGGCTCACCGACAGGTAGGCGGGGGCCAGGTCGAGCACGAGCCGATGCTGGTCGAGTGCGGCCTCCAACGAAGCCGGGTTCACCTGCCCCGAGCACAGCCGCTTGGCCTCGACAGCCGCCCAGCGATAGCGGCCCTGGTCCTTGTCTTCCTCGAGCACGTAATCCCGCTTGTCGCGGCAGTAGAACTTCCGCATCGTCGGATAGTGCTTTTGCACCCGCTCGAAGTACTGGAGGATCGTCTCCCGGTGGGACGGCAGCTCCATCTCGGTCGCCAAGTTGACGTTGACGTAGAAGTCATCGGCCAGCGACGCATAGGGCGACATGCAGGAAACCCCCGCTGAACGTGGAAAAACATCGAGTATAGGCGTTGATTTTACGGGCTGTCAAAAGCCCGCCTGCAGCCCGCCGCTGGCGTTTTGCCATCGGCAGGAGCATACTACGGCGGTCCGCTTCAGGCTTCAGCATGCCCACCGACACGCAATCCGACGCGATCCCCGCCGACCGGCTCTCGATCGAGAAACGGAAGGACAGCACCCTCGTCGTCCGAGTGCAGTCGGAGGGGGGCCGGCTGCCCGACGCCGTCTTCTCCTTCCGCTGCGGCGACCCGCAATACGCCTACTGGCTCGCCCGCCACGACCAGCTCACCGCCGGCTGAACGTCACGCATCGTCACGCGAGCTTGCGATCAGCGAGATGAACTCGCGATTGCTCTTGAACTTCGCGAGTTGCTTCGTGAGCTGCTCCATGGCATCGACGTGATGCATGCTCGAGAGCGTCCGCCGCAGCATGTTGACGGCATGCAGCGTGTTGGGATCGAGGAGCTTCTCCTCGCGCCGCGTGCCCGACTGCGAGATGTCGATCGCAGGCCACACGCGCCGATCGGCGAGCTTCCGGTCGAGCACGAGTTCCATGTTGCCGGTACCCTTGAACTCCTGGAAGATCAGCTCGTCCATGCGGCTCCCCGTGTCGATGAGGGCCGTCGCCACGATCGTGAGCGAGCCCCCCTCTTCGAACACCCGCGCCGTGGCGAAGAGCTTCTTCGGGATGTCGAGCGCCTTGATGTCGACGCCGCCGCTCATCGTGCGGCCCGTGTTGCCCACCCATTTGTTGAAGGCCCGGGCCATCCGGGTGATCGAGTCCATGAGGAGGAAGACGTCCTTCCCCGTCTCGGCCATCCGCTTGCACCGCTCCACCACGAGTTGCGAGAGCCGCACATGGCTCTCCACGTCGCAGTCGAGGCTGCTCGCGAGCACGTCGCCCTTCACCGATCGCCGCATGTCGGTGACCTCCTCGGGCCGCTCGTCGATGAGCAGCATCACGAGGCTGAGCTCGGGATGATTGGTCGAGATGGCCTGCGACACCTGCTGCAGGAGCACCGTCTTGCCCGTCCGCGGCGGCGCCACGATGAGCGCCCGCTGTCCTTTGCCGAGCGGCGTGAGCAGATCCATGACACGGGTCGTGATCGGCTGCTGGCCGGTCTCCAGCCGCAGCCACGTCTCGGGATTGATCGGGGTGAGTTGGTCGAACGTCTTCACGTTCACGTAGTCGTCGGGCGGCATCCCTTCGACCGCTTCGATCTCGCGAACCCGCGGCCCCTGCTGCCGACGGCCGGGCTGCACGAGAGCCTTGAGGAAAACACCCTCCCGCAGCCGGTAGCGCTCGATCATCGTCGCCGGCACGAAGGCATCGGTGCGTTCGCGGGTGTAGTTGGTGTCGGCGTTGCGGAGAAAGCCGTAGCCGTTGGGGTGCATTTCCAGCACGCCGCCGGCCGGTTCGAGCGGAATCGGCTCGCCGTTCTCGGTCACCTCGGGCTCGAGTTCGGGGGGACGCATGCCCTCGCTATCCATCCCGACGGCGCCGGCACCGGCCTGCGGAGGACCGCCACCGCCGCCACCGCCGCGGCGAAACCGCCCGCGCCGCCGACCGCCGTATCCGCCGCCTTGATACCCCTGCGCCTGCCCCTGGCCAGGCTGAAAGCCGCCCTGACCACCCTGACCACCCTGGCCACCAAAACCGCCCTGACGGCCCCTCGATCGCCTCCGCTTCGCCATGGATACAGCACAACCTTGGAAAGAGAACCCAGCCACATGCCCGCACGCTGCGGGCACAAAACGTATACTCGCCACCGGGGCGGAGACCGGAACGCCGTGAACCCTGCCGCGGTGGCACCCTGAGGGCGCACCGCCAATCGGGGATCATGGGGGATCCGGACGCCGTTTGACGGACGGCATCACATGGGCAGCATCACGCGGTTGAATCGTGGCGACGCGGCCTTGGCCGGCCACTCTCCGATGGCTCATCGCCACCGGCCCCACAATCCTGTTCTTCCAGCCGCGACCCGCCTCAAAAATCGACTGAGACGAAAACTTGCGACGAAGCCATCCGCGAATCTGTACTCGTTCGCGGAGCCGTCTTCCTGACGACGCTCAGAAGTATCGTTCCGGGCCGCCGGAATGTCAAGCCTCGGGGGGCGGGTGGTGTGCGGACTGGCCGCCACCCCGGCAAACCGGGCCGAATGGGCCCCCCGTCGGCGGCCAAAGCCCATCCAGGCCATTTTTTCGACGATATTCCTGCGACCCTTCTGACCGATACAGAACGACGGAACGGCTCGCACGGACGCGTGTTCGGGGGCCATTCCTTCGCTTCGAGGCCTTGCGATGCTCCGCTTTTTTATGCTCTCGCGTGCGTGTCGGGCGGTTCGTTCGGTCTGCCAACTGGCCCTCGTGGCCGCGGCATTGCTGCCGGCAGCCGCCCAAGCGGCCGTTCAGTGGCACGCCGACCTGGCGACGGCCAAGGGCGCCGCTGCCGCCAGCGGACGGCCTGTACTCGCCGTTTTCACCGCAGGCTGGACGGGCAGCGTCGATGCCGCCCAGGACGTGCTCGGCAGCCCGGAGTCCGAGGCCCTGGTCTCAGCCTGCTTCGAGCCCGTTCGGATCGATGTCGACGCCCAGCCAACGCTGACCAAGGAACTGGGCATCTCGCACGTGCCGAGCGTCTGCATCATCGCGGCCGACGACACCCTGCTTTCGAAGTTCGAACTGCCGGGCACCACCCCCGAATTCGTGGCCGCCGCCGCCAAGGCCGCGCAGGCTGCAGCCATGCAGCGCACGCCCGTGGCGGAGCAGTCGGACATGCGGATCCGCGTGAGCCCGGCGACCGAGCCGACGAGCGACAACGCCTTTGCCAAGCAGGGCCCCGCATCGCCATCAGCCGCGGCCCCCGCAGCACCGGGGTCGATTTCGCTGGTAACCGCCAAGGTGCGTGAACTCTCCGACTTCGCCAACGACGCGGCACCGACCGCCGGCAGCGGCTTCCGGCCGCTCGCGCCGCAGGCGGTCGCAGCCCAGCCCCAGCCGCCAGCGCAGGCATTCAGCGCGACCAATCTCCTGCCGGAGTCTGAGCCGACGCTCTCGCGGGCGCCGGCCGGTTGGCCCACGGAGACAGCCTCTTCGCCGCTCGCACAACCGGCCCCTCAGACGCCGGGGCAGCCCGCACTGCCGGGCCGGCCTGCGGTCGAACCGGCCGCCTCCGCAGTCGCCCAGGCGAACCCCGCCGCGCCTGCGTCGCCCTGGCTCGGCGCTGCTCCAGCGACGGCGGCGGCCGCCGTGCCCGCTCCAACTGCGGTCCTGAGCCCGGAAGCCACGCCCCCGGCCGAGCCGCCGAAGAGTCTCTCGGCGCAGTTCCTGGCCGCGATGCAGAAGCCGTTCACGTTCTGGCAGAAGTCACCCGAGATTCCGAAGCCGTCGGCCGGAGCCACCGCCACGCCCCCGACGATGCCTCCGGCCTTGCCGCTCGGCCCGGGCGTCACGCCTGCGACGACAGCCGCCATGCCAGCGGCCGCACCGCAGACGCCCGACACCTACGGCTCGATGCCGGTGGGTCTCGAGGGTTATTGCCCTGTGACCCTCGCCGAGAAGGGCCAATGGACCGAAGGCCGGGCCCAGTGGGGCGCCCGGCACCGCGGCCGCACCTATCTCTTCGCCAGCGAAGAGCAGCAGCGTGCGTTTCTGGCCGACCCCGACCGCTACGCCCCGGCACTCTCCGGCGACGACCCGGTACTCGCCTGCGACAAAGGCACGAGTGCCCCCGGCCAGCGGCGGTACGGTGTGACCTACCAGTCGCGGATGTATCTCTTCTCGACGCCCGAGACCCGCAGCCAGTTCGCCGCGAATCCCAACCGCTACGTGGGCCGCGTCGCGCTCGCCGAGACACCCGTCACCTCCGGTGGCACGATCCTGCGATAGCCGTGATCTTCGGCCGCTTCGGCCCGACCGCTCCTCCGGCTTGACGCACCGCCACTCGACATGTACATTTCATGTGTACATAACGGACGTGAGATGCTTGGCGTAAACGTGACAACCCTGAGGCAGCACCTGCCGGAATACCTCGCCCGGGTCGCACGAGGGGAGCGGCTTGCCGTGACGCTCCGTGGGCGAGTGATCGCGGAAATCCTCCCCCCGACGCCGCAACCGGACGCCGCCGAGGCGGCCCGCGGCCGCTTGAAGGGCAGCCTGCTCCGCTACGACCAGCCATTCGAGCCGCTCTTGCCTGCAGACGATTGGGAAATGAACCGTTGATCGTCATTGACACGCATGTTTTGGTGTGGTGGCTTGCTCGTGCTCCGGGCCTTTCCCGCAAGGCCGAGCGGACGCTCTCAGCGCATGGTGATCCTGGGCAGATCGTCGTCTCAGCAATCAGTCTGCTTGAAATCGCGACTGCCGTACGCCGCG
>CAMDDA010000224.1 GCA_945890755.1 Candidatus Kuenenia stuttgartensis
AGCACACCCCGCCCCGTCTCGATCGTCACCGGGCCGGGGGCAGCACGGCCCCGCGACACGACGAGATGCGCCACGCAGCGAACTCCGTTGCCGCACATCTCAGACTCGCTGCCGTCGGCATTGAACATCCGCATCCGCGCGGTGGCCCTGGCCGATGGCATCACGAGGACGAGCCCGTCGCCCCCCACCCCCCGGTGCCGGTCGGCAATCCGCGGCGCGAGGGCGGCCGGATCGGCCGGGGCCTCCTCGGCAAAACAATCGACGTACACATAGTCGTTGGCGGCACCGTGCATCTTCACGAAGTTCAAAGGTCTGTTCGTCATGGGTGGGCTCGTCATGATGGCTTCGCGGGGCTCCTCGGGCTGCGGGCTGGCCAACGCCGCCGGCTGAATGTACCCGCGGCGGCAAAAACCGTCGTCAGCTCAGCGGCGCAGCTCCTGCCGCTGCGTCTGCAGTTTTTGCAGGGCCGCCGCGAGCGTGGGAAAGGCTTCCGTGCTCGGCACCGGATCGGCCAGCGTGCCGTCGACGTGGATCAGCATGAACTGGCCGCTGGCGCCGCCGAGCAGCCGCTTCATCGCCGGGAGCTGCGTCTCGGCGTCACCCATGATCGAGCGGAACGTGAGCCGGAGATTGGTGTCGAAGTCGATCTCACCCGTGCCGACCAGACTGATCGCGTCGCCCGACAACTCGATCGTGTCGAGATAGGCATGCGGGCCCTCGATGCGGAAGTCGACGAGGCTCGATCCGAATGCGTTTCGATCGGGCGCCTTGACGCGGAGAATTTTCAGGAGCGCCACGACCACCGGCAGTTCGTAGATGTCGGCGTCGCGCAGCCGCACCTGCCCGCGGCCGGTCAGCGAGTGCGTGCCGGCGCGCGAGCCGGAGAGTTCGATCCCGCCGCTCAGCTGGCCGCGAGACCGGTGGGGCGCCGCCGTCGCCTCGCTGGCCAGTCGTTGCAGGTCGGCGTCTTGGAGCGACGCGGCAACGGTAAACCGGCCCGCAGGCCCGGCTGCCGCACTGCCGTCCACGAGCAGCGTGCCCTCGGCGAGCCGCGCCGAGAGGCGGCGACCGCCTCCGGCCTGTCCGGCCGCCAGCGCACCAAACCGCACGCCCGTGCCGTCGAGCGCGAGCGGCCCCTGCACCGCCGTGAGCTGCACGCCCTGCACCATCGCGCTGTCGAGCGCCAGATCACCGACGGCCTGCCAGGCACGGCCGTCGCTCTGGCCGCGGAGTCGCAGGCCGCCGTGCACGTGCTCCACCGGCAACCCGACGTCGAGCGCCGCCTGCTCCATGTCGAGTGCGATATCCCACGACGCCGCCGCCGGGCCGGGCACGAGCTCCGTGCGGCCGCCGGGCAGCGTCACCACGCTGGGCGTCGTCGAATAGATGTCGAGCGTGCCGTCGAGCGAGAGCAGACCGCGGAGCCGCACCCCCTCCACCGCCTGCTGCAGGCCTGCCGGCAACGCCTGGAGGAGATCGTGGTCGACACGAAACCGATCGGCCGACAGCCGCTCGAACGAGACGTGCCAGCCGCCGTCGGGCGTGAACCGGCAGCTGCCGTCGGTCACCACGGTCGTGCGGGCGTGCACGCCGCGGATCTGCTCGAACCGCAGCCGTCCGTCGCGCCAGACCAGCCGTCCCTGCAGCCGTTCGAGCCGATAGGGAAACCACGCCGGCTCGATCGACACGGTGTCGCCACGTGGCATCGCCTCGAGTTCGACGGTTGTCCGCCGCGCCCGCACGTCATGCCGCACCGTGGCGGAAAAATCGGCCGTGCCCCGCGGATCGACGTCGTCCCAGATCCGCCGCATGCCGGGGGGCAGCGCATCGCGAAGCTCCGGCTCCAGCACGACACCGCGTCCGATCAGCTGCAGCGTCAGCTCACCACCGCCATCCGCCCGCGGCTCCAGCCCGCCCGTGCACTGCACGACTCCGGTGTCGTTCGTACCGGTGAGGCCGCGAATGGTCCAGCGGCCCTGCTCCATTCGAATGCTGCCCGTCACGTTGGAGAGCGGATACGGAAAGCCTGCGTACGAGAGGCTGCCCTGTGTGAGCCGGATGTCGAGCGAGTTGACATAGCCCTGTGGCTGCTCCGGCCCGCGCTGGTGGCGAAACAGGAAGCCGAACGTGCCCTGGCCGCGGAGCGACCGCACGATATCGGCGCTCCGTGGCGGTAGGGCGGCGAGCAACGCATCGTCGATCCGCATCTCGTTGCCCTGGACCTCGATCGTGCCACGGCCCCCGGCCACCGATGTGTCGATGGTGCCGGCCACGTGCACCGGATGGCCCCCCGCCTGACCCGTGAGGTGGAGGGCGAGGGCCGCCCCCTTGTAGGTGACGGTGCCGACGGTGCGATCGAGGCGATAGGGAAAGCGATAGTGCGTGAGCGAGACGTTGCGGCACCGCACCGCCACGTCGGGCTCGATCGTGCCGCCGCGCCGCGCCAGGTGGGCCCGGACGTCGATCTCGCCCGCCGGCAGGAGCTTGCTCCACTGCGCGGCGAGCTGCTGCGGCAACAGTTCCTCCCAGTGACGTCCCACGACCAGCCGTTCCGCCTCGACGAGCAGCTCCCAATCGGCCGTCGCCTGCCAGCCCGCAAGCCGGCCCGACCCACGAACGAGCGTGGAGCCCGAATGCGCCACGAGCTTCTCGCACACGGCGCCCGCCCGATCGGCGGTGAACTCGGCCGACACGTCGCTCATCGGAAATGGAAGTGCCGCATGCTGGAAGTGCCCGGACTCGAGCCTGCCGCGAACCGATACGGCGATGTCGGCGGGCTGCGAGATGGCGCCGGATGCTTGCCAGTCGAGCCCGACTCGCCCCCGCAGGCCGGCAAGCCATGCCCCCTGACCGGCGGCGACGGCGAGTTCGTGCAGCCGCTGCGACACATCGAGCGACTCCAGGCTGCCGCCGATCTCGAACCGTCCGTCGGCGGCCGAGAGCGTGCCGCTGAACTCGACCCGCTCGAAGACCTCGCCGGCGCCGCTGCCCCGCACCACAAGCGAACTGTCGGCACCTCCGCCGGGCGCGAGCTCGACGGCCACCTGTCGCAGCGTGAATGGCTTGCGAAGCCGCGCGTCCCCGACGACGAGCGTGCCATCCTCGATGACGACGGGCATGGCAGCCTGGCCGGTCGGCCGTCGTCCCGCGAACAGCCGCGTGAGGCTCCAGCTGCCGTCGGCATGCCGCGCGGCATGCACCGTCGGCCGCCGCACCTTCACCGCCGTGATCGCAGAACCGCCGGAGGCGAGGTCGGTCAGCGCCGTGCTGCACGCCAGATGCACCTCCTCGACGACGAGCAGCTGCCGCTCGGGTGGCGGCAGCGTTGGATCGGAGATCGACAGGCCACGAACGACGATTCCCTCGCCTTCGACGAGACTCGCCCCGCGGACATGCACCGCGAAGCCGGGCAACTCACTCCGCAGCCGCGCCTCGACCCGCAGCCGCACCTGCTCCCCGATTTGCGTGGCCCCCACCGCCAGCGCGGCAATGACGCCCGCCACCGTGAGCGGCAGGGTCCACCGCACGAGCGTCCAGAGCATGTCGGCGAGCGATTTCACGTCTGAGACCGGCGAGGATCCCCGCCCGGAAAACCCCAGGGGGGGCGGGAAAGTACGAACGCCGGCTCCACGGGTCAAGCGTCGGGGGCAGCCCATAGAAGCCCGGAGCGGGAGCGAGGGGATGGCACCAAATGCGACGCGATCCCCCGGCTTGCGCCTGGGGGCTTGGATGGGAGCGAGGGCGCCGCGGCCCGCCGAATCCTTCGACGCCTGCGGAACCCGAGCCACATTCCGCCGTTTTCCCAGTCCCCTCCCGCTTGCTATGCTGCCGCCCTCCCGTCTCTTCCGTCCCTCAGGAACATCCGCATGAACGCGCAGCTCGCTCCAGGAACCGCTGTCGGCCAGCAGGCCGCCGTCCCCAATGCGCAGCGGCTCCTCTGGGCCGGCTTCATGGCGATTCTCGCCGCGGGCGTCGGCTTCTCGATTCGGGCCGGCATCCTCGGGCAGTGGGCCGAGCAATATGGGTTCACGCAGACCGAACTCGGCGCGATCACCGGCGGCGGCCTCACCGGCTTTGGCATCATCATCCTGCTCTCGAGCCTGATCGCCGACCGGATCGGCTTCGGGCCGTTGATGTTCGCGGCCTTCATCATGCATCTGATTTCGGCAGGTCTCACGCTCGGCACCGGCGCGGCATTCGCGGCGGGCGGCAAGCCGCTCGCATTTCAATGTCTCTTCTGGGGCATGTTTTTGTTCGCGATCGGCAACGGCATCGCGGAGGCGGTCGTGAATCCGCTCGTGGCCACGCTGTTCCCGAAGAACAAGACCCACTACCTCAACATCCTGCACGCGGGCTGGCCTGGCGGCCTGATCCTCGGCGGTTTGGCGAGCTACTTCATGGCCGGCGGCGCCGGCACGAAGCCGGTGGCCTGGCAAATCCAGATCTCGCTCTTCCTCGTGCCCGTGGTGCTCTACGGCCTGATGATGATCGGACAGCGGTTCCCCAAGAGCGAGGCCAGCAGTTCGGGCGTCTCCTACCGCGACATGCTCGGCGAGCTGGGGCTCGTCGGCGCGGCGGTGGTCTGCGGCCTGCTCGCCCTGTTCTTCAAGAGCGATCTCGGCCTGCCGCCGCTCGTGGCGGGGGGCATCGCCGCGGCACTGCTGATCGCGTTCGGAGCGGCCACGGGCTTCCGCTTTGGCCACTTCATCCTCGCCTTCCTGCTCATCGTGCATGCCATGGTGGGCTACGTGGAACTCGGCACCGACTCGTGGATCTCGAAGATCACCGGCACGATCATGGCCAGCCCCGCCAACGGCCTGCTGCTCTTCGTCTACACGTCGAGCCTGATGTTCATCCTGCGGTTCTTCGCCGGACCGATCGTGGAGAAGATCTCTCCGCTGGGCCTGCTCGCCGTCTCGGCGCTCTTCGGCGCCGCGGGCCTCACGCTCCTCGGCAACGCCGAGGGGGCGGTCATGTGCATCGTGGCCGCGACGGTGTATGGCATCGGCAAGACGTTCCTCTGGCCCACGATGCTGGCCGTGGTCAGCGAGTTGTTTCCCAAGGGGGGCGCGATCACGATCGGCGCCGCAGGGGGCGTGGGCATGCTCTCGGCCGGCCTTCTGGGCGGCCCCGGTATCGGCTTCCTCCAGGACAGCACCGCCTCGGCCCATCTCAAGCAGGCGAACGCAGCCGTCTACGAACGGTACCGGGCCCCGAAGGAAAACGAATTTCTGTGGCTGAAGACGGTCGGGCTCGACGGCGCGAAGGTCGGCGTGCTCGAGGACGGCGGCAAGGAG
>CAMDDA010000225.1 GCA_945890755.1 Candidatus Kuenenia stuttgartensis
CTACTCCAACTCGATCGCCCGCGACGGGATCGAACAGCTCCGGCAGAGGGGCTGTGCCACCGACGACCCGTATCCGCTGCGGGATGCGGCGGCGTACCCCAACGCCCAGGTGGCCCTCGGCGCGAAGGTGTTTCGGGTGCAGTGCTCCGTGTGCCATACGCTCGAGGGCATGAACGCCGTGTGCGAGCTGGCGGCGACGTGGTCGATCGACCAGCGGCGACTCAACATCGCCCAGCTCCAGCGGACGAAGCCCTTCATGCCGCCCTTCGCCGGCACTCCGGCGGAGGTCGAGGCGGTCGTGCAGCTGATCGGCTGGATCCGGGCCGGCAGGCCCCCGGCCTGGGCGGAGGCGCACGACGCCGCGGTGCTCGCGCAGATCGGTCGCTGGCTCGACGAGGCGGGCACGGGCCCTGGTGCCGCAGGACTGGCCGCGACGGGGCCACTGTGATGAATGCGGCCCTCCCCTTCGGCCTGCCCGGGGCCACGGCCTTCTATCTCGTGCTCTACCTGGCGACCTTCGTGGTGCACATGGTGTTCATGCATTACGTGCTGGCCGGAGCGACGTATCTCGCCTGCGGGCGACTGCTGGGCAAGGCCCGCTGTGCGGCCTGTGAGTGGCAGGGGATCCTGCTCGACTGGCTGCCATTCGCCACGGGGCTGGCCATCACCGCCGGGGTGGCGCCGCTGTTGTTCGTCCAGATGCTCTACGGCCGGGAGTTCGCCACGGCCAACCTTCTGCTTTCCCATCGCTGGATGGCGATCCTGCCGGTGCTGATCGTCTGCTTCTACCTGCTCTACCTCCAGAAGTCGGCCTGGATCAGCAGGCGACTGTGGGTCTGGCGACCACTCGTGGCCGTCGCCGTCTGCGCGGGGTTCGTGTTCATCGCCCTGAGTTGGACGGAAAATCACCTGCTCATGCTCGACCACGCGGCGTGGCCGCGGCTGTACGAATCTGGCGGCCTGCGGTACGAATCCCCCGGCCTCCTGCCGCGGCTCGCCGTCTGGTTTTTCCTGGCGTTTCCGAGCCTGGCGATCGAGCTGGCGTGGCAGGGCAGGCTCACCGGCGTCGGAATCTACGCCGTCCCGCAGCCCACCGCGGCGGTGGTGGGGCTGTCGCCGGTCAGACGGCTGGCCCTCACGGCCGGCGCCGGTTTGGTCGGTTGCGTGACCGCGGCGATGCTCTACTGGTCGACCCTTTCGGTCGCCGTCCGAGACGCCGTGGCGGGGCCACTGGCCGGTCCGTGGCTGGCCATCCTCTCGGGGGCGGTGGCCGTGCAGGCAGCAGTCTGGTTCATTGCGGCGATCCGTGGCCGGCTCTCGTCGCCCCTGCTGGTCGCGGCGACCGCCGGCTGGATCGTCGGCCTCGTCGCCGTCGCAGTCGTTCGCGAAGCGATCCGCCTGACCGCCGTCGATCTGGTCTCGTCGGCCGCGTCCCATGCCGCGGCCCTACGGATCGGGGGATTGCCGGTATTTCTGGTGTTCGCAGTGCTCAACGCCGCAGCCATCGTCTGGTGCATCTACGTCGTCCGCGTGACGCCACACCGATCGGCTGAGGGCAATCTGGGTTCGCCGCGAAAAACTCATTGACATATCGTAATATTCCGATATGATTGGAAGGCGTCGCGAGTGCCGACGCAAGTGCAAGTCCCCCGTCCCTCCCGGCGTCAGAGCCGTCGTCATGGTCGACACGAAGCGCACGCCAGCCCGTCTGCCGAAGCTCACGAGCCTCGAGAGCCTGGGCCAGGCGGCCGAATGCCTGAAGACCCTCGCCCATCCCCACCGGCTGCGGATCGTGCAGATGCTGCTCGGTGGCCGCTACACGGTGGGTGAACTGGCCGATGCCTGCGAGATCCCGAGCCACATGGCCTCCGAGCATCTGCGGCTCATGCAGCGGTGCGGCTTTCTTGACGTCGAGAAGGAGGGGCGGTGTGTCTACTACACGATCGCCGAGCCCCACCTTGCCAGCATCATGGCCTGCATCGAGTCCCGGTTCGGCGGCCCGAAATCCCGGCGAACCGGGGTGTCCGCCTAGGCGTATGGCTGCTACCGTCCGCCTCCCCGATATAAAATATCGTAATATCACGACACAACGACTCGCTTGGATTCGTTCCTGACCCACGGAGGATGGTTTCATGGTTGCCACGATTTCCCCGACGACGCTCGCCGATCTTCGCCGCAAGGGCGACAAACTGACCCTCATCGACGTTCGCACGCCCGCCGAGTTCGGCGAGGTGCACGTCGATTTCGCCCACAACATCCCGCTCGACCGGCTCGACGCGCAGGCCGTGAAGTCGGTCGCCGGCAGTGGTCCCGTGTACTTCGTCTGTAAGTCGGGCACCCGCAGTCAGAAGGCCTGCGAAAAGCTGCTCGCCGCGGGCCTCAACGACGTGGTCAGCGTCGAAGGGGGCACGGTAGCCTGCGAGGCCGCCGGGGTGCCGGTCATCCGCGGCCGCAAGGTGATGTCGCTCGAGCGGCAGGTGCGGATCGCCGCCGGCGCGCTCGTCGCCATCGGGGCGGCACTGGCCGGCTTCGGGCCGGAAGCGCCGGTGAACTGGCAGGCGATCGGCGTGGGCCTGGCCGGCTTCGTGGGCTGCGGCCTCGTGTTCGCCGGGATCACCGATACCTGCGGCATGGCGATGCTGATTGCCCGGATGCCGTGGAATCAGTCCTGTCGCACGGCCACGACCTGCTCCCGCGCCATCCTGCTCGGGCTCGTGCTCGGAGCGGCGTCCGGCACCGCGGTCGCCGAGCATACGAAGGAATCGCTCGATGTCGTGAAGCAGGCCGTTGCCCAGCAGAAGGCGGTGATCATCGACGTGCGCGAGCCAGACGAATGGCAGCAGGGGCATCTGGCCGGGGCCGGCCTGCTTCCCTTGAGCGTGCTCGAGCGCGGCGTGTCCCCGCAGGAGCTCGCGAAGATCCTGCCCAGAGACAAGGTCATCTACTGCTATTGCCTCGCCGGCGGCCGCTGCGCCGAGGCTGCCGCGATGCTCAAGCCGCTCGGGTACGACGTCCGGGCGATCAAGCCCGGCTATCCGCAGCTCGTGAAGGCCGGATTCCCCGCCGTCGTCGGCAAGTGACGAGCCGGCGCCCCGTTCCCCCCATCATCACCGGAGGCATCGCCATGAAGATCCAGCAGTACTACCTCGCCTGCCTGTCGCACGCGTCGTACATGATCACCGACGAGAAGACGAAGACGGCCGCCGTGGTCGATCCCCAGCGCGACGTCGATCAATACCTGGCCGATGCCAAGGCCGGTGGCTACACGATCAAGCACGTCTTCCTCACGCACTTCCACGCCGACTTCGTGGCCGGTCACATCGAGCTGCGCGACCAGGCCGGGGCGACGATTCATCTCGGCCGGCGGGCGGAGGCGGAGTTCGCCTGTGTGAAGATGCAGGACGGCGACGTGGTCGAGTTCGGCGACGTGAAGCTCGAGATCATGGAAACGCCCGGCCACACGCCCGAGGGCATCTCGATCCTCGTCTACGATATCGCGAAGAGCCGCACCGAGCCGTTGGCCGTGCTCACCGGCGACACGCTCTTCATCGGTGACGTCGGCCGGCCCGATCTCCTGGCGAGCATCGGCGTGACGGCCGACGAGTTGGCCGACATGCTTTACGACAGCATCACGAACAAGCTCGTGAAGCTGCCCGACGCCACGCTCGTCTATCCGGCCCACGGTGCGGGCAGCATGTGCGGCAAGAGCCTGTCGAAGGAAACGGTCTCCACGATCGGCGAACAGAAGAAGTTCAACTACGCCCTCCAGCCGATGAGCCGCGAGGAATTCAAGGCCATCGTCACGGCCGATCAGCCGGAAGCGCCGGACTATTTCGTGCACGACGCGATCCTGAATCGCAAGGAGCGGGCGTCGCTCGGCGCAGCGATGGAGAAGACACTCAAGCCGCTGTCCCTCGACGAGGTGCTCGCGCTCGAAAAGTCGGGAGCCCAACTGCTCGACGTCCGCGACGGCATCGATTTCGAAGGGGGGCACCTGAAGGGATGCCTCAACATCGCCTTGAGCGGCAAGTATGCGACGTGGGCGGGGTCGATGCTCTCGCACGACAAGCCGATCGTGGTGATTGCCGAGGAAGGGGGCGAGGAAGAGGCCGTGATGCGGCTCGGCCGGATCGGCTTCGACAACGTGGCGGGCTACCTCGCCGGCGGCATGGCCGCCCTCGCTGCCCGCGACGATCTCGTGGAGCGAACGGAGCGGATCACGGCACCGGCCCTCGCCGAATGGGTCGCCGGGAAGCGGCCCGATGCCGGTGCGGCGCCGATCGTGGTCGATGTGCGGAGCGAGGCGGAGCATGCGGGGGGGCATATCGCCGGGAGCCTCAACATCCCGCTCACGCATCTCGATGAGCGGATCGGCGAGATCCCGGCCGGCCGACCCGTGGCCGTGCATTGTGAAGGCGGCTACCGCTCCGCGATCGCCGCGAGCCTGCTGCAGAAGCTCGGCCGCCGCGACGTGCACGACATGGTGGGCGGCTACAAGGCCTGGCTCGCGGCGAAGCTCCCCGCATGAGCGCCCCGGTGCGGGCCGCAACCGCGCCTGTGTGAACCGTCCCCCTGCTCGCTGGGGAGCGATTCAGCCGGGAAAACAGCGGCCGAAGGCCTGGAACCGGCTGAGGCCTCCCCGGACCCGAATGCGGCCTGTCAGGAGCGCCCAGACGATGCTCCGCTCCTTCCGGAGAAATCCCAGCCAGGTTCGGGCGTCTGCTTTGACCGTGCAGTCGGGCTTGCCGATCAGGCCCCGCTGCACGTTCAGGGTCTGCTGTCTGATCGTCACGGTGGCTTCGGCCGGCTCATGGCCCGTGAAGATCAGGTGATACACCGCATCGATGCCCTTCGCCTGTCCCCTCTGGAAGACGACGTGCATGGTCTCCAGAAACCCGGCGATGGTGGATGGGCGGACGCCGTTGACATGCCGCTTCGTCTTGTGGGGAAAGGCTTGGGTCACATAGTCGTCGGCATCTGACCCCGGCACGACGTAAATGGTTTCGTGCTTCTGTTGCAGGGGCTTCACGATGCCGGTCAGAAAGGCCGGCCGGTCGTCGAGGAACGGGGCCAGCACGTCTTCTCCGGCAGGGCACACGGAAAGACAGTAAGCGGCCTTGTAGTTGGCACCGAAGCTCAGGCTCTGCCACATCGAGACCGACTCCTGATCGGTGACCCGCTTCCGATAGTCCTGGGCGTCGCGGCTGTCGGCGACGTGTTCGACCCAATCCGTGAAGCCGTGGAGAAACTCCCGGTAGTTGTGGGTCATGCAGGCGCT
>CAMDDA010000226.1 GCA_945890755.1 Candidatus Kuenenia stuttgartensis
CCCCGCAGCCCCGCGCGGTGATCGAAGTGGTGGACTTCGATCGTCCCGACGATCTCGTTCCCTACGGCGGCACCGGCCGCGTCCGCCTCACAACGCTCACGAAAGAAACCTTCATCCCCGGCTTCCTGGAGCGCGACGAAGGCGAACGCGAGCTGCCCTACGCGAAGTACCCGTGGGACGGCATCAGCGGCGTCCGCCCGTTCCGCGAACTCGCCGCGACGACGACCGTCGGCGTGTACTGACGCGGTGGCAAGCCCATGCGCGCCCAAGCCGGCTTCGGGTGCCCCATGCCCCGTCGCCGGACGCTCGCTACGGACATCCTGTCCTTCGCTCGCTCGGATGCTGACGGCGCTTCGCCATCCTGGCTGCTCTTGTCAGCATACGCCGGCTCCCAGGGCACGGGTCACCCGAAGCCTCCTCTCCCGGTTGAGGGAGGCGAGGGGCTGCCGGTGCCATCTCGCGGGCTATGGAAGCGAGCGTAGGCAGGATGCCGAAGCGAAGCGGACATGCAGTGAGCGAAGGACAGGATGTCCATAGCGAACGTCCGCCGAGAGGGCACCGGCAGCCCCTCGCCGGGTTGAGCAAGTAGACTCCGGCATCCGCTAAGCTAGACCCCCCAGAGGACCCCACCCATGCACCTGCCCGCCTGGCGTTTCGGCAAACCCTACGAGTCGCTCGAACGCGAGACGCTCGTGCATTTCCTCACCGGCGAACCGGTCGCCGAGGTGAGCCAGGTCGGCGGCGCGATCGTGGGCCGCGACCTGCAGAAGGCGCAGCAGGCACGGGCCGCCCTGCTCGCGATCGATCCGGAGGAGATCGTCGAGCGGCTGCAGACGGCCGGGAACCTCTATGCCAATGGCACCGTCACGCTCGGCGACACGCAGCAGTCGCCCGACGACTTCGTAAAGCATCAGTCAGCCACGACCGGGCTGCCCGAGTCGCTCTGCCGGGCCAACATGCAGAAGAACATGTTCGTGCTCTCCAACATGGACCGGATCCTCGACGCCCTCTCCCGCGGGCTCGACCCGAAGATCCTCTGGCAGGGCTTCGGGCAGGAGCACCGCGGCGTGACCGTGAGCTACCAGGCGCAGTCGCCGGTGCTCGGCCTCGTGCTGCCCTCCAACTCGCCCGGCGTGCACACGCTCTGGCTGCCGGTGATCGCCCTCGGCGTAGGCCTGGTGATGAAGGCGTGCAGCCAGGAGCCGTGGACGCCCTACCGCATGGCGGCCGCGATGGTGGAGGCGGGGATTCCCGCCGAGGCGATCGGCCTCTATCCGGGCGCCACCGACGTGGGCGCCGGGATCCTCACCGGCTGCCGCCGCAGCATGATCTTCGGCAGCGCGAAGACGGTGGAGCAGTACCGCAGCAACCCCGGTGTGCAGGTGCACGGCCCCGGCTTCTCGAAGATCATCCTCGGCGACGACTGCGTGGATGCCTGGGAGCGGCATCTCGACGTGCTCTGCGAGAGCGTGGCGATCAACAGCGGCCGCGGCTGCATCAATGCGTCGGCCATTTACGCCAGCCGCCACACGAAGGCGATCGCCGAAGCCATCGCGGCGCGGCTGGGACCGATCGACGTGAAGCCGCCAGATGACCCCGAGGCGAAGCTCGCGGCCTTCACGATCCCGGGCGCCGCCAAGGCGATCTGGGGGCAGATCGAGGCGGGGCTGAAGGCCCCCGGCGTGACCCATGTGACCGCGAACTACGGCGACCGGCTCGTCGAAGGCACGCGGTGCGGCTGGCTGCGGCCCACGGTCGTGCACTGCGCGAGCCCGGAGCCCGAGATCGCCAAGGCCGAATACATGTTTCCGTTCGTCAGCGTGGTCGAGTGTCCGCAGGAGAAGATGCTGGAGGCGATCGGCCCCACGCTCGTCTGCTCGGCACTCACCGAAGACGAAGCCTTCCAGCAGCGGCTGATCGACTGCACGCACATCGACCGGCTCAACTTCGGGCCGATCCCGACCACGAAGCTCGACTGGTTGCAGCCGCACGAGGGCAACATCATCGACTTTCTGTACCGGTCGCGGGCCCTGCAGGTGGCGGCGGCGGTTGGTGCTCGGGCATGAAGTCAGCCGTATTGGTCGCCGGCGGCAAAACCTCCGGCGTCGCTTCGGGATTCCTCCCGCCACCCCGGTACCCGATGGCACGCACATAGCTACGGATATCCCTGCGCTCCCTCTCCGGTTTCCCCGACCGGCTCCTCAGCAACCGTCTCCTCAGCATGTGGAGCGTGAGGTGCGAATGGCCGAACATCACCACATGAACATGGAACTTCCCGACTTCGAGTTTCGCGCGCCGACGCGGCTGGTGGTGGGTCGGGGTACGCTCGAACGGCTCGGGGGGCTGGCGCGTGAACTCGGGGCCACGCGGGTGCTCGTCGTGAGCGATCCGGGGATCGTCGCTGCGGGCCACACGGCGGCGGGCCTGGCGGCGCTGGAGGCGGCGGGGCTGGTCACGGCCACGTTCTCGGCCTTCACGGAGAACCCGTCGTCGCGCGAGGTCGACGAGGGCACGCGGTTCGCCCGCGACTTCCGCCCCGACCTCGTCGTGGGGCTCGGCGGCGGCAGTTCGATGGACTGCGCCAAGGGGATCAACTTCCTGGTCTCGTGCGGCGGCCGGATCCACGACTACAAGGGCCGCGGCACGGCCACGGGACCGATGCTGCCGTCGATCGCCGTGCCCACCACGGCCGGCACCGGCAGCGAGACGCAGTCGTTCGCCCTCATCACCGACGACGAGACGGGCATGAAGATGGCCTGCGGCGATCCGCGGGCCGCCTTTCGCGTCGCCATCCTCGACGTGGACCTCACGCTCACACAGCCGCTCTCGCTGGCCGCCCTCACCGGGATCGACGCCCTCTCGCACGCGGTCGAAAGCCACGTCAGCCTGGCGGCCACGCCCGCTTCGCGCACGTTCTCGCGGGAGGCCTGGCGGCTGCTCGCCCGCAGCCTCCCGGACATGTTCGTCGACGGCGGCACGATCGCAGCCCGCGCCGCCGTGCAGTTCGGCGCGGCGCTCGCCGGCTTTGCAATCGAGAACGCGATGCTCGGCGCGGCGCATGCCCTGGCCAATCCGCTCACGGCGGCCCACGGGATCGTCCACGGCCAGGCCGTCGGCGTGATGCTGCCGCATGTCGTGCGGTTCAACGGCCGCAGTTCCGAGGGCGATGCGTGTGCCGCGGGCTATGCGGAACTGCTGACCGCCCTCGGCATCGAAGCCGATGCGGCACAGGCGGGTGACCGGCTGGCCGACTGGCTCGCCGGCCTTCTGCAGTCAGCGGGGCTGAAGACGTCGCTCGCAGCCTGCGGCTGCGGTCGCGCTGATGCCGTCGCCCTGGCCACCGCGGCGGCATCGCAATGGACGGCGAGCTTCAACCCGCGGACCGTCACCGCTGCCGATCTCGCCCTGCTCTACGAGGCCGCCCGATGAATCGCCGGCTCTGCATGGCGATGATGGCCTGTCTGACGTGCGTTGCGGTTGATACGCGCGCCGCCGAAGAACAGGCCGTCCCGCTCGCTGCCGCGCCGGCTGACGCATGGCCGCTGGTGCGTGGCTGTCTCGCCGGCACGGGCCGATCCGACGCCACGATCAGGCTGCCTCTCGCCGAAGCCTGGCGCCGCGACTTCGACAAGACGGCCTTCGGGGCTGCGCCCGTGATCGCCGCGGGCATGATCTACCTCGGCGATCTCGACGGCACGTTCCATGCCCTCGCGCTCGACACGGGCGGCACGAACTGGACGTTCAAGGCCGACGAAGCCGGGTTTCCGTCGGCGGCGGCCGTCTCGCTCGATCCCGCCTTCCCGCTGGTGGTCGTCGGCGACGACGCGGGCATCGTGCGGGCCTTCGATCCGGCGAGCGGCGCGGTGCAGTGGACCTACGCCGCCCAGGGTGAAATTTCGGGCGGTCCGACGATCATCGCCTCGACTGCGGGGCCGCGGGTGCTCGTCGGTTCGCAGGATGCGTCGCTCTCCTGCCTCGCGCTCGCCGACGGTGCCGTGGTGTGGAAGCACTCGATCGCCGACCAGATCCGCTGCAGCCCCACCGTGGCGGAAACGCCCGCGGGGCCCCGGGTGTTCATCGCCGGCTGCGACGGCAAGCTGCACGTGATCGACGTGACCACGGGGGAAGCCACCGCCGCGGTGGCGATCGACGGTCCGACCGGCACCACGCCGGCAGCCGCCGGCGACCGCGTCTTCTTCGGCACCGAGGGGGGCGGGTTCTTCGCGATCGACGTCGTGAAGCAGGAGGTGGCCTGGCGGATGCAGTCGGCCGTGCCGGGCCAGTCGTATCGGTCGAGCGCCGCCCTCACGGAGCAGTTTGCGATCGTCGGCTCTCGCGGCCGGGCCATCGAGGCATTCCGACTCACCGACGGCGGCCGAGCCTGGCGAACACCGCTCCGCGGCCGCGTCGACGCAGCGCCTGCGATCGTGATGGCGAGCGGCGGAACGGCGGCCGACGCGGCACCGCGCGAGGTCGTGATCGTGGCCGACGCCGCAGGAAAGATCGTGGCGGTCGACGCCGCGACCGGCGCGAAAGCCTGGGAGTTCGACGCGGGCGGCCGCTTCGACGCCGGTGCCGCCGTCGCGAGCGGCCGCGTCGTCATCGCCTCCGACGACGGCACGGTCTGGTGCTTCGCCAGCGGAGACGAATGACATGGCCTGGCTGCAACGTGAACTGCGACTCGCTCCCCGCCGCCGCGGCTTCCACCTGATCACGGCCGAGATCGAGGCCGCCCTCCGCGAGATGCCCCCGCTCCGCGTGGGCCTCGTGCACGTCTTCATCCAGCACACGTCGGCCAGCCTGTCGATCAACGAGAACGCCGATCCCGACGTGCCGCGCGATCTCGAAATGGCCTTCAACGCGATCGCCCGCGAGGACTTTCCATACGTGCACACTATGGAGGGCCCGGACGACATGCCGGCCCACGTGAAGGCGTCGATGATCGGCAGCAGCGTCACCGTGCCGATCAAGGACGGCCGCCTGCTTCTCGGCACCTGGCAGGGCATCTACCTCTGCGAGCACCGCGACCGCGGTGGCCCCCGCCATCTCGTGCTCACGGTGAACGGCGAGTGACGAACGGCCACCGGCGGCTGCGCGGGAACCCCGACCAGCTCCCCTTCTCCTTGTAGGCCCGTCACTCCGTGACGGGCAGCCCGTTGCGGAGAAACGGGCCTACAGTTTCCGTGAGGGGCTGCCCGTGCCCCGGGAGCCGGCGTTGGCGGCAAGCGAAGGCAGGATGCCGAGAGCGCAGCCGC
>CAMDDA010000227.1 GCA_945890755.1 Candidatus Kuenenia stuttgartensis
TCAGCACGGTGGCATAGCGGGTGTACTCGTTGATCTTCTTCCGCCCCGCCTCACCTTCCTTTTGCA
Organism: Candidatus Kuenenia stuttgartensis; assembly: GCA_945890755.1. Taxonomy (GTDB): domain Bacteria; phylum Planctomycetota; class Planctomycetia; order Pirellulales; family UBA1268; genus QWPN01. The sequence goes on from CAMDDA010000227.1 coordinate 67, forward strand.
ACCGCTCGAGCGGCGGCCAGACGGTGCCGAGGAGCTGAAAGATGATCGACGCGGAGATGTAGGGCATGATGCCCAAACCGAAGATCGTAGCCTGCGACAGTTGGCTCGCCGAGAACACGGCCACCGTTCGCAACAGATCCCCGATCCCGCCGGTCTGCTCGGCAAATGCCGTCATGGCCTGCGGATCGACGATCGGCAGTGGCACCTGCCAGCCGACTCGGTAGATCGCCAGCAGGCCCAGCGTCAGCAGAATCTTCTGCCTCAGCTCAGGAATCGTGAAAATGACGCGAAGTTTTTCCAGCACGGATCAGGCTCCTCGGAGAGACGCGCTCGGGGGCGCCGGCAAAGCCTACCCGCCCGCGGGCTTCTTCCGCGATGCCTTTTTTACATTCCGCTTCACCGGAGCCGGTCCTGGGAGCACGGTCACCGTGCCTCCGGCCGCCTCAATTTTCTCGCGGGCCTGGGCACTGAAGTGATGGGCCGACACCCTGAGAGCCTTCGTCACCGTGCCGTTGCCGAGCACCTTGAGTTGCTCCCAGATACCCGACGCGAGGCCGGCGGCACGCACGGATTCGGGCGTCACATCGGCACCAGCCGTGAAGGCCTGCTCGAGCGACTCGACATTCACGGCCTTCACGATCCGGGCGTGCGCGTTGTTGAAACCACGCTTCGGGATCCGCCGAATGAGCGGCATGCCGCCGCCTTCGAAGATCGCCGGGGCTGACCAGCCGGCCAACTGTCCCTGACCCTTGTTGCCGCGACCCGCATAACGGCCCCGGCCCGAGCCGGGCCCGCGGCCGACCCGCAGCCGCTTGCTGTTCTTGTGGATGCCCTTGTTGACGTCGTTGAGCTTCATGGTTCGGTGCCGGGTTCGGTGCAGATTCGGATGATGCCAGAGGCGGAAGGAGTTGGGTTCAGGAGAGCGACACGCCACGGAGCCGTTCGACGTCGGCCCTCGTGCGCAACTGCTTGAGGGCGTCGAGCGCCGCCTTCACGAGATTCACGGGGTTCGTGGACCCATGCGCCTTGGTGAGCACGTCGCGAATACCCGCCGACTCGCACACCGCACGCACCGCCGCACCCGCGATGATGCCCGTGCCCGGGCCGGCCGGGAGCAGGATGACTTTTGCCGTCTCGTACCGACCTTCGACACGGTGCGGAATCGTGCCCCCTTCGACGGGCACCTCGATGAGGTTCTTCATGCCGTCCTTGATGGCCTTCTCGACGGCGGGAGGCACCTCATTGGCCTTGGCATACCCACAGCCGACTTTTCCACGGCCGTTCCCGACGACGACGAGCCCGGCAAAGCTGAACCGCCGGCCGCCCTTGACGACCGTGGCACACCTCCGGACCTTCACGACCTTCTCGACGAATTCGCCGGTTCGAGATTCTTTGCCAGTCGACACGTTGAAGACTCCAGATTCCCAGGTTCGTAGTTCGTCAGAATTCGAGGCCGGCGGCTCGCGCCGCATCCGCCAGAGCAGCGACACGGCCGTGATACTTGAATTCACCGCGGTCGAAGCAGACCTGCGTCACACCCGCCGCCTTCGCTCGCTCCGCCACCGCCCGGCCGATCGCCTCGGCGGCCTGCTTGTTGCCGCCAAACGCGACGCTGTCGCGGAGTTGCTTGTCGCGGGAGCTCGCCGACGCCAGCGTACGGCCCGATGCGTCGTCGATCACTTGGGCGTAGATGTGCTTGTCGGTGCGAAACACCGACAGCCGCGGCCGTTCGGCCGTGCCGCGGATGAACCGGCGAACGCGATGGCGGCGGCGCAGGCGCTGCCGAAGGATGGTGCGGGCGTGTTCCATGGTGGATCAGTTCCGGATCGAAGTGAGGGGGGGTGTGGGGAAGCGGTCGAACATCTCAGGCAGCGTTACTTGGTGACCGCCTTGCCCGCCTTCCGGCGAACCTGTTCATTCTCGTACCGGATGCCCTTCCCCTTGTAGGGTTCGGGCTTCCGCAGGGCACGCACTTCCGCGGCAAACTGGCCGACGAGTTGCTTGTCGATGCCCTTGATGGACACGTGGGTCTGATCGGGCACGGTCACGGTGAGCCCAGCCGGGATCGGCACCTGGAGTTCATTGGCGAACCCCACTCGCAGTTGCAGGGTGTTCTTCTGCAACGCGGCGAGATAGCCGACGCCGACGATCTCAAGTTTCTTCTCGTATCCCTTGGAAACGCCCTCGACCATGTTCGCCGCCAGGGCCCGCGTGAGGCCATGCACCGACCGGGCGACGCGGTTATCGCTGCTCCGGGTGACGGTGAGTTGGCCGGTGGCCGCGTCGACGGCGACCGATACGGCGGGGTGAAGCGGCTGTTCGAGCTTGCCGAGCGGTCCTTCGACCGTCAGCACGCCGTTCGTCACGGCCGCCTTCACGCCCTTCGGGATACTGACTGGAGATTTGCCAATCCGAGACATCGCTGCCTGCCCTTTCGCACTACCACAGTTCGCAGAGGACTTCGCCACCCAGCTTCCGCTGCCGGGCCTCGCGGTCGCTCACCACGCCGCTCGACGTCGACAGGATCGAAATCCCGAGCCCGCCGAGCACGGGACGCAGACGGGCTGACCGGCTGTAGACACGGCGGCCAGGGGTGCTGACCCGTTTGATGTGCCGGATGAGCCGCTCGCCATTCGGTCCGTATTTCAATTCGAGTTGCAGGTGGGGCACCGGCTGGGAGTCGACCTCTCGCCAATCCCAGATGAAGCCCTCACGCTTCAGCACCTCGGCTACGCCGCGCTTCACCTTCGAAATCGGCACCTCGACGGTGGCGCGTTCAACGCGCACCGCGTTGCGGATACGGGTGAGCATGTCGGCGATCGGGTCGGTCATCATGTCAGCAGAACCCTTTCCTTCATCTCGCGCTCAACGTGTTTTGTCTGGAGTCGTGTGTGCACGGCGTAGCTCACCAACTGGCTTTCTTGACACCCGGAATGCAGCCCTGATCGGCCAGTTTCCGGAAGCAGATTCGGCACGTGCCGAACTTGCGATAAACAGCCCGCGGCCGACCGCACAACATGCAGCGGCGAACGACCCGGCTGGAGTACTTCGGCTTGCGAGCAGCGGCCGCGATCTTGGATTTGCTTGCCATCGTTTCCTATGCCTCGCCGTCTTTCTTCAGGGGCATGCCCATCGCCCGAAGGAACTCCCGCGCCTCGTCGTCGCTCCGAGCCGTCGTGACGAGCGTGATGTTCATCCCCTGCGGGCGGGTGTATTTGTCTGGATTGATCTCGGGAAACACCATCTGCTCCGAGAGGCCCAGACTGTAGTTGCCGTTGCCGTCGAAGGCAGTGCTCGACAGACCGCGGAAGTCGCGCACTCGAGGGAGTGCCAGCGACACCAGCCGGTCGAGGAATTCGTACATCCGCCGGCCACGCAGGGTGACCTTGCAGCCGATCGGCAGGTTCTCACGGAGCTTGAACCCCGCGACGGCAGCCTTGGAAAGCGTGGCGATCGGCTTTTGGCCGGTCACCTGCGTGAGGGCACCGAGTGCCTCCTCGAGGTACTTCTTCTCGGTGACGGCCACGCCCACGCCCATGTTCACGACGATCTTCTCGAGCTTCGGAATCGCGTGCGGGTTGTCGCGGCCGAGCGCCTTCGCCAGCTGCGGTCGCACCGTCGTCACATAATGCTCGAGCATCCGCGGCGCGCCCGTTGGGGCCATGGTCGCCGGTTCAGCCTTCGTCTTCTTCGCCATCGAACTCGTTCCTCAGTCTTCAGTCGCTGGTGTATCGTCTCTCGTGGGCCGCACCTCGGCCTGGAATCAGCCGCCCGCCGCCTTCACCCGGGTCCGCCGGAGCGTGCCTTGCTCGGCACCGCACTTCCGGCAGACACGCACCTTCGCACCGTCGGCCGTGAGCTTCGTGCCCAGCCGCGCTGCCTTGCCACAGCCCGTGCACACGTAGAGCACGTTGGACGCGTCGATCGGCATTTCCTTGCTGAGCCGCCCCCCCTGCGGGTTCTTCTGGCTCCGCTTGATGTGGCGATAGACGCGATTCACGCCCTCCACCACCAGCCGCTGCCCCCCGTCGGGACGCTTGGACGTGAGCACGCTGAGCACTTTGGCCCGGGTGCCCTTGGCGTTGCCCGTCCGCACTTCGACCGTGTCTCCGGACTTGATCAGCATCACACCACCTCGCTCGCCAGGCTCACGATCTTCATGAAGTTGCGGTCGCGCAGTTCACGTGCGACGGCTCCGAAGATACGGGTGCCCTTGGGGTTCTTGTCGTTGTCGATGATCACGCATGCATTCGTATCGAATCGCACATAGCTGCCGTCATCGCGGCGGGACGGTTTCTTGCACCGCACGACCACCGCCTTGACCACGGCCTTCTTCTTGACATCGCTGCCCGCGATCACGCTCTTGACGCTGCAGACGATGATGTCGCCCAGGCTGGCGGTCCGCTTCCGGCTGCCGCCGAGCACCTTGAAGCACATCACTTCCTTGGCACCGGTGTTGTCCGCGACCACCAGTCGCGTTTGCATCTGGATCATGTCGAGGCCCCTTCCGTGCCAGCAGCCTGCGCTTCCTCTGCCTTGGCCGCCGTCTCACGCAGTTTCGTCGCCCGGGCACCACTGCGGAGCGATGCGACGTCGACAGCCGTGCTCTTGGCCACCACTCGCACGAGTTCCCACCGCTTCAGCCGGCTCTTGGGTCGGCACTCGATGATCTCGACGAGGTCACCGGCAGCCGACTCTTCCCGCTCGTCGTGCACATGGCAGACCGTACGGCGATGCAGGATCCGGCCATACTTCGGATGCCGGATGATCCGCGGGATCTCGACGCGGCGGGTCTTGGCAGCCGCCGCGCTCGTCACCGTTCCTGTTTCAACTCGCTTGGGCATCGATTCGTCCTTCTGGATTCCGCTGTGCGATTCCGCGTGTTCGTGATGATTGAGGCGTCAGGTTCCGCTCTGAGACCGCTTTTGAAACGTCCGCCGCCGGGCCACGTCGCCCTGCCCACGGGCCTTGAGCTTGGCACGGCCGAAAGCTTTCCGCGGCTTGGCGTGCTTCTCGTTCTGAGGGGCATCGGCCGGCTGCACGGCCGACGAACTCGCGCCGACCGGCTGTCCCCGCTGCACCAGGATCGTCTGGCAACGGGCGATCGTGCGGCGGTGCTTCTTGACCTCCGTCGGCGCCGCCAGTTTCTCGGTCTGAGCCTGAAGCCGGAGCCGAAACAAC
>CAMDDA010000228.1 GCA_945890755.1 Candidatus Kuenenia stuttgartensis
GCGCCGCGGCGACGAGGTTCATCTCACGGGTCAGATGCTGCAGCCCGAAGTCGGCGAGCGCGACGCTCGTCGCCCCGAAGGTGTTGGTCTCGACGATGTCGGCACCCGCCTCCAGGTAGGCAGTGTGGATGCCGCGAATCGCGTCCCCCTGGGTGAGCGTGAGGACGTCGATGCAGTGCTTGAGGTCGCGATGGTGATCGGCGAAGCGGCCGCCGCGAAAGCCGTTCTCGTCGAGGCCCAGGGCATGCACCATCGTGCCCATGGCACCATCGAGGATCGCGATCCGATGGGCGAGCAGGTCGTGGAGGGCGTTGATTCGGGACGGCGAGGCAGGTCCAGTCATCGAAAGTCCGAACGGTGGCGGGAAACGTTGACCGCCGAAAGAGCGGCGTTCAGGCATCATAGGCAACCCGGCAGGCGGGGCATACTGCACAGGCTGGCGCACGGAGTGGGCCGCGCGGCTGGGCTGCCAGCCCTGAAAGTGAGCCCGGTTCAAGCGAGCTGGCGGCCCGCGACGATGGTCATGTCGAAGGGAATCCTGCCATGGACATCATCGCCCGGTTTCCCCGCCTGCCCCCCCTCGACGACGCGGCGGTGGTGAGGCCGAGCACACCGTCCCAGCGGCCGGCACCGCGACCTCGCCAAACGTTCCCGACCGGGTCGGTGGCTGCGCTGGCCGTGGTGGCCGCCATCGCCTGGTCGCTGGCGGCCTGGCATGAGAGCGTGCGGCTCGCCGGTCAGCAGCGGCCCGAACGCCTCGCCCTCGAGCCGCCGTCCGCGGCGCTGCCGGCCGCGGTCACACCCACACCATGAGCGATGCCATGACCACAACCTCGCTCGATGAGATCGATGCTGCATTTGTGGGTCGGTGGAAGCGTGGCGCGGAGGTTACGGACCGGGAGCATGGGAGAAATACCGGCTCGGGGGCGGTACAAGTCGCCTCGCGGGACCTCGAAGACTCGGTCCAAATGCTCGTCGAGCTTGCACCGACCCCCTCGCCTACCCTGACTGGTGTGCCACCGGAGCGCTCCTCGACAACTCTCCAATCCCGGGAACCGGTCGTGCCGGCGGTGCCTGCGGGGGACGGATCGGTCGTGGATCGTTTGCTGCGTGCAGCCTGGTCGGAGTGGAACGGGCTGGCGGCGCACGTCGAGGCGGCCAGGCTCCGGGGCCGCCGGGTGTGTGCCGTGGCCGGGGGCGAACCTCGCGAAGGCCGCACCACGCTCGTTCAATGCCTGGCGGCCGTGCTCCGCGAGCGGGGCCGCGACGTGACATGCGCGACGCCGCAGGAGCTTACTGCGGCTGCGGCTTCTGATTCCGGGCATTCACACGACAAGCGGATCGTGCTGGTGGATGCGGGCATTTGGTTTCCACCGGGACCGATCCGCAGGCACTGGCTGGCCCGCTCCGTCGTCGGCAGCGAGGCTGCGATTCTCGTCCGCCGCGCCGATCGCCCCTCCGCTGCCGCGCGGCACACGGTGCTCGAATCGCTCGGCATCGAGGTGCTCGGCGAGGTGCTCACGTTCACCGACGACGTCCCGTCCGCGGCTACGGAGTCTGCATCATGAGGCCCGTTGCAAGCTCTGGCCCGCTCGTCGAGTCACGCGAGGCCGCGGCCGCCCGGCTCTCCTACGCCGTGCAACGCCCCGGTAGCCTCGCCGTGCTCTGCGGACCGCCCGGAACCGGTGTCTCCACCGTCCTGTCGCTCCTCGCGACCACCGCGTTCGGCGGTTCGCGTCAGTCGGTCGTGCGGAGCCTCCGAGACTGGCACGACGACGCGGTAGACGCGTCGCTTCCCGACATCGTGCTGGCCGACGACGCCCACACCTGCGACGGCACGATGATCCACCGGTTGCTCGACCGCTGCCGGCGGCGCCGACCGGCAGCGAGCGTCGTGCTCGCCGGTCACGGCAGGCTGCTGTCGTTGATCACCCGCGACGCGAACATCGAGCGGACGGTGCTGCTCCGCGCCGTGCTCCGCCCATTCTCACCCGCGGAGACGCAACGCGTGCTCGGCACCATGCTCGCGCGGCCCGACGACGCCGTCGTCCACACGATTCACGAACTCGCCGCGGGCATTCCGGCGACGGTCGCACGGCTGGCCGAACTGGTCGGCGTCGTCGCCGCCAGCCGCCCCGACGGCAGCCTGTCCGCTCGCGATGTCGAGGCGATCCATCGTCGGCTCGGCCTCCACGCCGCCTGAGACCGTCGGCCATCAGCCAAACCGTTCCCAGCGCCGAGGTCATGCGGTAGAGTCGGGGCGGCTGCCGTGTCTGGCGCGTGCCGGGCTGCCTTACCTTCTCTGACGATCATCGCTTGAGCTCCGACCGCACCAGCAGGGTTGTCGAAGGCCTTCCATCGCCCGCCAGCAGCCGCGGTGAACTCGCCTTCTGGCTCTGCCACGCGGCGTTCTGGTCGATCGCCTTCGCTGCCTCGCTCATCGTCAGCGGCGTCTGCCGGCCGGTGATCTTGCACGCCTGGCCGTTCCTCGCCGTGCGAATTGCCCTGTGCTTCGTGGCCACCGCCGCCATGCGGTGGCTTTCAAAGCAGCCCGCCGTGCTCGCCAGGCTGAATGTTTCGAAGATCGGACTCGTCGCCGGTGGAGCCCTTTCGTCGGCCGTCGTGATCACGCTGCTCCTGGCCGGCCTCGACCTGATCATGCAGCCTGGCCGGTCCGGCCTCGGCAAGTTCGAACTGGTCGCCCACCTCGCGATCAACCTCACCCTGCTGGCCAACTGGTGCGCCATCTATTTCGGGTATCAAATCATTCGTGAGCGCAACTCGGCCGAGTTCCGGGCGATGGAGGCCGAGTCGCTCGCCTTGCGCAACGAGCTCGAACGGCTCCAGGCCCAGATCAGCCCCCACTTTCTCTTCAATGCGCTCAACACGGTGATCGCCAGCCGCGATGACCCGGAGGCGATCGACACGGTCACGCAGGCACTCGCCAACTATCTGCGGTTCCTGCTGCGGCCGGCCGCCACCCTCGAGCCGCTGGCCCGCGAGATCGATGCCCTGGAGGAATATCTCACCGTGCAGTCCGCCCGGTTCGGCGACGCGCTGGTCACACGAATCGACTGTGATACGGATGTGCGTCGCGTGTTGGTGCCGCCGGTCATGATCCAGCCGCTCGTGGAAAACGCGATCAAGTACGGCATCGCATCAGAGGCTCGGCCCGTGCAGGTGGTCGTCTCGGCCCACCGCGAGTCCGAATGGCTGGTCGTCGAGGTGGCCAACACGGGCCGCTGGGCGCCGGCGATCCTGCGCCAGTCCACCGGCACAGGCCTCTCGTCGCTGACTCGCCGACTCAAGCTCCTCGTGGGATCCTCCGCCGCGCTCACGCATACCGAGACCGGTGGCTGGGTGCGGGTGCGAATCCGCATGCCCGCCACAGCCCCCTCGCATGCGGGAGTCGACGCCGCCGCCACATCCATGGAACACTTCCCAGCATGATCACCGCACTGCTCGTTGACGACGAACCCAAGGCGATCGAGCGACTGACATCGCTGCTCGAGGCATTCGACGCCGTCGATATCGTCGGCACAGCCGCCACCGCCGACGACGCCGAACGGTTCCTGGCCGGCCGCTCAGTCGACGTGGTGTTTCTCGACGTCAACATGCCGGGCCGACTTGGGATCGATCTCGTCGGCAACCTGCCGCCCCGAACGAAGGTCGTGTTCGTGACGGCCCACGAGGATTACGCGATCCAGGCCTTCCGGGAAGGGGCCGTTGACTACATCCTCAAACCCGTAGACCAGGATCGGCTCGCGATCACGATCGACAGACTGGATGCCGTGCTCGAGCCGGCAGGCTCCGCGACCGCGGAGGAAGGTGACGAGGCCGGCGAGTGGGGCGACGAAGCGGGTGACGCCTCGGCCGACACGGCAGACACAGTCACGCTCTCGGGCAAGCGGGGGCACTCGACCGACGTCGTGTCATACGCCGACATCGTCTGGGTCGAGGCGGTCAAAAACTACTCGCGGGTGCAGGCCCGCGACCGGCGGTCGCGGCTCGTGCGGCGGACGATGGCCGAGTGGGAGAAACTGCTGCCTGCCGGGGCTTTTCAGCGGGTCAGCCGGTCGCTCGTCGTGCAGTTGTCGGCGATCACGTCCACGCAATGGCAGTCACGCGACCAAACGCTCCTGTTCTTCTCGGGAGTGCCGGACCCGCTGCCCATCGGCCGCACGGCGGCAACGCGGCTCAAGGAACTCCTGCGGGTGGACTGACCCGCATCAGACCTTTTCGGCAGCCGCACGGGCCAGATACTCGCCGACGACGTCCGGGCTGTCGGGCTCGCGATCCGGTGCGAACGGCCCGTGGTCGATTGCAGACGTCCGCCCGGTGATCAGATCGGCCACGAGCACGGCCGTCCCGGTGGATTGGTGAAGCCCTGCGCGGAAATGTCCCGCGGCGACGAATGCGTTGTCGCAGGCCGGCACCCGGCCGATCGTGGGCAGCCCGTCGATCGAAGCGGGCCGCAGGCCGGCCCACGACTGCTCCAGCGTGGCGCCGTGAGTGGTGCCGAGCAGATCCCGCACCATCACGAGCAAGTCGTCGATTGCCTCGGGCGTGGTCGTGGCTGCGAAGCCGGCGTCCTCCAGCGTGGAGCCGACGAGCAGTCGGCCGTCGTCGCGTGGCACCAGATAGCCGAGCCCCCGGTTCACGACCCGATGGAGTATCTGCGAAGAAAACCGGAGCAGCGCAATCTGGCCACGGATCGGCCGCGTCATGAGCTGAAGCCCGAACCGCTCGGCGAACGACCCCGACCAGGCACCGGCGGCCAGCACGTAATGCTCCGCATGCACCGCTGTCGCGTGGCCCTCTTGCTCTGCCGCCACCGACCGCACCCGCCCGCCGCGGATCTCGAGATCACGAACGGTGACGCCCGTCTCGATCGTGACGCCTCGCGTGAGACACGAGCGCTCCAGAGCCTGCAGGTGGCGCGGCGGCCGAATCTGCACCTCCGCGGGGAGATGAAAGCCGCCGATGATCCGCCCGCGGCTGACGGCACCGGCAAGCGCGGGTTCGAGGGCAGCAATGCCCGCCGCGTCGAGCCGCTCGCACCGCGTGCCCTGCGCCACCCAGGGTGCGACCACCCCGCGGAGCCACGCGAACTGGTCGTCATCGGCCGCGACGTGCAGGCCGCCGCATTGCCGGAGGCCGTTGTCGATGCCGGTCTCGTCAAGCAGGTCGCTGGCCCATTGTCGATGCAGT
>CAMDDA010000229.1 GCA_945890755.1 Candidatus Kuenenia stuttgartensis
CCTCGTTCACCTCCGTGCTGATCCAGGTGATCCGGCTGTTGAATTCCTCGGTCGATCCGTCGGGTCGGAAGCGGACCGGCTGGCCGATCGCGACCTTGTCGGCGTCTTCCTTGCTGACGTTGAGCACGAGCAGCATCGTCGACACGTCGGCGACCTCGAAGATCGGCTTCGCGGCCTCGATGACCTCGCCGACGACCGCCTCGCGGCCGACCACCACGCCGGCGAACGGGGCGTAGAGCGGCAGCAGGTTCGACGTGACACGGGCACGGTCGAGCCCCGAGGCGATCGCGGGCGGCAGCCCGAGCGTGCGAATGCGGGCCGCTCGCGTCTCGTCGTCGAGCGGCTCGTATTCGCGGATCGAAATCTCGAAGCCGAGGTTCACGAGAGCCTGTTCCGCGTTCGTGAGATGGTTGCGGGCCTCCCGCATCGCGGCCTTGGCCTCGCGAAGCTGTCGCCCCATGACCGCGCTCTTCACCTCCTCGAGGATGGCCAGTTGCTCCCGCCGCGCCTCGAAGGCCACGAGGGCGTTGAGGAATTCGGCCTTCAGCCGCCCCACCTCATGGCTGTCGATGACGAGCAGCACGTCTCCCTTGCGAACCTCGTCGCCGAGGTGCTTCTCGACCCGCCAGATGCTGCCGGGCACCCGGGTGGAGAGCTGGGCGATCCGCCGCTCGTCGTAGGCGACCACGCCATTGCAGACGAGCTCGCTGACCACCGGCCGCTTCTCGACCGGCACCACCTCGATCCCCGACCGCTCGAGCGACTTCTGCGAGGGAAAGCGAACGGTGCCATCGGCGACTGCCGACGGCGCGTCGTCGGCATCGGCCGCCGCATGCGCGGCGTCATGCTCGCCGTGCCCGCCATGATGCCCGCCGAGCCCGAACGACCAGTGGGTGGCATGGCCATACCAGCCGACGGCCGCGAGTGCCGCGGTCGTGACGATCGACAGGGCCCAGCTCGATAGTGAGGCGACGATCGAAGCCCAGGAAATCCGGCTGCGCGATCTCGTGCGAGAACGTGTCTGCATTGACGACCTCCTTCCGATGCAGCCCCGCCACAGGCTGATACGGTGGAATTATCGCCAACGTCCAGAAGCGTCGGCGGAACGGTGGGGTGGGAACCCGCATGGGGCTAAGAGAGAGTATGTACCGTCGCCGGAAACTGTCCAGTCCGGGGGGCTCGGGCACGCCGCGACCGGCAGCATGGCACGGCGTGACATGCCCACAGGGAGGCCCGTCACGGAGTGACGGGCGTGCGCGGGGCCATCAGATCTTGTAGCGGTCCCGCGACACGTCCGGCTTCAACCCTTCGGGGGTCTCGTCGCTGGCGATGTCGAACCACTCCGGCTTGAACTCGATCCGGGCCTGGGTGTCGGGGTTGGCCAGGGCCACATTGCTCACCAGGGCGATCACCGCGTCGGCGATCGCCACCTCCGGCTTGCAGCGGGGCTGGTTCTCGGGAGAGGGGTTCCGAATGCACCAGGCCCAGTGCTCCATTTCCTCCGTGTAGCCGCGGGAGGGGGGCGCCGACGCCCCACCCGGGCCGCTGACGGCCGTGCTGCCGCCGCCACCACTCTCCGTGGTGTCGAGCGTGGGCGTGCCGTCCTTCGCCTTGGCGACGGTGACGCGGGTGTCCTTGGCGGCCCCCTTGTAGAGCATCACCTCCTGCTCACGCTCGAGCACGAGTGTGCCCTTGGTGCCCATCACCACCTCGCCGTAGTCGCCGAAGCCGTTGCCGTTGATCGACGAATACGTGACCACGATCTTCTTGTTCTTGTCGTCCTCGTAGCCGGGGGCCGGATACTCGTACATGCAATAGACGTGGTCGTCGATCTCGCGATCGGCTGGGAAGATGCTCCGGTTGCCCACGGCCGTGACCGTGAGTGGCTTCACCTTCTTGCCCGCGCCGTGCATGGCCGACACGAAGATGCCGGCCGCATCGAGTTGGTGACTGCCGAGCTCGGCCATCAGGCCGCCCCCCGTGCGGTTCCAGAGCCGCCAGCGGATCAGCTCCTCCATCGGCGTCCGCGTCGAGCCGTCGGGCATCGTCATCTGCGTGTAGCCATACTTCGCGGCCTCGACCGTCTTGTCGGAGATCTGGGCCTCGAGCTGGGCGATCTTCTTCTGCAGCGTGTCGATGTCGGAAGGCTTGGCGTTGGCCAGATCCTTCTGCCAGCCTGCGAGCTTCTTCGCCAGCGACGCATCGTCGGGCATCGGTGGCTTCCAGGAGTCGTTGCCCGGGAGGTTGCCGCGGTGCCACTGGGCGCGGATCGAGTGCAGATCGCCGAGCAGTCGAGCCGTGCCGATCGTGTGCACGGCGTTGTCGTAGAGGATGCTGTAATGCCGCTGGTGACCGGTGGCGAGAATCTTGCCCGTCTCGCGAGCCACGCGCCCCATCTCCTTGCACTCATGGATGCTGTGACCCATGAGCTTCTCGGTGAGCACGTGCTTGCCGGCTCGCATCGCCTTGATGGACGCTTCGGCGTGGAGGTGGAGGGGCAGGGCGATAACCACCGCCTCGATGTCCTTGTCGGCCAGCAGTTCCTCGTAGGCCGCGTAGACCTTCACCTTTTTGCGGGCCTCATCCTCGGTGGCCCACTTGTACTTGGCCATGAGGCCCGGGCGGGCGGTATTCGCACTGGGGCTCGACGCGTCGCCATGGAAGGCGCGGAACACGTTGTAGGGCCGGACGTCGGCGATGGCGACCACGTTGAGATAGTCGGGATTGTGCGCGCCCAGGAGCACGCTTCCCTCGTCGCCGGTGCCGAGCACGCCGATGCGGAGCGGATTGCCCACGCTCTTCCCGTAGCCGAAATAGATCGAACCCAGGCCGGCACCGGCCGCGAGCCCGGCCGCCACGGCACCGCCGAGGAAGTCGCGGCGCGTGATGTTCACGGCGTCGGTGAAGTTTTCCTTGCCGATCGACTTCTGCTGCTCGGTCAGGTTCATCGGGTCACCTCGTTCGGAGTCGGGCAGCCCCCCGCGCACCAGCGGCAGAGCGGACACCACTGCTTCAGAAAATACTCGAGACCGCTCCAGCCGCCGATCGGCAGGGCCGCGATCGCAAGCAGGGCCGCCAGTTCGACCCATTGATCGTAGGTGGACTGCGCACCGGCCACCCAGAAGGGCTGCGACGCGATCACGCTGGCCAGGAACAAGGCCCCTCCCATGGCGTTGAACTTCACGAGGATGCCGAGCACCAGGCAGGCCCCGATCGTGACGAGCGACCAGCTCACGAACCGGTCCGCCTTCCACAAGGCCGTCGGCTCGCTCGCGGCCGCCGCCCGCCGCCGGTCGGTGTCGGAGCCGAGTTGGCGATCCCATTCGGCGACCAGCTTCGTGCCGATCGCGTCCGCGTCCTTCATCCAGCCGGCGGCGCGACCGGCCAACTCACCTCGCTTCTTTGCGACCCGTTCGCGCTCGAACGGAATCGCGGTCGCCCCGGGCTTCTCCTGCATGCCCGCCAGGCGTTGCACCTCGAGCCGGTAATCGACGAGGGAGTCTTCGATCGACGCCACGTAGGCGGCCAGTTCATTTTCGGCGGTTTCCAGCGACTTGTCGGCGGCCGCCTGGGCATCGGCTGACAGCGGCACGAGCTTGGTGCGCCGGGCAAGGAGTTCCCGCCATGTCTTTGCGACGCTCTCCTTCCAAAGGCCGGCGGCCGCGGCAGTATCAGCCGATCCCGCCGCGCCGAGCGTGCCCGACCAGTCGCCCGTCTGGGGCAGCGAACTGCGATAGAAATCGGCCAGGGGCCCGACCGCAGCCTTGCGGAAGCCGGCGCTCGACCAGTCGGGGTCGCGGACGTGGCTCAGGCCTTCAAGAAAGAAGTGGAGCCCGATCACGATCCTGAGGAAGGCCAAGGCCGCCACGGCGAGCAGCGTCGTTCGCATGAAATCCACCAGCTGGGTGACGACCGTGCAGTAGGATGAAAGGCCTGGGGCAGCCCTCAGGCGACGGGTCGTCGGTAGGAGATCGGTCGGACCCTTATTGAACCTGAAAAATCCTGCGTCACAAGTGTTTTGCCTATTGTAGCAGGACGCCGCCCAGACGCCGCCTTGCGAGATGCCGGCCGCTCCTGCCACAACTGTTTCATGCGAATCGTCCTTTGCTATCCCGTTGAACCCCGCCACGTGGCCCAGATTCGGGGGGTCGTGCCGGACGCCGATGTCGTCGATGCCGGTCAGGAGCGGGTCGCCGCCGAACTCCCGGCCGCCGATCTCTTTTGCGGCCACCCGAAGGTGCCCGTCCCCTGGGACGAGGTGGTGCGCCGGGGGCGGCTCACATGGATCCAGTCGTCGGCGGCGGGCCTCGACCACTGCCTGGTGCCGAGCGTCGTCGATTCATCGATCATCGTGACGAGTGCGTCGGGCGTGTTGGCCGATCAGGTGGCCGAGCACACGCTGGCCCTGATCACGGCCTGCACGCGGCGGATTCCGCTCTTCCTCGACCAGCAGTCCCGCCGCGAGTTCGTCCGCCGGCCAACTCGCGACCTGACCGGGGCCACGGTCGTGATCGTGGGTCTCGGAGGCAACGGGCGGCGACTGGTGGAGGTGCTCGCTCCGTTTCGCGTGCGGATCCTGGCCACCGACTGGTTTCCCGTGCACCGGCCGCCGGACGTCGAGTTTCTCGGCGGCCCCGACACGCTCGCCGACCTTCTCCCACAGGCCGACATTCTGCTGCTCGCCGCACCCCTCACCGAACACACCCGTGGCCTGATCGACGCGGCGGCGATCGCACGGATGAAGCCGGGCTCGATCCTCGTCAACGTGGCCCGCGGGCCGCTCGTCGACGAGCGGGCGCTCGCCGCGGCGCTCGCCAGTGGACACCTCGATTCCGCCGGACTCGACGTCACGCCGGAGGAGCCGCCGGCCCCCGACAGCCCGCTGTGGACCGCCCCGCGGCTGGTCATCACGCCGCACGTCGGAGGACAGTCTGCCCGCCGGATCGATGCGATGACCGATTTTTTCTGCGATAATCTGCGGAGGCATCTGTCGGGGAGGCCCTTGCGAAACCTCGTCGACAAGCGGCTGGGCTTTCCGGAGCCTCCCGCCGAGCCACCACACCTCTGAGTTTTGCAGCATGAACGCTCCAGATCCCGACGGCATGACGACCACCATCTTCCGCGAGGAGGTGCCGACGATCGCCGTGAACGGCGACGTGGGCAGCGCCTG
>CAMDDA010000230.1 GCA_945890755.1 Candidatus Kuenenia stuttgartensis
CGAAGGCGAGCAGTGCAGGGTAGCCGGCCGTGCGCTTCACGAACGTATAGATGGAGCGACGAAACCGGTCGGGCCCCTGGGAGGGCTGCCAGACGCCGCCGTTGTACACGCTCTTCCAGATGCCTTCGGGCTGCAGCGGAAAGACCGGCGGCCCGTAGAGCGCAGGCGCAAAGAGCCCCGACCACACCAGCGCCTGGTCGCGAACCATCTCTGCGGTGAGCCGGCTCCGCGGGCCGCGGGCGAGCAGGCGGTTGCGCGGGTCGCGAGCCACCAGGGCCGGCGATGCCGCGGCCGTCTGGCCATACGTCGCCGACAGGGCGATCTCCCGGAGAAACGCCTTCACAGACCAGCGATGGTCGCGCTTCAGCCGCACGGCGAGGTGGTCGAGCAAGTCCGGATGGCTCGGCCGCTGGCCCGAGCTGCCGAAGTCTTCGAGCGATTCCACGATCCCGGTGCCGAACATCTCGGCCCACAGCCGGTTGGCGAGCACCCGTGCGGCCAGCGGATTCGTGTCACCCACGAGCCATTCGGCCATGCCCAGCCGGTCGGTCGGCATCGTTGCCGGCGGCGCGACGGCCACGGGGATGCCGGGCTCGACGGCGGCACCGCAGTCCATGCGATTGCCGCGCACGAAGATGTGCGTCCACCGCCGCAGACCGGGATCGACTTCGCGGAGCACCGGCACGCTCGGCCCGCCGATCTTCGCGAGGGCCTCGCGATCGGCGGCCAGATCATCGCGCCGCCGGCGCCGCGGCTCGTCGCGGAGAAGGTTGGTCCACTGGGAGTCGGTCGAGGCCGTGATCCTGAAGCTGCGGAGGGGGCAGCCCTGGAAAGACGCGTTGGCCCGCGCCGACTGCGTGATCGCGAGCCGCACGCGGCCGCCGGCGGCCACGGCCGCGGGGTCGGCGAGTGCAAACACGCACCACCGCTGCCGATCGAGCGTGGGATAGCCGCCGAAGCCGGCGTCGTCGGGATGCAGCGTCGATGCGGGATCGAACGGGCCGTCGAGGGCGTCGGCAAAGACCTCGGCGATCGCCACGGGCACGGGCTTCGGCGGCTCCGGCGGGGGCGGCGGCTCGGCGGAGGCCTGATCCGGCGCGGCGGGCGGAGCTGCGGCCGCCGTGGTCGCAGGCGGGGGCGGCAGATCGAGCGTCACATGCGAGAGCACGGCGCCGCGTTCGGGCGGCGCTGCCTCGCTGCCGCCGGAATCGAGCGCGAGGTCGATGCGCAGCGCGGTCGTGCCCGGCGGGAGATCGATGTCGAGGTCGTAGCGCACGCCGATGGGCAGTGTGCCGCCCGCCTTCACCCAGCCGTCGCCCACGGGCGTGAGCGTGCCCATCGTCGCGGCTGCGTGGGCCACCGCGACCGGCTTCCAGGCGTCCGCCTCGGCGAGCGCGGCGCCGTCGGCGGTGAGTTGGCGGCGCTTCGCCTCGACGGACCGCAGCAGCTTCGGCAGCAGCTCGCGGCCCTGCGGATCGCCGGGGATCGGGAGCCGCGGAAAATCGTCGGTGAGGTCGCGGTCTTGCGTTTCATTGAAGTAGGCGAGGAAGCGGTAGTAGTCGTCGTGTTGAAACGCGTCGTAGGGATGGGCATGGCACTGTACGCAGCCGAACGTGGTGCCCTGCCATGCCGTCCAGGTCGTGTTCACACGGTCGATGACGGCGGCCATCCGGAATTCCTCGTCGTCGGTGCCGCCTTCGTCGTTGCTCTGCGTGTTGCGATGAAACGCCGTCGCGAGATAGTCGTCGAGCGTGGCATCCGGCAGGAGGTCGCCGGCCAGTTGGCGGACGGTGAACCGGTCGAACGACATGTCGTCGTTGAACGCGCGGATCACCCAGTCGCGCCACGGCCAGATCGTGCGGTTGGGATCCTTTTCGAAGCCGAGCGTGTCGGCATAGCGGGCGAGGTCGAGCCACATCGAGGCCCAGCGCTCGCCGAAGTGGGGGGAGGCGAGGAGCCGGTCGACCTGCTTTACGCGGGCGGTCCGGTCGGCCGCCACGTCGGGCCCGCAGCCGCCATCGGCGACGAAGATCTCGTAATCCGCCGCTGTCGGCGGCAGGCCCGTGAGGTCAAGCGACACGCGGCGCAGCCACTCGGCGGGCGACGCCGGCCGGGAGGGCTCGAGCCCCTCGGCGTCGAGCCGCGCGGCCACGAAGGCATCAAGCGGCACCCGCGGCCAGGCGGCATCCTTCACGGTCGGCGCCGGCGGATCGACGGGCGGCTCGAACGACCAGTGGGCCCGCCATGGTGCGCCCTCGGCGATCCAGCGGCGCAGGAGATCGATTTCGGCGGGCGTGAGCTGCCGCCCGTGGTCGGGCGGAGGCATCCGCTCGGCTTCGTCGGTGCTCGCCACCCGCCGCAGGAGTTCGCTGGCCTCGCCGTCGCCCGGTACGATCGGCCGCTGGCCCGAGTCGCCCTCGGCTGTGGCCGTCTCCTGGGCGATGAACGAGATTCCCCCGGCCTTCTTCACGCCGCCGTGGCAGGCGGTGCAGTGGGATGTGAGCAGCGGGCGGATATCGCGGGCGAAATCCACGGGGTCGGCGCACGCGCTCGCCGTGGCGGTCACGATCGCAGCGATCGCACCGGCAGCCGTGACACAAGCTTGGACGACTCGCAACGACCCATTCATGTAGTTCACACGACTGATTTTATCGCCACACTCTCCGCACGACGTAACGCGATCACAAAACCTCAATCGCTTTTCGTGAAATCTCAAGGATCGCGGGAATGGGTCGTCACAGGCATACCAACCTCTCACCGCGCGCCCTACGATACAAACACCTCTAGCGGTCCTGACGTCGGAGCGGTGAGTGTCGCCACAGCGGCCGGGCCATCACCTCTCGGCTGTGTCGTGTTCAACGGCGGGGAGCAAAAAACCGGCGAGCGGCTGGAGCAGGCCGGCGATCAGGAAGGCGGTGGGTACGTCGATCAGCTGGCCGAGCGGGCCGGCGAGCGCGGAGCCTGCGCTCGTGGCCAGATTCATGATCGCCATCGAGGCGGTGAACTGCGTGGCCGCCACCGCCGGCGATGCCACCCGCATGAAGATCGCGAAGAGCGCCACAGTCGTGGCCGCCTGACAGACCGTGTCGGCCGCCACCCAGGCGAAGACGGGCGCGGAACGATCCCACCACGGCGCCGCACAGGCGAAGGCGATCCAGGCGACCGCGAGAGCCATATTCGCGCCGATCGCCGTGGCCCGCGGCCCGATCCGGCTCGCCAGCCAACCGCCGCCGATCGACGCCGCCAGCCCCAGCAGGATGCCGAAGCCGCCGGTGACCGTCGAAAACCGCTCCTGCGACCAGCCCAGCGTGTCGATCAGATGCACCGTCATCAGCACCATCAGCGTGGCCGGTAGCAGCTTCATGAGCAGGGCCGCCGCCGCCGCCCGCAAGGCGGCAGGAGCCGTCATGGCCCGCGCGAGCGCGCGGGCAATGCCGATCACGCCGGGCCGTGTATGAACAGGTTCCGCGACATCGGCCGGCCGGCCGCGCCAGGCTGCAAGGAATGCATCCTCCGGCCGCTCGCGGATCAGGATCACGACCAGCAGGATTACGAGCTGCATCGTGGCGAGCGCCACGATCGCCGTGCCGAGCCCGAGCCGGGCCGTGAGCACGCCGAGGCCGGCACCGCCGAGAAACGTGCCGAGATGCGAGGCGCCATACATCATGCCGCTGGCCCGTTCGCGGTCGCGGCCCTCCAGCTGATCGACGGCCAGCGCATCGACCGCCACGTCTTGCAGGCCCACGAACAGGTTGTGGACGAGCACCACCCAGCCGAGCAGTGGCACGTCGCCCGCGGGCACCCAGGCGATACCGGCCGCCGTGAGGATCATCATCGCCTGCGCGACCATGATCCATGGCCGCCGCCGGCCCAGCGCCGCAAGCCGCCCCGAATCGACGAGCGGCCCCCAGGCCCACTTGAAGCTCCACGGCAGGATCGCCATCGCGATCACGCCGCCGATGGCCGCGGCATCGGCCCCATGGGCGGCGAGATGTGCCGCCAGGGCCACCGTCACGAAGCCATACGGCAACCCCTGTGCGAGGTAGAGCAGGCAGAGTATCGCCAGCCGCAGCCGCGGATGGTCGCCGAGAGTGGGCAGCATGCGAGCGAGGACCCTTCTCACGCGAGGCAGCCGGCGGCCGCCGAACGCTCCGCCATCAACTCCTCGATCTCATCGGGCAGGATCGGCACATGGCTGCAGAGGTCCACCGGCCCGTCCGCCGTCACGAGCACGTCGTTTTCCAGTCGCACGCCGATCCCTTCCTCGGGAATATAGATGCCCGGCTCCACCGTGATCACCCAGCCGGGCGCGAATGGCCCATCCACGGGGGCCAGGTCGTGCACGCCGAGCCCGAGCGAATGGCCGAGGCCGTGCATGAAGTAGGTCTTGCAGGCCGGCTCCTCCTCGCTGTCCTTCGCGAGTTCCTCCGAAGATACCAGCCCCAGGGCCACGAGTTCGGCGTTCATGTCGAGCTGTGCCGCCCGCTTCCAGGCCCGAAACGTGGTGCCTACGGTGGTCCGCGCGACCGACTTCTGGAGCACCCGCAGCACTGCCTCGTACACCGCCCGCTGCCGCGGCGTGAACCGGCCGTTCACGGGGTAGGTGCGAGTGAGGTCGGCGTTGTAATTGGCGTAGCAGGCTCCTACGTCGAGCAGCACGAGGTCGCCGTCGCGACACTCGCCGTCGTTATCGTGGTAGTGGAGCACGCAGGCATTGCGGCCGGAGCCGATGATCGGCTCGTAGGCCATCTTGCCTCGCCGATGCGTGAACTCGGCGAGCAGATGGGCCTCGAGGTCGTATTCCATCATCCCGGGCTGGAGCACCGAGAGCACGCGACGGAGGCCAGCGTCGGTGATCTCGATCGCCTGCCGCAGGAGATCCACCTCGGCCGGGTCTTTTACCGCCCGCAGCTGCCGCATGAGTGGCGCGAGGCGGTCGTGCCGATGCAAGGGATACCGGGCGAGCAGCTGCCGGGCCAGCCGCAGGTCGCGGGGTTCGACCTCCGTGGTCGACCGCTCGTGCTCGTTGGCATCGAGCAGCACGATGTCGCCCTCACAGAGCAGGGAGTGCAGCATCTTGGGCAGGTCGGTGAGCCAGCGGACCTTCGCGATTCCAGAGATCGCGCGGGCCTTCTCCTGCGTGAGCTTGTCGCCATCCCA
>CAMDDA010000231.1 GCA_945890755.1 Candidatus Kuenenia stuttgartensis
GATGGTCGAGGCGGTCGTCCGCGACAAGAAGCGGCTCGTGCCCTGCGCCGCCTACTGCGACAAGGAATACGGCGTGGGCGGCTACTTCGTCGGGGTGCCCGTGGTGCTTGGCGCCGGCGGCGTCGAGAAGATCATCGAGCTGTCGCTCCAACCTGCCGAGCGGACCGCGCTCGACAAGAGCATCGCCGCTGTCAAGGAACTCGTCGCCGCGATGAACAGGCTCACGGGCACCGCCAGCTGATCGCGTCGACTGCCCAGCTTGCCTGAATCGCCCGGGCCGCGCGGTCTCCGCGCGGCCCGATTGCGTTGCCGTTGTTCACGCGGTGGGGGTCGGCTACAACCCGCCATCTTCCGCCGGGCCGGCCCATGTGTGGGCGGTCCGGTCCCGAGCCCCGAGAGGTGTGGCATGAGTGGTCGTCGGTCGAAACGTTCCGTGCGCGGCATCGGCAACCAGGCCGCCGTCGGACAGGTCCGGCCCCCGCGGGCCGCACTGCCCGACTGGATGGGTGACGCCCGCGTCTTCCTGCCACAGGGCTATGAGCCCGGCTACCGTTATCCGCTGCTCGTCTGGCTTCCAGGTGAGGATGGCTTCGATCTCGGGCGGGCGATGGCCCGCGTCAGCCTGCGAAACTTCGTCGCCGTGCAGGCAGCGGCGCCGACCGTCGGGGCCGATGTCGCGGAACCCGTGTGGGATGCGATCGACCGCGGCTGCAGCCGGCTCAGCATCCATCCCGACCGCATCTACCTCGTGGGGCAGGGCAATGGCGGCCGCGACGCCTTTCGGATCGCCTGCCGCCACCCGCGATCCTTCGCCGGCGTCGCGTCGCTCGGCGGCGGCTTCCCGCTCGACGAGGGGCTGTTCGCCCGCATCGCCGACGTGCGGCGGCTGCCGATGCTGCTCTGTGCCCCGCGCGACGCCGACGAGTCTGCTGCAGCGCAGACCGATCGCACGCTGCGGCTGTTCCATGCCGCCGGCGCCCAACTGGCCCTGAGGATCTATCCGGCTGCAAAAACCGACAGGGTGTCGCGGGCGATGCTCGCCGACCTGAATCGCTGGGTGATGGACGGCGTCTGCGGGGCGGCGGAGCCGCGTCATACCGCCTACGCCAGCTGAGCCCGGCTCGCACCGACTCACCGTGCCAGTGAAGCAAGTCCACCGAAGCAAGGAGGCTTCGTCATGACGGCAGATGAATCATCTTTTTCAGCCGCAGACGACGCGGACGAGAGCGGTCCCCGCATCCTGCCGATCTGGGCCGCGCCCACGATCGGCGACCTCGTGGCGACAGCCGTGGCCACCGCCCGGTGTGACGCTCCGGCCGTGCGGTTCGCTTGTGACATCGACCCGCAACTGGCCAGATGCGCCGATCCGCAGCCGCTGGCGCGTCTGCTCGCCGCACTCGTGCAGCAGGCCGTCGCGGCCGCGGTCGTACCCGATCCCCACAGCGACCTGCCTTCGCTGCGGGAAGTGGTGGTGACGGCCGTCGATACCGGCGCTGCAGTGGAGATCGAGGTGGCCGACTCGGGCGTTGCCCGTGCAGCCGTGGCCGCCGATCTCGAGACCATGGCCACGCGGCTCGGCGGTTCGATCGTCGTCGCGGCGTGTCCTGAAGGGGGCACCGCCATCACGCTTCGCCTTCCGCGCCGGCGTGCCCGGGGAATGGCGGCCTGACGTGAAAGCAGACCCATGAACGATCAGTTTGCGGAATCAACATCGACCGGTCGCCTGCCACGCGCGAGCGTGGCCCAGGTGCTGGCGCTCGGGCTCGTGGCGGCCGCGGTGGGCTGGGCCGCCTGGCTCGTGCGTGATCGGCCGATCAACGAGGAAGTTGAATTGCTTCCCGGCACGGTGCTCCCGTCGTCGGAGATGGCGATCATCGAGGCGGCCTTCGACCGGGCGCAGCTCGTCGATCACCGGACCGAGGATGGACGCGTGTGGGTGCCGCGGCCCCGGCAGAGCGCCTACATGCGGGCGCTCGTCGACGCCGAGGCGCTGCCCCGCGAGTTTGGCAGCAGCCTCAAGCGGGCGCTCGAGAAGAACAGTCCTTGGCAGAGCCGGGCCGTCCAGGAAGAGATGCTGCGGGTCGCCGTGCAGGAGGAACTCGCCCACGTGATCTGCTCGATGCCGGGCATCGAACGGGCCGCCGTGTTCACCGACGTCGCCGACCGGGCGGGATTCGATGGCAGCCTCACCGGTAGCGCGATGAAGACCGCGAGCGTCAACGTCCGCACGCAACTCGACGTGGAGCTCGAGCCGGCGCGGGTGCAGGCGATCCGCGTGCTCGTGGCGGCATCGATCGCCGGCCTCAAGCCCGAAGACGTCGCCGTCACCGACCTGCGGAGCGGCCGCGTGCATGCCGGCCCGCTCGTGACCGAGGTCGAGCACGACGACCTCTCCGTCGATCCCGAACTCGCCCGCCGCGTGGCCCACGAGCGACACCTCGCCGCGAAGGTGCGGCAGGGCGTGGCATTCGTCAAAGGCGCGATCATCGACGTGACGGTGACGCTGCCGCTCGCCGCGCCGGCGGTGGTCGAGCCGCCGGCCCTGCCCGAGCCGCCGCGGCCGCGGGGCGATCAGCTCGTGGCTGGTGCCAACGCGCCGGCCGAGATCGCGGCCGTCGTGCCGCCCCCCGCGCCCGTGCCTCCGGTGCTCGCGCCGGCGGCCGCACCCACGCCCCCCGCCGGCCCCGACACGATCCTCGTCTCGCTGGCCGTGCCCGACAGCTATTTTCGGGCGGCCGTGCAGGCGGCGCTGGCCCGCGATCCGGCGAGTGATGCAGCCTTCATCCAGCGCCGCGAGCGGGAGCGGCTCGTCGAGCATGTGCGTGGCCTCCTGCCGCCGACGCCCGATCCCGCGGACTGCCGGGTGATGGTCACTGAGTTTGCGACTCCGCCGAACCGCGGCGGGCGGCCGATCGCGGCGGTCGCGGCGGCCGTGCCCGTGCCTGCCACAGCCGCACCGTCCGGAACCGCCAGCGTGGTCGCGCAGGCCATCCGCGCACCGACCGGAGACCAGCCCCGCACGCCGGGACAGATCTTCGACGCCGCCTGGCAGGCGGTGGCCCGTGGCGAGATGGCCGCCGTGCCCCGCGAGGCCTGGGTCGTCGTGATCGTCGTGTCGGGCGCCGCACTGGCCTGGATGCTGCTTGCCGCCGCAGTCGCGCCGCGGTCCACGGGACGGCCCCGCCGCCGCAGCCAGCCGCGGATCGACTGGAATGCGATCGATGCCCGGGATGACGACGACGGCACCGCGCCTGCTCCGGCACGCAAGGTGGCTGCATGAGCGGCCGCGGCCTGCTGGTCGTGACGACGTGGCTCGCCTGTGCGGCCGGGTTGGTCGTGGCCGACGAGCCGGCATCCCTCCCGCAGGTCCAGCCCGCGATCCAGCCAGTGGTGCTGCTCGACGAGCAGCCGGCCGCCGGTCGGCAGTCCTCGGCCATGAAACCGGTGGCTGCGTCCGGTGAGTGGCGGCTGCTCGCCGCGCTCGGCGGCGCCTTCGCCGTGCTCGCCGCCTTTCGGTTCTTCTCGCAGCGGCGGCCTGCCACGCTGCCGCCTGATGTGTTCGAGGTGCTCGGCTCGGCGCCCCTGGCCGGAGCCCACGCCGTGCGGATCGTGCGGTTCGGTCCCAAGACGCTCCTCGTCGGCGTGTCGTCGGCAGGGGCCACGACGCTCGCCGAGATCACCGACCCGCAGGCCACGGCCCTGATCACCGCCGCCTGCCGCGGTCAGGCCCGGCCGTCGGCCGGAGTAAAGTCGTCATCGAAGGTCTCGGCGCTGCTCGCCTTCGTGCTGGCCTCGTGCTGCTGGGCCGCGTCGCCCGTGATCGCCCGGGCCGCCGAGGGGGATGTGCCGCCGCTGCCTCCCGCCGTTGAGCAGACGGGGGCAGGCATTCCAGCCAGCAGTTCGCCCGCCAACACAAGCGGCAGCCCGGTCGGCAGTCTGGAGTCGCTTCTGGGCGTCACCGGCATCGAGGCGGTGCTCCCGTCGGCCCTCGCCTTCGGCGTCATGAGCCTCGCGCCGGCCGTGCTTCTCATGACCACCTGCTTCGTGCGGATGTCGGTCGTGCTCGCGCTCCTGCGGCAGGGGCTCGGCACCGCGCAGATTCCGTCGAACCAGATCCTCGCATCGCTGGCGATCTTTCTCTCGGCGCTCGTGATGTGGCCGGTGTGGACACAGGCCTGGCGCGACGGCGTGGAGCCGTGTCGGCAGGGCACGCTCGCGCCCGCTGAGGCATTCGAAAAAGGCTCGCTGCCGATCCGCCGCTGGATGGCCGGGCAGATCGAGCAGGCGGGCAACCGCGACACGATGCTGCTTTTCCTTCAGCGTCATCCCGCGGGCCCGCAACGGGCGGCGACGTACGACGACGTGCCGGTGGAGGCGTTGCTGCCGGCCTTTCTCGTGAGCGAACTGGAAACGGCCTTCGCGATCGGCTTCCGACTGCTGTTGCCGTTTCTCGTGCTCGACATTCTCGTGGCCACGCTCGTGGTCTCGACGGGGCTCGTCATGCTGCCCCCCACGCTCGTGTCGCTGCCGCTCAAGCTCCTCGTATTCGTGGCCGCCGACGGCTGGACGCTCGTGGTTCGCTCGCTGCTCGACGGCGTGCGGGCCGCGACCGGCTGACGGCCGCGCGACAGGCTCACGCCGAAAGGCATCCGATGACCGACGCCCAGCTGGTGGAACTCGTGCGGCAGGCCCTGCTCACCGGCCTGGTCGTGGCCGCACCGGTCCTGATCGCGGGCTTCCTCACGGGCACGGTGCTCGGGCTCGTGCAGGCCGCCACCGGCGTGCACGAGCCGATCGTCGGCCTCGTGCCGCGGCTGTTCGTGATGGGCGTGATGAGCCTGCTCGCGCTGCCGTGGATGGTGGAGCAATTCGTGGAACTCTTTCGTGTGGCGGTGGGCGGGCCGTGAGGACTGTCGCACTGGCTCGTCGCCTCCCTCATCGCTGATCGGGACGTCTCGCATCGATGGCCGCCTCCACGCTCCTCACTGCGTTGGCCGATCCCGTGCTCACGGCAGCGGTGCTCGCCCGCATGTCGGCCGCGGTGTTCGCCGGCGCACTGCCGCTCGCCGACCAGGTGCCGCTCAGGGTGCGGGGCGTCCTCGCCGTCTGCATGACGGCGGTCGTGCTGCCGACCGCCTCCTCCGTGCGG
>CAMDDA010000232.1 GCA_945890755.1 Candidatus Kuenenia stuttgartensis
TGCCGATCGTCATGCCCGTCTGCGTGAGTTCCAGGTTGTCCGACGCGATCCGGGCCAGTCCGAAGTCGGCCACCTTCACCTCACCTGCCCGCGTCACGAGCAGGTTCTCCGGCTTGATGTCGCGGTGCACGACGCCGCGGTCCGCTGCCCGCGCGAGCGCCGAGCCCACCTGCGTGAGCACCGCGAGCGCCTGGGCGGCGTCGAGCGGTCCGCGGGCCTGGAGCCACGTCTTGAGCGACGGCCCGGCCACGTACTCCTCGACGAGCATGTGGATGCCGTCGATGCAGGCCACCTCGTGGATCTGCACGATGTTGCCGTGCACGAGCGCCGCCGCCGCCCGCGCCTCCTGCTCGAACCGCTGCACGGCCCCCGGGTGCCGCAGCGTCTCGGGCCGCAGCACCTTGATCGCCACGTGACGCCCCAGCGACACCTGCTCGC
Organism: Candidatus Kuenenia stuttgartensis; assembly: GCA_945890755.1. Classification (GTDB taxonomy): domain Bacteria; phylum Planctomycetota; class Planctomycetia; order Pirellulales; family UBA1268; genus QWPN01. The sequence continues at coordinate 439 of CAMDDA010000232.1, forward strand.
CGAGATAGACATCGGCCATGCCGCCGCTTCCCAGCCGCCGCACCAGCCGGTATCCTCCGAGCGTCCGTCCGGAGAGGTCGACGGCCGCGGTCGCCGCGGCAGGCTGATGCGTGCGGGAATCGGTGCTCATGTCGTCGGACTCGGCGTCATGCTCATGCGATGCAGTATCGACCGCCGCTTCCCGGCGGGCAAACCCAGAGGATCATCCATGCCCAAGCCCAGTGCCGCAGAACTCCAGAAGGCCGCCAAGGACCTCGATCTCGCCACCACCGACTACGAGATCACGCTCGACACCACGCAGGGTCCGATCCGCCTCACGCTCGACTCGGCCGTGGCCCCCGGGCATGTCCGCAACATGGTGGCCCTGGCCGAAAGCGGCTACTACGACGGCGTCCAGTTTCACCGGATCATCAAGGGATTCATGATCCAAGGCGGCTGCCCCGAGGGCACGGGCACCGGCGGCCCCGGCTACCGGATTCCGGCCGAGTTCAACAAGACGCCCCACGAGCCGGGCGTGCTCTCGATGGCCCGCACCAACGACCCCAATTCGGCGGGCAGCCAGTTCTTCATCTGCCTGGAGCGGGTGCCCCACCTCGACAACCAATACACGGCCTTCGGCCGCACGGCCGACCAGGCGAGCCTCGACGTGGTGAAGGCGATCGGCAACGTGCGGACCGGCGGCGGTGATCGCCCGGTCGAGCCCGTCGTCATCAAGAAGGCGACGGTCAGGCGGATCCCGAAGCAGTAATCCGGCGTTCGCCGAACTGACGAGCCGGCCGCGCCGGGTCACTCCCGGCGTCGGCCGCCGAACACGGTCTTGAGGCCGAGCAGGACGAGCGCGAGCCCGCCGGCTGCCGAGAGCAGCGCCGGCCCGTTTGTGAGCGGGTTGAGCAATTGCACGAGTTCGGCCTTGGGATCGGCAGGTGGCGGTGGCTGGGGCACGGGCGGCGGCGCGAGCTGGGCCACGAAGCCCGTCGGCGCCGGCACGTGCATCACCCGCTGCACGCTTGCATCGGTGGCGGCCGATGCGAGCCGCGTCGTTGCATCCACCTCGCCGAGTCCGCGATCGATCGCGCGGGCGTCGGAAAAATCAGCGATTGGCGTGGGCGTGAAGCCCTGCGAGCCGGCCGCCGCCAGAAACGCCCGCACCCGCGTGGAGCAGCTGCCGATCGTGCGGCCGTCGTTCTGGCCGAAGAGCACGCCCGCCAGTTCGCGCCGCTCGTTGAAGATCGGACCGCCGGAGTCTCCCTGCCGGGCCTTGGCCACCAGCTCGACGAACTCCTTCGGATAGCCCGTGCCCGGCGAGAGATAGTCGGTGCAGGCGCCCGTCTGCTCGCGGTAGGAGCCGCGGCCATAGCCCGCGATCGTAAGCTGCTCGCCGAGGGCCGGGGCTTCGGAGGCGATCGCCACGGGCGTGGCCTCCGGCTTCCAGATCACGACGGCCGCGAGATCCCACGCCTCGTCCCAGCGGATCACGGTGCCGGCCGACTGAAACCCGTCGGCAAACTGCACGAGCACGGCCGAACGGCTGTCGCGGACGACGTGCCAGTTGGTGAGCACGAGCCCCTGCGATCGATTGGCATCCACGAGCACGCCGGAGCCGAGCGACGTGCCAGCCCGCTCTGGGGCCACGATCCGCACCACAGCTGGATGCGGCGTGTGGCCGGTGAGCAGGTAGTCGGCCACCAGCTCGGGATCCCACGTGTTCGTGGGACTGCCCGCCTGGCCCCAGCCCCACCAGGGGACTTGGGCCACGGCACAGCGTGGCAGCGCTCCCAGAGCGACGACCACACAGCCGATCGTGAACAGCTGGCGGAGAGGTCGCATGGCGGAGGTTCCACTCGTGGAATGTCAGGCGATCATCGCGGCGCGCCTCGCACCGCCTGCCGACGCATCTCGCGATCGAGGATGCGCTGGAGCAGTTCTCGCCTCAGCTGCTCGCGTTCGCGGGCGGCCTCTGGCATCGAGGTGATCGCGGTTCTCGCCAGCGGCCCGAGCAGGCCTTTTTGATGGGTGATCATGCCGACGCTCCTGTCGTCAGGGCAGCTGCCGGTCTCAGCCGCATCAGGGGAGAATCGGCCGCGGCCCCCCGGGAACTCCAGCCAGCCGCGACCCCGCCGCGTTATCCGCACGACCGTTACAGCTTCATCCCCCTCGCGATCCCCCGGCTTGCGCCTGGGGGCTTGTATGTGCACGATCCCCCGGCTTGCGCCTGGGGGCTTGTATGTGCACGATCCCCCGGCTTGCGCCTGGGGGCTTGTATGCGACCGATCCCCCGGCTTGCGCCTGGGGGCTTGTATGCGACCGACGCGGGCCGACACGTCACGGCGGCGGAAGATGCACACTGAAGCCGTCGGCGCGGAGCCGCTCGAAGAGCGACTCCGCATGGCCGCGGTCGGCGGTCTCCACCGTCACCTGCACCGCCGTCGAGAATACGTCAGGGCCTGAGAAGGCCCGGTCGTGCACGATCTCCTGCACGCTGGCGCCGGCCGCCGCGATCGCCGCCGTGAGCCTCGCAATGCCCCCCGGCCGGTCGCTCACGTGCGTGACGAACCGCCACCGGCGGCCGTCGGTCGCCAGGCCGTGATCGATGAGCCGGTCGAGGATCGTGAGATCGATGTTGCCGCCGCAGAGCAGGAGCACGACTCGCTTTCCGCGGAGATCGCGGCAGCCGTCGTCGAGCAGTCCGGCGAGCGCCGCCGCACCTGCCCCCTCAACGACCGTCTTCTCCAACTCGAGCAGCCGCAGCACCGCGAGCGAGAGGGCATCTTCGCCGACGGTGATCACGCGATCGACGAGCGGCGCCGACAGCGCAAACGACAGATCGCCGACGCGTCCAACCGCGAGCCCGTCGGCCAGCGTGGGCCGGATCGGCACCTGCACGGGGCGGCCCGCCGCGAGCGACGCGCCGAAGCTCGGGGCGGCCGTCGGCTCGACCGCGATGATGCGGATCTCGGGCCGCAAGGCCTTCGCGGCGATCCCCACGCCCGCGAGCAGCCCCGCTCCACCGGTGGGCACGACGATCGCATCGACGTCGGGCACCTCCTCCAGGATCTCGAGTGCCATGGTGCCCTGCCCCGCGATCACCCGCGGATCGTCGAAGCCATGCACGCGATTGAGCCCTTCTCGCTCCGCCAATTCGAGCGAAAGCCGGCGGGCGTCATCGAACGTGTCGCCCTCGAGAATCACGCGGGCCCCGAGCCGGCGGCACGTGGCCACCTTCACGAGCGGCGCGAATCGCGGCATCACGACGGTCACGGGCACGCCGAGCAGTTTGCCGTGGTAGGCGAGGCCGAGCGCATGATTGCCGGCCGAGGCGGCCACGACGCCCCGGGCCTTCTGCGCGTCGTCGAGCAGGAGCAGCGCGTTTCGGGCGCCCCGCTCCTTGAAGCTGCCGGTCCGCTGGAGGAGGTCGAGCTTGCAGAAAACCTCGGCCCCCGTCAGTTCGGAGAGCGGCACGCTCGGCGGGCACGGCGAGCGATAGATGCCGGAGCGGATGCGGTCGTGGGCCGCGCGGATGTCGGCGAGCGTGACGGCGGCGGTCATCGGCCTGTGACCCTCCGTGGCGAGTGAAACGGGCGGACGTCGATCCACTCCATGCCCGCGCGGCGGGCGGCCTCGATGCCGAGGTCGCTGTCTTCCCACACGACGCATCGCTCGGGCCGGGCCCCGAGCCGGCGGGCGGCCTCCAGAAACGGATCGGGGTCGGGCTTGTGGCGGGCCGTGTCTTCGCTGGCCACGATCGTGTCGAACGAGCCCGTGAGGCCGATGTGGGCGAGGATCTTCGCCACCACGTCGTGATAGCCGCCGGTCACCACGGCCATCGGCACCCGGCCCCGTGACCGCCGCACCACGTCCACGACCGGATCGATCGGCAGCACTTCCGCGAGCTGATCGAGAAACGACCGCTCCTTCACCGTCGCCGCGTGCTCGACATCAACCGCGACGCCCGCCTGGGCGAAGAGCGTGGCCACGATGTCGCGGGTGGGTCGGCCGCCGAGCGAATAGAAGTGGTCCTCGTCGAATTCGATGCCGTGCGGGTTCGTCACCTCGAGCCAGGCCAGGTAGTGGGCCGGCATCGTGTCGGCGAGCGTGCCGTCGCAGTCGAACAGGAGCGCGTCGTGGTTCTGGAACTGCCACATGGTCAGGAAGGCTCGGCGGGGCTGGATGATGGGGTCGGGGCGGGGCCGGAAGCAACCGGTTATACGGCCTGGAACGGTTTTTCGCCGTGGGGCCGGGCCCGGCACACAGCGAGGGTAACCTATGGTTTTGATCATGAAGCTTCCACCGCTTGGAATCCGGTCTCGCCTGTTGCTGCTGGGCATCCTGCCGGCGGCCGTGATCCTGGCTGCCGTGCTGGCGGCCAACTTCCTGCGGATGCGGAGCCTCTTGCTCTCGTTCGGCGAGGAGATTCTCCGCGACCGCGTGAAGGCGATCGCCGCCGGGATCGATCGCGATACCCGCGAGGCGGTGACGGTAGCCCGCGGCCTGGCGATGGCCATGGAAAGCGGCCTGCTCGGTCGCCGGGCCGATGCGGTCCGGCTGGCTCGCGACGTGCTCGAGTCGTATCCGCAGTTCACGGGCGTGTCGCTCGGGCTCGAGCCGAATGCCGACGGCCTCGATGGCAAGGCGAGCCCCGACGTGCCGGCCGAGGCGCTCGGCGAAGGGGGCCGGTTCATCCCC
>CAMDDA010000233.1 GCA_945890755.1 Candidatus Kuenenia stuttgartensis
TCTCGGCGTTGCCGACATCGACTACTGGGTGGTCATCGGCAACGACGGGGCGCGGGATACGTTCGTGAAGAACGGCGGAACCTTCATCCGTGCCCGTCGGATCGGCTCGGATCCCGTGGACACGGCAGGCGCGAGAAAATAGCCCTAAATTTTGGTGGCTGGCACGAATGGCACCTTTTTCTTCCCGCGGCCCTCAGCGGGCGGGGTTCAGGCCGCGGGGCACGCCGTCGGGGTAAAAAGGTGACAGCCACCAAATCTGGAGAAGATGCCAGCTTGCCCAGTTTTGGTGGCTGGCACCTTTTCGTGGTAACGCCTCGCGGGCCAGGCCGTCCGTGGCCTGGCACCACGCGTGCGGAGGTCAGCGCACGAGAGCCGGGGCACGGCCAGCGAAGGCAGCCGGCATGCTGCGGAAGCCCTGGAGCATGCCCACGAGCACGGCCGCCCGCGGCGACAGGATCGTGAGGCCGTACATCAGTTTGGCCTGCCGCGTGACTGGTGGCTTCCGAACCATCGCCACCACCGGGCTGATCCGGGGCGAAAGCACGCCGAGGGCGGCGAGCCGGCCGGCCTGCGTCCGCATGCCACCGAATTGGAAGATCGACACGGCATTGCTGAGCCGCGGCGCGATCAGGCCGAGCGGGCTGGCCGTCGGCAGGCCGGGAGCCACCGGCATGCCGGGCACCAGCGGCTTGTTGAGGCGGGCGAACAGGCCGCCGCCGGACCGATTGAAAGAGGCCAGGTTGCCCTGGGCAGGCCGGGAAAAGAGCCCCTTGGCGAGGCAGTCGCCGGCCGACGCCATGAACACCGCCAGGGAAAGCATCGACCACGCGAGCATCCGAACCATGTGCAGTCTCCGAAAACACGAGGAGGGGGACCGCCGGGACATCCGCCAGCCCATCCCGGCCAGCTCGTGATGCGCCTCCCGGGATTCGGGCAACGCTAATTAGGGGGTGGCCGATTGCAAATTCGGGGCTGCGCCCGTAGGCCCGTTGCTCCGCAACGGGCGGCCCGTCACGGAGTGACGGGCCTACGGAACGTGACAGTCGCTACACCCCGAACGCCTTGCGCAGCACGGCGAGCGACTTCTGGCCGTGATCGGCTGCGACGATCACGTTGAGCCGCACCTCGCTCGTGCTCACGAGGTCGATGTTGATTCCCTCATCCGCGAGCGGCTTGAAGAGCCGGTCGGCCACACCCGCATGGCTGCGGATGCCCACGCCCGTAATCGAGAGCTTCGCCACGTGTGGCACGTCGGCCACCTTCGCCCCGCGGGCCGCGGCGATCTTCTTGGCCGCTGCCGTCGCCGCATCACGGCTCGCCGCCGGCACGGTGAACGAAATCTCCGCCAATCCGTTGCGGGGATGGCTCTGCACGATCATGTCGACGTTGAGGCCGGCCTTGCCCAGCTCCTCGAATACCTGCGCCGCCACGCCCGGTGTGTCGGGCAGATCCGTGAACGTGACGAGCGCCTGCGACGAATCGAGCAGGCAATCTTCGATCGCGAGATCCTCCATCCCCTCCAGCCGCCGCACGACTTCCAGCGGGCTCGACTTCGTGAGCGGCCCGCCGGCCGCGGCGTGTGCCGGTTCGGCCGCGGCGACATCGAGGCCAAACGCCTTGTGCACCGCCTTCACCGCGGCGGGGCCGTCCTTGCGATCGACGAGCGCCGAGATCTTGATCTCGCTCGTCGTGATCATGTGGACGTTGATCTTCTCGTGGGCCAGCGCGGTGAACATGCGGCCGGCCACGCCCTCGGCGCGGGCCATGCCCACGCCCACCACCGACACCTTGGCCACGTTGTGGTCGTGCGACACGCCCTCGGCGCCGATCTGTTTTGCCACCGCCTCGGCCCGCTCGAGCGCCTCCGCGAGGTCGTCCTCCGGCACGGTGAACGAGATGTCGGCCCGGCCCCCCTGCCCCACGTTCTGCACGATCATGTCGACCGCGATGCCGGAGGCGGCCAGTTCGGAGAAGAGCGCGTGGCTCGAGCCGGGCTGGTCGGGCACATTTTCGAGCGTGATCCGGGCCTCGTCCTTGGCGAGTGCCACGCCGCTGGCGGCCCGGGCGGTGGCCTCGTCGGCGGCGAGGATCAGCGTGCCGGGGACGTCCTTGAAGCTCGACCGCACGAGCACCTTCACGCCGAACTTCTTGGCGAATTCGATCGACCGCGAGTGCATGACGCCGGCGCCGAGGCTCGCCAGTTCGAGCATCTCGTCGTAGCTGATCGACGGCAGCCGACGGGCCTCGGGGAGCACCCGCGGGTCGGTCGTGTAGACGCCGTCCACGTCGGTGTAGATCTCGCACACGTCGGCGCCGAGCACCGCCGCCAGGGCGACGGCCGTCGTGTCGGAGCCGCCGCGGCCGAGTGTCGTAATGTTGCCGTTCTGGTCGATTCCCTGGAAGCCGGCGGCGATCACGATCGCGCCCGAGTCGAGCAGCGAATTGACATGGTCGGTCGAGATCGAGCGGATGCGGGCCTTCGTGTGGGTGGAGTCGGTGCGGATGCCGATCTGGGCGCCGGTGAGGCTCACCGCCTTGTGGCCGGCCGCCTGGATCGCCATCGCGAACAGCGCCACGCTCACCTGCTCGCCCGTGGAGAGGAGCATGTCCATCTCGCGGGCGCTCGGGCGGTCGGTGATCTGCTTGGCAAGATCGACCAGGATGTCGGTCTGATGGCCCATCGCGCTCACCACGACGACGACCTTATCGCCCGCCGCATGCCGCGCGATCGCCTTGGCGGCCGCAGCCTTGATCTTCACCGCGTCGGCCACGCTGGTGCCGCCGAATTTTTGAACGACCAGTGCCATCGTCGCCGTCAGCCTCCGAGAAAGGTGCCCATGAGTTTCCAGCCGGGCAGGATCGGGTCGCCGGCCGCCGCGGCCGCGACTTCGTCGTAGGTCCGTTGTCCGGAGTGTGCGACTCCCTGCCCTGCCATCACGAAGGGGACGCCGCCGCGGGAATGTGTCTTGGTGGAGATGAACGTCGGGTGATCGGGGCAGACCAGGATCCGGTGCGGTCCCTGCGCCTCGAGATGGGCCGCGATCGGCCCCACGATCTTGGCGTCGATCTCCTCGATCGCCTTCACCTTCTCGGCGGCGTCGCCCTGGTGGCTGGCCTCGTCGGGGGCCTCCACGTGCACGCACACGAGGTCGCTCCGCGAGAGCTCGTCGATGGCATAGCGGCCCTTGGCGGCGTAGTCGGTGTCGAGATAGCCGGTGGCCCCGGGCACCTCGAGCCGCTTCCAGCCCGCGAGCGCCGCCAGGCCACGAAGCAGGTCGACGGCCGTGATCATCGTGCCGCTGCGGCCATACTTCGCGGAGAACGTCTCCATCGCCGGCGCCTTGCCCACGCCCCAGAGCCAGACGTGCGTGGCGGGCCGCTTGCCGGCGGCGATCCGCGCCTTGTTGACCTGATGCCCCTCCAGCCAGGCGGCACTTCGCGACATGATCTCGGCGAGCAGCCGGCTGCCCGTACCCCGCGGAAAGGCGTCGGCGACCGACTGATCCATGAGGTCGTGCGGCGGCGTGGCCCGAAGTGTGCCGTCGAAGGGGGCGGCGGCGCCGATTCCACGATAGATGAGCAGGTTGCGGTAGCTCACCCCCGGCATGAACTGCCAGGCGGCCGCCAGATCGGGGAAGTCGGCTGCGAGCCCCTGCTGGGCCGCCTGCAGAAGCACCGTCGCCTCCTCGGTCAAGACGTGCCCCGCCGTGAAGTCCTCCATCGTCTGGTTCGCGATCGTCACGAGGTTGCAGCGGACGGCCCAGTCGTGGGGCCCGAGCGCGATGCCCTGCGCGGCGGCCTCGAGCGGCGCCCGCCCCGTGAAATAGACCAGCGGGTCGTAGCCCATCAGGCTCATACAGGCTACTTCGGAGCCGGGCGGCAGGGCATCGGGTACGTGATTCGTCTCGCCCACGCGGCCGCGTGCGGCAAGGGCGTCGAGCGCGGGCGTGCGGGCCGCCTGGAAGGGCGTCTTGCCGCCGAGCGTCGGCTGCGGTGCGTCGGCTGCGCCGTCGGGAATGATGACGACGTATTTCATGGTGCTCACTCTTCGAGGACGCTGAGGCAGACGCTCGGGGCGGAGACCACGTCGGAGGCGTCGATGTGGGCGATCGCCTTCGCGATGGACGTCGAGCCGCAGGCGTGGGTCATGATGACCAGCGGCACGGCGCCGCCGGCGGCCTCCGAGGGCTCGTGCTGGATGACCGACGCGATCGAGATCCGATGCTCACCGAGGATGCCGGTGATCCGGGAGAGCACGCCGGGGCGGTCGCTGGCCGTCACCCGGAGGAAATGCCGCTCCTGCAGGTCGGCCGCGCCGATCCGGGCCGCCGGGCTCTCGGCATCGAGCACGCCCGTGGTGCGAAACGTGATGGCGGCCCGGCCGACGACCGTGTCGATGATGTCGGCGACGACGGCGGAGGCGGTGGGCATCTGCCCGGCGCCCAGGCCATGAAAGAACATCCGGCCCACGGCATCGCCGACGAGGCTCACGGCGTTGTATGCGCCGCGGGTTTCGGCCAGTGGCGTGCCCATCCTTACGAGCGCGGGGGCCACCTTCATGGCGAGTTCGCCGTCACTGCGGCTGGCCCGCGCGACCAGCCGAATCCGATAGCCGAGTTCGGAGGCGTAGGTCATCAACCCTTGATCGATGCCTTCGATGCCGGTCCGCGGAATCTCGGCCCACGGCACCCAGACGCCAAACGCGAGGTGGGCGAGGATCGCGAGTTTCTGGGTGGCGTCGGTGCCGTCCACGTCCATCGCCGGATCGGCCTCGGCAAAGCCCTTGGCCTGGGCGAGCTTGAGCACGTCGGCGTAATCGGCGCCGTCTTCCTCCATCTTCGAAAGGATGAAGTTGCTCGTGCCGTTGAGGATGCCACGGATGCTCTCGATCCGGTTGGCGGCCAGGCACTCGCCGATCGCGGCCACGATCGGAATCCCGCCTGCGACGGCCGCTTCGAACGCGATCGACCGCCCCGTCTTCCGCGCCAACTCGAACAGTTCCGGCCCATGCTCGGCGAGCAGCGCCTTGTTGGCCGTGACGACGTCCTTGCCGTTCTCCAGGAGCTCCACCATCATCGACCTCGC
>CAMDDA010000234.1 GCA_945890755.1 Candidatus Kuenenia stuttgartensis
CACGAGGACGACCTCGTCGATTTCCTTTGGATCGAGCTTCGCGTCCTTGAGGGCCTGGAGCACGGGGCCACGGCACCGCTCGACGAGATGGTCGCACATCTGCTCGAACTGCGCCCGGGTGATCGACATTTGCAGGTGCTTCGGCCCCGACGCGTCGGCCGTGATGCAGGGCAGGTTGATGTCGGAACTCTGGGCGGATGAGAGCTCCTTCTTGGCCTTCTCGCAGGCCTCCTGGAGCCGCTGCATCGCCATCGCGTCCTTCCGCAGGTCGATCCCCTGCTCCTTCTGGAACTGGTCGGCCACGTGGTTGATCAGCGACTGATCGAAGTCGTCACCGCCGAGGTGCGTGTCGCCGTTGGTGCTGACCACCTGGAACACGCCGTCCTTCGAGACGTCGAGCACCGACACGTCGAACGTGCCGCCGCCGAGGTCGAACACGACGATCTTCTCGTCCTTCTTCTTTTCGAGGCCGTAGGCGAGGGCCGCGGCCGTCGGCTCGTTGACGATCCGCATCACCTCCAGGCCGGCAATCTGGCCGGCGTCCTTGGTGGCCTGGCGCTGGGCGTCGTTGAAGTAGGCCGGGACGGTGATCACCGCCTTGTTGACCTTGTGGCCCAGGTAGGCCTCGGCCGACTCCTTGAGCGAACGGAGCACCTTGGCCGAAATCTCCGGCGGCGTGAACTCCTTGTCGCCCGCCTTCACCTTCACGTAGTCCTGCGGGCCGCCCACGACCTCGTAGGGCACCATCTTCTCTTCGTTGGCCACCTCGTCGTGCCGCCGGCCCAAGAATCGCTTGATCGAGTAGACCGTCCGCCTCGGGTTCGTGACGGCCTGCCGCCTGGCGATGTCGCCGACGAGCGTTTCACCCTTGTCGTTGAAGGCGACCACGCTCGGCGTGAGGCGATTGCCCTCCTTGTTCGCGATCACCTTGGGCTCCTTGCCCTCCATCACCGCGACCACGGAGTTCGTGGTACCGAGGTCGATGCCGATGATCTTCTCGCCCTGCTTGGTTGCCATGTGATTGGGTTCCTCTCTTCTGGTGTTCTGCTGCTTTGTCTGCCGCCGAGGTCCGGTGTCAGAAATGTTTCGTTTGGCGTTGGTCTGGAAGGGATGCAAAGCCCGTGCCAGCCGTGGGAAAGAGCCTCGCGAGCCGGGTTTTAGGCGTATTTACGGCCGGGATGTTCCGGGTACAGTTGAGGCCTGCGGCCCGGGACATTCCGGCGGCGGCCCCGAGGCTGCCATTTTGGCCGCTCGCGAAGGAAGCCATGGCAAAATCGTCACCGGAATCGAAGCCTGCGAAGGGAGCCGCCGGAGGTGGCAAGGACGGCGGCCTGGCGAGCCTGCGCGGCCAGATCGACGCCATTGACCGTGACCTCGTCGCCCTGATGAACCGGCGGGCCGAGGTGGCCCGGGAGATCGGGCATCTCAAGAGTTCTGCCGGCCAGGCCACCTACGACCCGGCCCGTGAGGAGATGGTGCTCGAGCGGGTGACGGGATCCAATGCCGGCCCGCTTTCCAACGACAGCCTCAAGGCGATCTATCGCGAGTTGATCTCGGGCTCCCGCGCGATCGAGCAGCATCTCCGCGTCGCCCATCTCGGCCCCGCCTGGACCTACAGCCACCTCGCCGCCCTGCATCGCTTCGGCAACGCCGTCGACTTCGTGCCCGTGGCAAGTATCTCGGCCGCCTTCGAGGAGGTACACGCCGGCCACTCCCACTACGGCGTGGTGCCGCTCGAAAACTCGACCGATGGCCGGATCGCCGACACGCTCGACAACTTCGCCCGGCTGCCCGTCAAAATCTGCGCCGAGGTGCCGCTGCGGATCCATCACAATCTCCTGGCCGCCTGCGACCGCTCGGCGATCAGGGAGGTTTACAGTCGGCCGCAGGCCCTCTCGCAGTGTCGCAACTGGCTGGCCCGCCATCTGCCGTCGGCCCGACTCATGGAGGTGACGAGCACGAGCGCCGCCGCCGAAACCGCCGCCAGAACGCCCCACGCCGCCGCCATCGCCAGCCGGCAGGCGGGCGTGCACTACGGGCTCGACGTGCTCGCCGAGAACATCGAAGACGTGGCAGGCAACACCACCCGCTTCGCCGTCATCGGCCATGCCGACGCCAAGCGGACGGGCAAGGACAAGACCGCCCTGATGTTCGAGATCGAGCACAGGCCGGGCGGCCTGGCCGATGCCCTCTCGATCCCGAAGAAGCAAAAGCTCAACCTCACGTGGATCGAGTCCTTCCCGCTACCCGGCGAAGAACGCGGCTACATCTTCTTCGTCGAACTCGAGGGCCACCGCGACGACCTCCGCGTCCGCCGGGCCATCGCCGCCCTCGAAAAGCGGTGCACACGCGTCGTGATCCTCGGTTCCTACGCCCTGGCCGCCGCCGTGGGCTGATCTTTCATTCTCATCCCCAGGAGTGTTTCGATGTCACGCACTGCAATCGTCGCCGGTAATTGGAAGATGAACCTCGATCGCGCGAAGGCCCGCGAGCTTACGGCGGCGATCGCGGCCCGGCGTGGCGAGGCAGCGGCGGTCGAACTCGTCCTCTGCCCCCCTGCTCTGTATGCGGAAACCGTGGGCACGGCCCTCGCGGCTGCGAAGTCCGACGTCGCCCTCGGCGGCCAGAACATGCACGACAAAGCCAGCGGCGCGTTCACGGGCGAGGTGGCGCCGCCGATGCTCGTCGATCTCGGCTGCCGCTACGTGATCCTGGGCCACTCGGAGCGGCGGACGCTCTTCGGCGAGACCGACGCGATCGTGAACGCCAAGACGAAGGCCGCCCTCGCGGCGGGGCTCACGCCGATCGTGTGTGTGGGCGAGACGCTCGAGGAGCGGGAGGGCAATCGCACCGAGGCCGTGGTGACCACGCAGGTCAACGGGTCGCTCGCCGGGCTGTCGCCGGCCGATGTCGAGAAAATCGTGATCGCCTATGAGCCTGTGTGGGCGATCGGCACCGGCAAGGTGGCCACGCCGCAGCAGGCCCAGGAAGTGCATGCCCTGATCCGCCGGCTGCTCGCCGAACTGTCGTCGCCCGCCGTGGCCGCTAAGGTACGACTCCAGTACGGCGGCAGCGTGAAGCCGGACAACGCCGCCGACCTCGCGGCCCAGCCCGATATCGACGGCGCCCTCGTGGGCGGCGCCAGTCTGAAGGCCGATGATTTCCTCGGAATCGCCAAGGCATTCGCGTAGGCCCGTTGCCGTCTCCGGTTCCCCTCGCTCGCGCTCAGGGCTTGTATGGGCGTGCATGGAAGCCCCCAGGCGCAAGCCGGGGGATCGCCCACGGCGGCGGGTTCCCCTCGCTCGCGCTCAGGGCTTGTATGGCGGTGGCGCAAGCCGGGGTAGGCCGCTCCCGCCGGCTGCGATAAGCTATCCACACCACATACTTCGGAGTTGATCCCGTTCATGATCCCGCTGATCCGCTTCTTCCTCGGTTTCACCCTCGCGCTCACGTCGCTGTTCCTCATCCTGCTCGTGTTGATTCAGCGGGGCCGTGGCGGTGGCCTGACCGGTGCCCTCGGCGGCATGGGCGGCCAGAGCGCCTTTGGCACGAAGGCGGGCGACATCTTCACGAAGATCACCGTGGGCGTGGCGGCCTTCTGGATCGGCCTCTGTATCCTCTCCATCAACGTGCTCGGCCGGCAGCAGTCGCTCTTCAGCAGTTCGCTCGGCACGGCCGCCCCGCAGGCAGTGGCCCCGCAAACCCAATCGGCCCCGCCCGGCGGCGGCGTGCCGCAGGCCCCTGACTCGGCAGCCCCGGCTCCTGAGGCCAAGCCCGCTGAGCCGGCTCCGGCCGCTGAGACCGCCCCAGTCGAGCAGAAGTCCGAGGCTGCCCCCGACGCCACTCCGGCCGCCCAGCCGGCTGCGGAGCCAGCTGCATCGGCCAATCCGCCGGCGGATGCCCCGCCGGCGCCTCCCGAGCCCGCGGCCAAGTAGCCGCAGCACGCACCATGGCGATGAGCATGACCGGCTGTGGCGATGGCGTCGCCACCGACGGCGACAACACCTGCCGCGTGGAACTGCGGTGCGTCAATAATCGCCACTTCAAGTTCGCGTTTCGCTGTCGCGACGGCTTCGCAGCCCTCGAGGGGCGGGCCGAAGCTGCCGTCCGCAGGCGGGTTCGCCGCGGCGGCGTGCACATGTCGCTCGATGTCGCCGGCCCGGCGGCCCCGGCTGGCCGCCGGCTCGACGGCGTGCAACTCGCCTCCTACCTCGACGCCGCTGCTGACTTCTGTCTCTCGCGCGACCTGCCCGCGCCACACACGATCGAGAGTTTTATTGGGCTTCCGGGGGTGCTCGTCGAGGCTGCTCCCGACAGTGACGCCGCCGAGCGGGCCTGGCCCCTCGTTGCACGGGCCCTCGACGCCGCGCTCGATCGGCTCGACGAAATGCGGCGTCGAGAAGGTGAAGCCCTCGCCGCCGATCTCCAGGCGACATGTGGCGAGATCACCGGCCTCGCCGGCACGATCAGAGGCCGCGTGCCACAGATGGTCGAGGCCCACAGGTCCCGGCTCGTGGAACGGGTGGCCAAACTGCTCGAGCCGCAGGGTGTGCCGCTGGCAGCGGCCGACGTCGCCCGCGAAATCGCCCTCATCGCCGACCGCACCGACATCGCCGAAGAACTCGTCCGGCTCGACAGCCACCTCGCCCAGTTCGCTCACCTCTTGGGCACTGAGGCACCGGGCCGGTCTCTCGATTTTCTCTCTCAGGAACTCGGCCGCGAGGCCAACACGATCGCCTCGAAGGCCTTCGACGCGGAGATCGCCCACGCGGTCGTCGAGATCAAGACCCGGATCGAGCGGCTCCGCGAGCAGGTTCAGAACCTCGAATAACCCGGCCGCGGCTTGTCCCCTCGCTCGCGCTCAGGGCTTGTATTGACGCATCCAAGCCCCCAGGCGCCAGCCGGGGGATCCCGATCCCGACACGGATGCGTCGACGGCGTCCGTTGCCCCACCGCTTTTCAACCGGCTACGGACTGCGGTACAACTTCGGGATGGACGTCCTCCCGGGCAAACTCGTCGTCATCTCCGGCCCCTCCGGAG
>CAMDDA010000235.1 GCA_945890755.1 Candidatus Kuenenia stuttgartensis
TCCTTCTTGTTCTGCCCGCTTCTTCTGCCCGGATGGTATGGATGAACGCCGGCGTGGCGGTGGCCGCGGGTCGACCCTTCTTGGTGTAGTCTTTCGGCTTGGCCAATAAGCTACCTCAACCGCAGTGCAGGCTTGGGCTTATCCGCGCCGGCGTGAACTCCATTACCGAGTCGTGGACCTGTGTGTCCGATCTCTGCTCGATCAGGGCTTGTGCCTGACCGCAGAGGCTACGAGACGAAATCTCGGCACATGATCAACCAGCCCACCCTGTCGCGCCGTCTGTGTGCGGAAGCATTCGGCACGTTCTGTCTTGTGTTTGCCGGAACCGGGGCGGCGGTCGTCAACGAGGTGACTGGCGGCGGTGTCACGCATGTGGGCGTGGCGCTCACGTTCGGATTGGTGGTGATGGCATTGGTGTATGCCCTTGGAAAAACCTCTGGATGCCACATCAACCCGGCGGTGACGCTCGGGCTGTGTGCCGCCGGACGGTGCGAGCGGTTTTTGGTCCTGCCTTATATCGGCAGCCAGTGCGTCGGGGCCTTGCTGGCGAGCGGCACGCTGCGCATGTTGTTTCCAGATAGCAGGACGCTGGGGGCGACGATCCCCGCCGGGGGTGATCTGCAGTCGTTCGGTCTCGAATTTCTGCTGACACTGATCCTCATGTTCGTGATTCTCAGCATGTCCTGTGGAGGCAGCGAGGAAAAACTGCTGGCGGGCATCGTCATCGGCGGGGTCATCGGCTTGGAAGCATTGTTTGCCGGACCGATCAGCGGGGCGTCGATGAACCCCGCACGTTCCTTGGCTCCGGCGGCCGTTATGATGCACGTCGAGCACGTGTGGATCTACATCGTCGCTCCGATTGCCGGGGCGCTGGCAAGCGTGCCGCTGTACCGTTGCATTCATTCGTCACCATCTTGCAGTTCGGGCGATACCGGGGAATGCTCATGAAGACCATTTTGTTCGTCTGTGTCGAGAACTCGAATCGCAGCCAAATGGCCGAGGCCTTCGCCCGGATGCATGGCGGACACGGGGTGGAGGCTGCCAGCGCCGGCTCACGCCCATCGGGGCGTATCAATCCCAAGGCTGTCGAGGCGATGAAGGAATTGGGGTACGACCTGACTGCGCACTCGTCCAAGGGCTTGGCGGAATTCAACGGTCGGGCCGTGGACGTGGCCGTCACGATGGGCTGCGGTGATGAATGTCCGCTCGTACTCGCCGGTCGGCGCGAGGATTGGCAGATCCCGGATCCCCGAGAGATGTCGCCCGTGGAGTTTCGGGGCGTGCGGGACTTGATCGAGAAGAAGGTGCTGGCGTTGCTCTCGTCGCTCGATGGCTCTCACTGAAAGGGTGTCGATGACAGTTGCAGAGTTTCGGGCGGTTCTGGCCGCCCATCCCGGGGCGAAGATGCATTGGATGTTGCCGGACAAGGGATTCGTTCCGGAGCACTACCACATCACCGAAGTGGGGCGTCTTCAGAAGGACTTCATCGACTGCGGCGGCACGATTCGCACTCTGGCCTCGTGCCTGCTTCAGATCTGGGTGGCCGACGACACGGATCATCGGCTCCAGACGACCAAACTCGCACAGATCATGGACGTCGCGTTACCCGTGCTGAAAAACGACGACCTGCCGGTCGAAGTCGAGTACGAGGAGGGAACGATCTCGCAGTATCCGGTTGCCGGTGTGGAGGTCACGCCCGCCGGGCTGTTGTTCTACCTCGGCACCAAGCACACCGCCTGCCTTGCTCCGGAGAAGTGTGGAGTGGATGGCGGCGGCTGCTGTTGAGGCCTGGAGTGAGTGTGGTTGGTGCCGACATGGCGGATGGCCGGCGTCCTGATGGCCCATGAGTCAATCCAGCCATTTCCAGGCTGGAGTGACGCGGATTGCGAGCCCCTCCTCCATCAACACATCCTCTTGGTCAAGCGTGATGACGATCAGCTCGCGTCCTCTGCGTGGGCCGCCGGGCAACGTGGCGGCGGCGACGAGCCCGCGGAGTTCACGCTTCCGGTTCTCGGGCGACAGACGCGCACAGCACTGGATGGCCCGTTCGCCAGTGACGAAATCACACTCCCACGCATGTGGGGCCGCGGCGAACGTGGGCTCGGATCCCTGGCGTCGTAGCGTGAGCAGGACAGCATTTTCCAGTTTGCGGCCGAAGTCGGGCGTGGCGTTGGGGCTGTTGGCCCCGGCCAGGCCGGTGTCCACGGCGTAATACTTCGGCGGACTGGTCACGCGTTGCTTAAAAGATGCGCTGAACCGCGGCACCGCGAGCATCAGCCAGGAGTCCTGCAGATACTCAACCATGCGTCCCGTGTGCGCGACGGACGGCAAAGAGAGCCCCTTGGCGAGCGACTGAAGCGACAGCGGCTGGCCGAGATGCGCGATCAGGTGGAGCGCCAGCGTCATCAGCGGCCGCGCCGACCGCAACGAATGGCGGCTGACGATGTCCCGGTGCACCACGTCACGGAGCAGCTCGCGCAGCAGCACTGGCCCCTGCTCAGGTCCGGCGGTCAACGCGGCAGCGAAGCCGCCGCGCGTGAGATAGTCATCGAGCGACTGAGGGCCAGCCTTCTGCGAGGTGAATTCCAGAAACTCTCGGAACGACAACGGGTAGACCTCGTGGGGCAGATGTCGCCCCGTGAGTTTCGCGCCCATCTCACGGCCTAGCAGGCTCGCATTCGACCCGGTGAGGCACACCCGCCGCCCCGCGTCGAGCAGGGCACGCACGAGCCTCTGCCACTCAGGAACCTCCTGCACTTCGTCGAGATACACCGCAGCCCGGGGGTGATCCGTCTCCAGGATGGAGAGCAGGGTCGGAAAATCCTCGGGCCCCATCCCATACAACCGCGTGTCTTCGAGATTGAGGGTCACCGCACGGCCTTTGGCGCTGCGCCGGATCTGGCCCTGCAGCGTGCTCTTCCCGCACCGGCGAACACCCGTGAGCACGAGGGCATGCGCAGAACCGCTCGCTTTCCAGTCAGGCCGGAAATGCCGCCGCAACTCACGTGCGGGGGCTGCGACAGCGGTCGGTGTCGAGAGGGCGGCGGCCAATGTTTCGCGGAGCAGCATGCCAATAGACTACACGGTGGTCCACCAGTGTGCAAGTATAATGAACAGAAAAGGCTTCATGCACAACTTGACAGAGTGTGTACAGGCGTATATATTATTGGCCGCGTCACCCACGGAGGCCTCCCCCATGCCCCACGACCTGCAGTCCGTTCTCAATCACTCGTTCGGCCACACATCATTCCGCCCTGGGCAGGCGCAGGTGATCGAGTCGCTGCTGGCAGGCAGAAGTGCGCTCGCCCTCTTTCCCACGGGTGCCGGCAAATCGCTCTGTTATCAATTGCCCAGCCTGCTGCTGGACGGCCTGACGGTCGTCATCTCGCCGTTGATCGCCCTGATGAAGGATCAGGTCGAGGCGCTCGAGTCTCGCGGCATTGCGGCAGCGCGGCTCGATTCGTCGCTCACGCCGGCCGAGGCGGCGGGCGTGTACGAGAGCATCCGTACGGGCAGGCTCAAGCTGCTCTACATCGCCCCGGAACGGCTGACGAGCGAGCAATTCGTCGCCCGGCTCGCGCAGACCAAGGTGGCGATGATGGCGGTGGACGAGGCCCACTGCATCTCGGAGTGGGGGCACAACTTTCGGCCCGAGTATCTTCGGCTGGCGCATGTGGCCAAGGAGCTCGGCGTCAGCCCCGTGCTTGCGCTCACGGCCACGGCGACGCCCGCGGTCGCGTCCGATATCCGCCGAGCCTTCGGCATTGCCGAGGCCGACCATGTGCAGACGTCGTTTCGGCGGCCCAACCTCTCCTACCGGGTCACGCCCTGCGCGAGCCGTGATCGCCTTGCCCTGCTCACGAGCCGGCTCCAGTCGCGGGTGGGAGAGCAGAAGGGGGCGACGATCGTCTACGTGACGCTCCAGAAGACGGCAGAGGAGGTGGCCACTCACCTGCAAAGGAGTGGCCTCAAAGCCGTTGCTTACCATGCCGGCCTGCCCGACGACCAGCGGCATGCAGCGCAGGATGCCTTCATGACCGGCCGCGTTGACACGATCGTCGCCACGATCGCCTTTGGCATGGGGATCGACAAGGCCGACATCCGCGGCGTCTATCACTACAACCTGCCGAAGACCCTGGAGAATTACGCCCAGGAAACCGGCCGCGCGGGCCGCGACGGCCAGCCGGCCGACTGCGAACTCCTGGCCTGTGCCGACGATCGAATCGTGCTCGAGAATTTCACCTACGGCGACACGCCCACCCCGGAGTCGCTTCGCCATCTGCTGGGCGAGATTGTCTCGCCGGGAGCTTCCCAGGCCTGCCGACGATCCGAGCAGCGGGAGGGCGAGTTCAACCTCTCGCTCTACGAACTCGCGCAGGCGACCGACATCCGCCCGCTGGTGATCGAGACGGTGCTCACCCATCTGGAGCTGGGCGGGATCATCCGCCCACTGGGATCGTTTTATGCGGGCTATCAGTTTCGGCTGCTCGAACCGGAGTCGGCCCTCTTGGGCAGACACACACCCGAGCGGCAGGCCTTCTTGAGAAAGCTTCTGCACTGCGGCAAGCGGGGCACGAAGTGGACCACGATCGATCCCGATCGTGTTGCGGCCGAACTGGGCGAGCCGCGGGACCGCATCGTGAAGGCGCTAGGCTGGCTTTCCGACTCGGGCAGCATCGAGCTCAAGCCCAGCGGCAGCCGGCAGCGATACCGGCTGGCCGGCGACGCGCAGCCGGATGCGCCGGCGCAGCTTGATCTCGACGCGATCACTCGCTCGATGCAGGAGCTCTTCGCCGTGCGCGAAGCCCGCGATCTCGAGCGGCTGCAGGCGGTGCTCGACTTCGCGGCGGATCGCGGTTGCCTGACATACAGGCTCCTGCGGTATTTCGGCGAGGACGTCGACCTGGCGGAGCGGGACGGGCCGCTCGTCCGATGCGGCACCTGTACGAGTTGTGAAGATCTCGGGTCCAGAGCCGCAGAATCGCGTGTGGCCGCCACGCGGGAACTCCCCGCGTCCAGAGCGCC
>CAMDDA010000236.1 GCA_945890755.1 Candidatus Kuenenia stuttgartensis
GTTCACCGGCACGGCGACCATTCCTGGCTTTGGCTCGAGCACGACAGTTAACGTCAATGGAATTGGGACGACGCTGCGAACCGACGCACCGGTCAATCGCGGGTCAGCGGGGGCTAGAAACACGTCAGACCTTCTGACCGTCAATGGTGTTGGCAACACACTGATGTTGGCCGACTTCATCATCAATGGCGGCACAGCAGGCAGCCAACACCTCCAGCGTTTTGCTGGCACCGGAATCATCTCCATTACTGGTGGCATTTCGAACGGCTCCACGAATCCGCAGGCCGTGGACATCACGAGCACGGGACTCGTGCGGTTCTCAGGCACGAACACCTACACAGGCGCCACGACTGTGTCAGGGAATCTCCAGTTGGAGAAAGTCGTGTCGCTCTACGGTGGCAACGAAGCGTCTTGGGTCAAGACCAACATCACAGTGAGCAATGGCGGGTCGCTTATTCTCGATGTCGGAGGGGGCGGTGAATTCACCGCAGCCAATGTCGCTACGTTGCTCGGCAATCTCTCCACGAGCATCACCAACAATGGGATGAGGAGTGGCAGTCGCATCGGGTTCGACACGTCGAACGCCGCCGGAGGCGTGTTCGAATATTCCACCGCAATTGCAAACAGCAATGGCACGGGCTCGGGTGCGATTGGAGTGCTCAAAACGGGCAGCAACAACCTGCATTTGACCGGGGTAAACACCTACACAGGAGCCACGACAATCTCCGCGGGCCGGCTCGTCGTCGGTCCGACCGGCAGCGTGAACACGACGAGCGGCATCTCCGTCTCCGCCGGGGCGGGTTTCGACTACAACGCCTCGACGGCACTCACGGTGGCCCCGAGTCTGCTCGGAAACGGCATTGGCAATCGGGCTGCTCTCGGCGGCGTGGGCACGATCAACGCGGGCCTCACGTTGAATGACGTGGGCGACACGCTCTCCCCCGGCAACAGCCCGGGCATCATGCCATTCGGCACGTCGCAGACGTGGAACTCGTTCACGTATCTCTGGGAGACGAACAACTTCGTCGGCACGACGGCAGGCACCGACTTTGACCAGATCGCGATCACCGGGGCGCTGAACCTGACAGGCGGGACTGGGGCATACCTGCTCGACATCACCTCGCTGACGGCTGGCAATGTGGCCGGTGACGTCGGCGGCTTCTCCGACATCTCCCGCTCGTGGACGATCCTGACGACAACGGGCGGAATTTCTGGCTTCGATGCCAATAACTGGACACTTTCCACGGCGAACTTTACGAGCAACCCGGTCGCTACAGGCACGTGGTCGTTGAGCCAACAGGGCAACAACCTCGTGCTTGATTACGTCATCGCCGTTCCCGAGCCGACCGGCATCGCCTTGGCTGGCTGCGGCGTGCTCTTCCTTGCCTGGCGAGTCATCGCTCAACGGCAACGACGCCCCCAGCACGTCGAGCGCTAGCCACCATGAACACGCGTCCGCGGGCCATCCGATCCGGCCTGACGCTGGTCGAACTGCTGGCCGTGATCGCCATCATCGGCCTGCTCGTCGGCCTACTCCTGCCCGCCGTCCAATCGGCCCGCGAGTCCGCCCGCCGCGCGAACTGCACGAACAAAGTTCGTGACATCGCGGTCGCTCTCAACATGTTCGTGAGTCAGCACCAGCGGTTCCCCGGATCGACGACATATTGCTACTACTGCGACTATTCACTTACGGCGAACCTCCCGCAGTGGCAGGCCGTTACCTCCGAGATTCGCACGCTGACCGGGGGCGTGCCGAATTCCCCCTGGAACTGGCTCACCCAGCTGCTCCCACATCTCGATCAACAAAATCTCTTTGACCGCCTCGATTTCTCCCAGAAGGCGGACTCTGCCCCGATGCAGACAGTCGGCCGGATCGTGCTCCCTCAGTTCGCGTGCACGAGCGACCCCCGATCGGGCTCGCCCTTATTCGGCCGCAACAACACGATGGCGTCGTGGTACGTAGGATCCATGGGGCCGGTGCCGGCTGAATGCTATCAGTCGGCAAGCCCCTTCTGTGACACGAGTAATCGGGCATGGTGCACACAACCGATTGCCGATGAGCATCCGACGTTCCCGATGACCGTGTCAGGCGTCTTTGCAAGAAATTGGCGGGGTGTACCCACAGCCCGTGTCGCCGACGGCCTTTCCAACACGATCGCGATTGGCGAAACCCTGCCACACCCGTGGCGGCAATACAACTCGGTATTCACCCATAACCAGCCCGTGGCAACGCTCAACATTCCGCTCAATATGCCGCTGACCGACAAGCTCGACGGTGATTCCGGCGGCTACAACAACAGCAAGTCGATCGGCACCGGCAACAAGACACTCTGCGAAAGCCAGGGCTTCAAGAGCGCCCACCCGATGGCCGTCAACGTGGGCTTCTGCGACGGCAGCGTGAAGACGCTCTCGGCCACGATCGACTACCGCGTGCAGTGTGCCCTAGGCACGATCCGCGGGTCTGCCCAGCCGCTCGTCTGGCGGCCCGCAGGAGTGCCCACGCCCATTACCTGGGCAGATGCGGTCATGCTCGACTCGGGCAGCTACTGAGACCCGAGAGGATCATTCGTGGCTGCGAACCGGTGGCGGCTCACAACAGGCGGCGTCGTTATCACGAGCCTGCTCCTCGCGACGGGATGCCAGCCCAACTACGGCACCGTCCAGGTGACAGGCCGGGTCACGTTCGCCGGCAAGCCTCCTCCCGCCTCGTGCGCCGTCTACTTCATGCCGCTCGACAGCACCATCAAGGCCCGGCCGGGGATCGCGATGTGTGACGCCAATGGTGCCTTTCGGGCCGGAAGCTACAACCCTCGCGACGGCCTGCTCCCCGGGCGATATCGCGCGAACGTCCGGTGCCTGAAAAGCCTCGGCGACGACACGACCGCCGCCTCCAGCCATGTGCCGGAGGGTTTCGTGGGTCCGGAATTCACCGTTCCCGACAAGCCTGCCGCGCCGGTGACCGTCTCCATCGACGTCCGCTGACGACGGATCGTCACCATTGAGTCCCGAACCGGCAGGCTCGCGCAAGAGTTCGCGCCGCACTACCCCGATCGGTTCAGGGCCTTGGCGAACTAGGGGACGTGCCGCTGGTCAGCCCGCCACCTGATCGAAAAAGTGGCGCCAGGGAAGACACTCGATATCCCCCACGTTGAAAGGCCGATCGATGTCGGCGACACAGACGAGGCGGGCATCGGGATGGTCTTCGCGAAACGATCGGAGCCCGCTCAGTTCGGTCGGCCGGATCGTCGCTCCACTCTTGATCTCGATCGCCCACACGCCGCCATCCGTCTCCAGCACAACGTCCACCTCGGCACCGTGCGCCGTCCGCCAGTAATACATCGGCCAATCCAGCTCACGATAGGTGAGCAACCGCTTCAGCTCGAGGACGATGAACTGCTCGAACAGGCGGCCATACGCCGACGTGCCGCGGGTGGGCTGTGCGGCCAGCCGGCCCGCCAGGGCATTGCAGACGCCCAGATCGAAGAGGTGATAGATCGGGTGGCGAGTCAAGCGCTTGCGGGCACTGCGGGTATAGGGTGGCACGGCAAAAGCCACCAGCGTGTCTTCGAGAACCTGGTAATACTCCCGAATCGTCTTCGATGCGACGCCGGTCTCGGCGGCGAAGGTGGAGTAGTTCACGAGCCCGCCACTCTGATCGGCCGCCAGTTCCAGGAATCGACTGAATGCCGGCACGTTGCGGACGAGTGCCTCCTGCAGGATTTCTTCTTTGAGATAGGTCTGGGCATAGGCCTTGAGGAACCGGCGGCAAAACCCTTCCGGCCGACCGATCACGGGGGGGAGCGACCCGAATCGCAGGACGCTGCCGAGATCGAAGTCGCGACCCAACTCCCGGATCGTCAGCGGAAACAGTGTGTAGGGCCAGGCCCTGCCGCCGAGGAGATTCGCCGACGTGCGTCGAAGCTTCCGCGCACTCGAACCGGTCATGACGAACGTGACCCGACCGCGGAGCGAATCGAGCAGGAACTGAATCTCGTCGAGCAGGGGCGGTAGTTTCTGAATTTCATCGACCACGACGATGCCGCCCGGATGCCGCTCGACCCAGTGCTCGACCTCGCGACGAAAGCGGCCAGGTTCGCGGCCGTAGGCCAGCAGTGTCTCGGTATCGAGCAGCGTGACGTCGAACCGGGGCCGATGTGCGGAAATCGCCGACAGGAGCGTTGTTTTTCCCGTTTGCCGCGGCCCGAAGAGAAAACAACTCTGCTCACCCAGCGGGAGACTCAATTCGCGGGGGTACATCGGATACCTGCCGGGTTAAAAATACACGGCAAATTATACCCACGCTTTCCACTTCGACCGGCGATTTATGGGCGAATTTCACGTTTTTGGCAGCAATTCAGCCGAAATTCCAGCTCCCTTGGATCGCTGGGCCGCTCCAGCCTGGAGCCTCCATGGCTCTGACCACGACCCTATGGCTTGGAAGCAGGGCCACCCGCCTCGGCGGCGATGAGAGCGTCGGCGAAGCGGCGGCCCACGTCGAGCGTGCCAGCGGCGTCGAAGTGGGCCGCATTGGCCACCGTCGCCGCGGAGGTGTCGACGTAGTCGCACCGGGGCAGCGTTTCAGCGACCTGCTTCTGTGCCTCCGCGACCTGCATCACGAGCGGATTCGGATCGGGGTTGGCCTTGAACTTCGTGTTCACTGCCAGCAGCACTGTCATGTCCTTGGCGGCCAGGTCGCCACGGAGCGCCTTGACGAGGGCTTCGAGATTGGCCGCATAGGCTGCTGCGTCTTGCGGAGTCGCGTCGCTCTCCCCCTGCACCCATAGCAGCGCCCGGGGCCGAAACACGAGCCCCTGTTCGCGGCCGGCCCGCAGTGCCGCCCGCACCTCGTCGAAAAGGGCCCGGTAGCAGCTGCCCCCCTCGCCTGAGTCGTGCGGGTTCCAGTCGGTGCGGAGGCCCGTGCCGCTGAAGGCGGCCTTCACGATCGCGAGCTTCTTGCCCGGCTCCTTGGCGAGCAGCTCGCGGGCGAAACC
>CAMDDA010000237.1 GCA_945890755.1 Candidatus Kuenenia stuttgartensis
CTCGCCTACGGCGTGATCACGGCGAGCTACACGGTGGAGGACTTCAGCCTCGACCGCCTGGCAGCGATCGGTCGGCACGACCTCGACCGCCGGATCGCCGACTACCGGCAGATGCTCAGCTTTTAGCCGCGGCGGCCGCGTTTACGGCCCGGGCGCCGGGGCGTATGCCGGGCGGAGGCCCGTGGCTGACTCGGACCAGCGAAACTCCGTCGGGCACTCGATCGGTGTGCGCTGAGCCGGCTGGTGCAAGCCGGGGAATACGAACTCGAAATTCCGCTGGCCGGCCGGCTGGCCCTCGAACGTGTCCGCGTCGAGGGTCGTGCCCGTGATCCGGCCGTCCGCTGCCCGCAGGACCACGAGGCTCGAACCGCGGGCCTGCACGCCCAGCGCCTCGATCGCTGTGGGCGCGGTGGGCGCGGTGGGCGACGTGGCCATGCGGCAGGAGAGCCGGTGGCCGTCACGAAGCGTGGCGTCGAAGCCGCGGACGCCATGCGCATCATCGGTCACCACCTCGTCGATCGTCACACCGCCGTCAACGTGCTCGTGTGGCACGAGCAGTGTCACGAGTAGCATCTCGCCCTCTCCTCGCCACGAGGCATGCACGTTCACGGCCGGCGTGTAGGTCCACTTCTCGCGGTCTGCGAGGATGCCGACCCAGCCGAGGATCCGATCCCCTTCGTACACACCCGTGTGCTTCTCATAGGCGAGCCGCGGCGGCCCGACCTGAAAGAGCGAGAGGTTCGGCGCCCCCGGCTGCACGGTCGCGATCCGGCCGCCGCGGCCCGTTTCCGGCTCGACGACGACCTCGTCGGCGGCATACTCGGGGCCGAAGCACCATGTTTGCGTGAAGTCGTGCGGGGTGCGGCTCGTCACCCGGTCGGCCACGATCCAGACACCGGCCGCCCGCAGAAACCACACCTGCCGGCGATGGACCACGTCTTCCACGGCCGGCCCCTCCTTGAACTTGTCGGGCACCTCGCCCCGCAGCCGCCGTGCGGCATACGCTCTGCCATCGCATCGGAAATCAGGCCCCTTGTAGGGGCCGCGGATCTCCGTCTCCATGAAGTCGATCGTGCCGGTGTGCCAGCGCATCGCATCCAACTGTGAATAATCGCCGGTGCGGCGCACGGCGGCCATGCCGTCCACCACGATCGTGTTTTGGCTCACGCCCGAGTCCCAGTAGAGCCGCCAGCCGCCGGCGCCGTCGCGGGCGTCATACACCTCGCCGATCGGGCTCACGAGCAGGTTGCGGCCGAAGGCTGCCAGCTGCAGGCCGCCATCCTGCGACCGCCAGTGCCCCATGCTCGGCCGGCTCGCCTTCATGAAGAGATAGCGGCTCGCGGGCGTCCAGCCGTCGCGCTGCACGGCGTAGCCGCCGTAGGGAAAGAGAATCGATGTGAAAGCCTGCGAGGGGGGCGAGAGTTTGTGCGTCTGGCCATGCTTCGCCCAGACAGGGCTCGTGCCCGTGGCCGGCGGAAAGCCGTCGGGCCGCGCGATCGAGGGCAGGAAGCGATCGCGATCGGCGCTCGCCCCTTCGAGCCGCGTCAGCAGGGCCTGGTCCTGTTCGTCCTCTGGCACGTCGCGGCGAATCTGGCCCGGCAGTTCCTTGAGGTAGTTGTTGAAGTAATTGAGTGACTGCTCACGATCGCTGCCGTCGGGGAGATTCGTGAGCAAGACGACGTCGAGCGGCTCGCTGCGCCAGGCGGCCGAGTCTTTGAACACCGGAAACAGGCAGCCCATGCGAAACAGTTCCATCGCCATGCTGCGGGCCTGGTTGGGCGTGGTCGATTCCGCCCGCTTCAAGAGCCCGCGGGCGTGCGGCCCCTCGCGGGTGGCGATCCGCACGAGCAGGGCCGCCACCGCATCGGCATCGACCTCATCGAGCTGCCCTGCGGCGGTCGCCGTCTGCAAGACGCCGACGAGTCCCTCCCGCATGGCCTGCAGCCGCCAGCCCGTGTAGAGCGTGTTGGTCACCCAGCCGATGCCGAACAGCTTCTGGTTGCCGTCGGGCCCCTTGCCCCAGATCTCGGGGTTTTTCTGCACGGCCGCGAGTTGTTCGTCCCAGTGGGCCGCGAAATCGGCCCAGGTCGCGCACCAGGCCCGCAGGTATTTCGGGTCGCGGGTTTTCGCGTAGGCCTCGGCCAGCTTGCTGGCCCAGT
Organism: Candidatus Kuenenia stuttgartensis; assembly: GCA_945890755.1. Lineage (GTDB taxonomy): Bacteria > Planctomycetota > Planctomycetia > Pirellulales > UBA1268 > QWPN01. Next base: position 2,160 of record CAMDDA010000237.1, read on the forward strand.
GCATCGAGGAAATGTCGCGGGTGGTGAGCGGATAGCCGTCGGCCGCCTTGAAGAAGTCGATCTCGCCGGGCCGGCCGATCGCGACGGTGGAGTGCGTCGCGGGATCGCCGTAGCGGGCGGTGGTGAGCCGCCCGGCGAGCAGTTCGTCGGCGTTCGCCGGCGCGTGCAGCCAGGAGCCGTAGCCCTTCTGCGGCGGCAGTTCCGCGCACCGCTTCGCGACCGCCTCCACGATCGCCCAAACCGCCCCGGCATCGTCACCCGCCTCGCGCCGTCGCGCCGCCTCGGCGACTTCGGGATGGGATGCATCGCACACGGCGACGAGTTTCGCGGCTCCCGATTCGGCCGCGAGCACCGTCGAGCCGTGCGCGAGTGTGATGCAGAGCACTGCCCGGAGGCCGCGGGCAGTCAGCGACGTGGAACGGCCCGATGGATGCATGCCACCAGTTTACTCGGCCGCCCGCCTCCAGCGGATTGCGTTTTCAAGAAGCCGCAGCATGCGGTCGTCTTTCCAGACGGGAAACGTCTCGTGGCCGGGCCGGATGTAGACGACCTTGCCTTCCCCGACCCGCCAGGCCATCACGCTGCGAAACCGCTCGCCCGCCTCCCACGTCTCCTCGGCGACGACGGCGTCGGGCTCCGGCACGTGATACGGCTCGTCATACATTTCGGTCTGCGGGAGCGTGAACACGTCCGGCAGGCCGGCGGCGAGCGGATGCGCCCGATCGAGCACCTTCACCGTGCTCGGCTTGCCGTCGTTGCGGAAGGCCGGGAAGATGCAGCCCGGCAGGTGGAGCGTGACGGCCACCGTGCCGTCGGGTTTTTTTTCCACGTCGGTGGCGGGGGTGAAGCGGGCGTCGCGGGTGGGCACCGTCCGCAGCCCGGGCACCTCGGTGATCACGAGCTTGTCGGCGGGCACGGCGGCGAAGTGCCGACGCACGTCCTCGCGGGCCCGCTCGTCCATCAATTCGGTGAACGGCCGGGCCCAGTGGGCTGAGTGGAGGCCGACATACATCGTGCGGCCCGCCCGCACCCGCTCCGCGATCTGCCGGGCCTTCGCCAGGGGCACGTCCGCATTGCGGCGATGGCTCCACCACACGATCACCTCGGCCCAGTCGAGGATCTCCGGCGCGAGTCCCTGCTCGGCGTCGTCGAGGCCCACCGATCGCACCTCGATGCCGGGCCGGCCGGTGAGCCGCGCGGCGATCTCGTTGCCGAGGAAGGTGTCGTAGGCCTGCTTCTGCTCCGGCTGCCGCTCGTCCCAGACGACGACCCGGATCGGTGTCGCCGGCCCGTTCTGCGGCGGTTCCGCCCGCGCTGCTGCCATGAACGCCGCCAACGCGAGCCCGACGAACGCTGAAAAGAGTGGCGTCGCGCGACGATGCTGGGAGCGATGGGCCGGCGCGAACAAGGCGGTCACGAACAAGGCGGTCACGAACAAGGCGGTCACGTGGAGACGTCCTCGCAGGAATGTCCCGACACACTACGCCCCGCCCAGCCCCGCTGCCATGAGATTTTTGGCACGATCAGGACGGCCGGGCCCCGGCAAGTAGGGCACTACTGTTCGAGCTCGACCCGGATTGCGGCGCAGAACCGCCCAAGCCACTCCGGAAACGCGGCCGACACGTCGCTCGCTCCAGCCACGAGCTCCGCCAGGCGGTCGGCGCGCAGGATCGGGTCGTATGCATGCCGGAAGAAATGCCGAAAGCTCTTCAGTTCGCGCACCGGTGCGCGGTACTCCACCGGCAAAAACCGGGGGCGGATGCCGGGCAGATCCAGCGACATGCGTTCGAGCAGTCGCTCGTGATAATCGCCCGCTTTCTCGAAGTGATTTTCAAACGCCGCGCAGAGCCGCTCGAAGCTCTTCTCGAGCACGTTGTACAACCGGTTCAGCTCATATCCGCAGGCGGAGAGGCGGCCCGCATGTTCATCGGCCAACCGTTCGGCCGCCAGCCGCGCCGCCTCCGCCATGACCGCGGCGTCGGCCGCCAGTTCCTGCTCCAGGATGGCGAGCCCTAAACGGTCCATTGTTCACCTCGCCGACGGATCGTGTCGGCCAGCCGCGTCTCGTCGATCAGGCAGAGATCGACACGACGGCCGCAGCGCTCAGCCAGCAGGCTGGCCAGCAGATAGATGCTCATGTCCGGCGGATCGCGCTCGAGTGCGAGATCGACGTCGGACCACTCCCGAAAACCCGCGGGCTCGATGAGCGAACCGTAGATCCACACGCGGCTGCCGCGCGGCAGCAATTGGCCGAGCGCCGTCGTGAGCCGCTCGCGCACGAGCAGCCGCTCGCGCTCACAGGCGGCGTGTCGGGCGGCGGTCGATTCACGGAGAAGATGCATGGCTTGATCCTACCCCGAACAAGCTGCCCCCGGCGAATGCGACTCGCGCACCCTGTTGGCCGCACCGCGTGCGGTGCATGGCGTCAGCCCGGGAGGAAGAGCTCGGCCGGTGAGAGGGCGGCGTGCGGCGCCTCCAGCGGCCGCACGAGCTGGTCGCCGCGGTGCGTGGAGCGGCTTTCGTAACCGCCCGCCCGCGGCTCGCGGAGCACGATCACGGCCCGGCTCACGAGATCGACCACCCAGTAGTCGGCGATCCCGGCGGCGGCGTAGAGGCCGGCCTTCACGGTCGTGTCGAATTCCAGGCTCGTGTCGGCCACCTCGATCAAGAGCGATACCTCCTCCGGCAGCGGCCGGCGGTCGGCGTAGCGGCGGAGCGCCACCCACGCGATGTCGGGCTGCGGCGCGCTTTCCGAGCCCGGGATCGCCAGCGGGTTTTGCACCCGCACGAGCGTGGTGGCGGAATCGACCGC
>CAMDDA010000238.1 GCA_945890755.1 Candidatus Kuenenia stuttgartensis
GCCATCTGCCACAGGCTGAGCCCCTTCGATGCCAGCATCTCCTTGATCTCGACCAGGCTGGTCTCGCCGAAGTTCTTGCTGGCAAGAATCTCCTCTTCCGATGTCCGGGCGAGGTCGCCAAGCGTGTGGATGCCCATCTTCTGCAGGCAGTTGCGGCTGCGCACGGAGAGTTCGAAGTCACTGACCGGCAGGGTCAGCACCTGGTCGATGCGATCCCGCTGCTTCGCTTCCTGCTCGCCCGTCTGGAGGTCGCCGGCAGCCGATGAATCCCGCATGAAGAGCCGGGCCCGCGGATGATCGGGGATCGCCTCCAGAATCCGGCGGTAACACTGCTGCGCCCGCGTGAAGTCGTTCTTGTCTTCGAAGATGATGCCGAGGTTGATGAGGCTGCCGAGCGTGGGCGGATATCGCTCCAGTGATTTCTCGTAGCAGGCCTGAGCTTCTTCGTCGTTGCCGAGACGGTCGTTGATCACGCCGAGGGCGAACAGGGCACCGGGATGGCCCGGATCACAGCTCACCGCCTTTTCGTAGGCCGCTGCCACATCCTGAATCGGAGCCCCTGCGTCGGCCAGGAGACCCCCCTTGGCAGCCCAAAAGTCGGCAGAGTCGGCCGCCTCGCCGGCAATCGCGTCGAGTTCCTTGTGGGCTTCGCCGTGCTTGCCGCTCGCCCGGAGCGATTCCGCTGCGGCAGCCACGCACGTGGCCGCGTCGTAGCCCGCCTTGCGGGCGGCCGTGAGCGTCTCGCACGCCTTGTCGTGGGCGTTCACTGCCGCATGGGCGAGGCCCTGATGAAAGAGGGCCAGTGCGCCGCCGTCACCCGACCGCAACGTGTCGAGCGCATCCTTAGCACGGCCGAGCAACCGCTGGCAGACGCCGAGCCGCACCGAGGCGGCAGGGCTACGATCGGGGCTCGCTTCCAGCTCACGCACGGCCGACTTGAGTTCGCGATGGGCGGCGGCCTCGGAGCCCAGGGCCTCCACGAGTGCCTTCACCTCTGCCGGGCCGAACGGCCCGTTGCCGAGGATCAAGTCGCGAATGTCGGAAGTAGCGGTGGCAACCATGAGCGGGCACCCTCTGTGCGGTTATTCGTGTTCGGTTCTGTGGTCAGTTCGTCAGTTCATATCACGAGAGCCAGCGGCGGGAGTCGAACCCGCAACCCCCGCATTACGAATGCGGTGCTCTGCCAATTGAAGCTACGCTGGCGAGACGGGCGGCTCGGATGCCCCGGTGGGCACCGTCCGCAGCCCCGCAAAACTAGCGCACGCCCTGCTCCATCGTCAAGAGAAGGCCTTTTTTCGGCCCTCGGGAGGGGGTGGCCTGGAGGGCGGGACCAACGGCATCCAAAAACAGCAGGCGTCGGGCCTCCGACCCGGCAGGAGCATCCTGCCGAAGCAGTGCGGGTCAGGGGCATGACGGCCGCACGGCTCTGAACAAGTCGGAGGCCCGACGCCTGATGCGGCGGGCCGAGCCGGTGACCACCGGCTCGCGAGACAGGACTGCATCCGCCGTGCCAAACGCCGCCAGAAAGCGGCGGGGGCCACCTTGCGGCCGCATCACGGACGTTTGCCAATTGCCGCGTCGAATCGCCGCCGCGCCGGCGCGATCAATTCCGCAACACCGGCGGCGCGGAATTGAACACCCGCAGTGCGGGCTCGCTCACGACGTGGCTTGGGCCGCCCCGCGGGCGTCTGAGTACGCCGACGCGGCTGCCTCGAGGTACTGATTGAAGTCGGCGTGGGCCTGGGCGAGTTGGAGCACGCCGTCTCGCCGGAGGGCGTAGACCTCGACGTCGGTCAGGGCCCGGATCGTGGCGGCCCGGGGAGCATCCGTGAGGATGGCCAGTTCACCGAAGAACGACCCCTCGCGCAGGATCGTGAGCCGCTCCACGGGGTCACCGCGCAGCACCTCGACCTGCCCCTTCGTCAGGAAATACATCTCGTCGCCGACGTCCCCCTCGTGAACGAGCGTGTCGCCCGGTGCAAATTGTCGCGCGTCCAGCCGCGGGATGATGTCCCGCAGGAAGTCGCTGTTCGCGTGCTTGAAAAACGGCACCTGTTCGATGAGCGCAGCGGTGATGGCCCGCATCCGCAGCAGTTCCCGGTCGATCTTGCCCGGCCCCTTGAAGGGCATCTCGGCGACGAGGTGCACCTCGGCGGGCACCATGAACGCAGCCAGCCAGGCGGCGACGAAGCGTTGCAGATCCTCCGGGCTGGCTTCGGCCCCTGGCTGCAGGATCACGTAGGCGTGTGGAACCTCGCCGCAGGCGGCGTCGGGAACGCCGATCACGCAGGTTTCCAGAACGGCCGGATGCTCGGACAGCGCCGCTTCCACCTCGAGGGGCGCGACCTTGTTCCCCGCGCGGACGATCACGTCCTTCCTGCGGCCCACGAACCAGAGATAGCCGTCCTCATCGAATCGCGCCAGGTCGCCCGTGTGCACCCAGCCTCTCTGCAAGGTCTTGCGGGTCATGGCCGACTCGTTCCAGTAGCCCTCCATGATCCCCGGGCCGCTGACCCGGACATCTCCCACCGTCCCGGTCGGCACGTCGGCGCCATGGTCATTGACCACCGCCACCTGGACGCCATGCACGGGTGGGCCGATGGAGCCCGGCTTCTTGCGGCCGAACGGCGGATTCATGGCATACGGCCCCGTCTCCGTGGAACCGCACTGCTCGGTGACCGCAACGCCCGTCAGCCGCTCGAACGATTCGAGGAGCCTGGTGGGAACGCGGTCGCCGCCGGCGAGGCAGAGCCGAAGGTGACTGAAGTCGCAGCCCCGGAAGTCGGGACTCGCCATCAGCTGTCCGAGACCCGCGGGCGTGAGCGTCAAAAATGTCTTGGCGGGCGACCGACGCAGGGCGGCGACGACGTTTTCGACGGTGAACGTTCGCTGCAGACTCACGCGTCCCCCGACCCAGAGAGTGGGCAGGACCTGGCAGCGGAGCGCGAGGGGGCGGGAGACGGACGTCATAATCAGGGCGACATCGTCCGGCGTGAGCGTGACCCGCGCGAGATATTTGCGGAGGCCGGTGGACAAGGCCCCGTGTGAGAGCACGACTCCCTTGGGCCGGGACGTCGTTCCGGAGGTGTAGATCATCACCGCCGGAGTGTCGTCATGCGGAGCCTCGGAGGCGATCGCGCGTTCGGCGCCCAGCAACGATTCGAACGGGCGACGGTTGCCGGTCTGAACTCCGCCACCGACGACGACCACGCGGGGCACCGATCCGAGCACTCCGGCCTCTGCCAGGCCCGGCATGCGGTCATGGCTCGCGATCAAAATCTCCGCACCGCTGTGACCGAGCGCGTAGCCGATCTGCAGCGGGTGGTATTGATAGTCGAGCGGCACGATGACCAGCCGCATCCGGAAGCAGGCGAGGTAGCAGGCGATCGCCGCGAGGCTGTTTGGCAACAACAGGGCCACCCGATCCCCTTCCTCCAGCCCCATGGCCGCCAGCCCCGACGCGAGTCGCGATGCGAGCCGCTCGAGTTCCGCGGCAGTGGTCCACGATCCGTCGCACTCGAGAATTGGGCGGTCGGGATCGATCTCGAGCGCGTGTCGCAGCAGCTGGTGCAGCATGGGAGCGGGGTGGATTGCCTGTGGAGGATTGGCGGAAAGGCACGCGGAGCGGCCGGCCATCGCTATGATTATGCAGATCGGCCGCGGCGGCGGCTCGTCACCGTTCCTCGTCACACTGGAGACCGTCTTGTGAACCCACGCCTGCCAGCGTTCATCGGCCGTCACCGCTGCGGTCCCGGGTTTCCGCTCACGGTCATCGCCGGGCCGTGCGTGATCGAGAGCGAGGAACTGTGCCTGCGGATCGCCGAGACGCTCGCCGCGATCGGGGCAGACCTCGGCGTGCAGGTGGTGTTCAAGGCCTCCTACGACAAGGCGAATCGCACGAGCGGGGCCTCGTTTCGCGGCCCCGGGATCGACGAGGGCCTCGGCGTGCTCGAGCGGGTGCGGTCGGCCACGGGGCTGCCCGTGACGACCGACGTGCATCTGCCCGAGCAGGCGACTGCCGCCGGGCAGGCCTGCGACATGCTCCAGATTCCGGCCTTCCTCTGCCGCCAGACCGACCTGCTCCTGGCGGCCGCCGCCACCGGCAAGGCGGTCAATGTCAAGAAGGGGCAGTTCGTCGCGCCCGGCGACATGAAGCACGTGGTGGCCAAGCTGCTCACCGGCGGGTGCAGCGACGTGCTCCTCTGCGAACGGGGCACGTTCTTCGGCTACGGGCGGCTGGTGAACGACTTCGCCGGCCTGCTCACGATGCGGTCCCTGGGCGTGCCTGTGATCTTCGATGCGACGCATTCCGTGCAGCAGCCGGCCAGCCTCGGCGAGGCCACCGGCGGCGACCGCACGCTCGTCGAACCGCTCGCCCGGGCGGCGGCGGCCGTCGGCATCGACGGCGTGTTCTTCGAAACCCACCCCGAACCCGACCGCAGCCCGAGCGACGGGCCAAACATGGTGCCGCTCTCCGACCTGCGGGGCGTGCTCGAACGGGTGCTGCGGATTCACCAGGCCCGCCTCGCCGGAGGCGGCGTGTGATGGCCGTTCGCCCCTCGGCACGAACCACGTGGGCCGGCCGGGCGAGCGTGGTGGCTGTCGCTGTCGCAGCGCTGGCGGGCTGCGGCACGCGGCGGTCTGCGGATCTCTCTCTCCAGGCGGCTCAACGATCCGGCGGGTCGGCTCGGGCCGCCGTGCCGGCCGTGACGTCTGCCGCGCGGCAGAAACTCCTGGCCGGCGCGGTCGCCGTACTCGATCGGTTCGACGACTTCGACGAGGCCCGTGGGGCCGAACTCGTCTTCGACCGGCTCGCGCAGTGGAGCCGGGTCTCGACTGCGCTTTCGCATGACTCGTGGCGACCAGACCCGCTGCTCGACACCCTGCCCGACCGCCTCCGCGCCGCGGCACCAGAGCCGCTCGACGCCGTGGGGTTCGCAGCGGCGCACGACGTGA
>CAMDDA010000239.1 GCA_945890755.1 Candidatus Kuenenia stuttgartensis
CTGAGGCCCGATCGTTCGGCCAGTGACCGAAGCTTGGCCTCAATCGCCGCGGGTATATTTCGAACAGTGAGCTGACTCATGACGTGATGGCATTATGCATCCACGCACTGCATGCGTCAATTGATTGGCGATTCGCGGCGTTTTCGGGCGGGGTTTTGATCTGGCCCACAGTTTTTCAACGCTTGAGCCGCATCGAGAACGTGTAGTGCTCGGGGCGGTAGATCGCCTTCACGTATTCGAGCGGTCGATCGCTCCGCGTGTAGGTGATTCGCTCCATGCCGAGGACCGTGTCGCCCGGCTTGATTCGTAGGAGTTTGGCCTCGGCGGCCGTGGCCTGGCCGGCCCGGATCTTCTGGTCGGCCCACTCGATCGGAATCCGATACTTCGTCTCGATGATGTCGTAGAGCGACGCATGGAAATCCTCCCGCGGGTCGATCCCGAAGGCCGCAGGGATCTCCGACCGCAAAAGCACGACAGGAAACGCCTCGCTCGTGCCGCGAAGCCGGCGGATGCAGAGGGTTTTCTCGGTCTTCGAGAGCTGGAGGGCCTCTGCCACCGCAGCGTCGGGCACGTGCAGCTCGACGCCCAGAATCTCCGTCGAGGCCCGGAGATTGCGGCTCTCCATTTGCTCGCTGAAGCTCGTGAGCCGGCCGAGGTCTTCCGTCACGTTCAGCCGCACGATCCGCGTGCCGGCCGACCGCCGCCGCTCGATCAGCCCCTTGGCGGCCAGCGAGTCGGTTGCCTTCTTCACCGTCGCCCGGCTGACGTTGAAGATCTTGATCAAGTCCATCTCCCGCGGAACTTTGAGCCCGATTTCGCCCGCCTTGGCGATCCGGTCGAGGATGATCTGCTGGACCTGGTGATACAGCGGCACCGGCGACCGCTCGTCGAGCGCGAACCGTTCGCTGGCCCGAAATAGCGGGTCGGCAAGCGTGGCGGTCTCCGCGGAACGACGCGAGGAGATCCGTTTGCGAGTTTTGACCGGCTTCATGCGACTCGACTCACCCCACGGTCCTGCTGGCCGGCACTTCATGGGCCGCGTCCGACGCGACCGCCGACCGAGTTAGGAAAGTCAGGATAATACCGCACTCAGTTGCCTGGCGGGAAATCCGCATCGCGCCCTTGCAGGGCCAGGAGCCCCCGGGTATTCTTTGTCCGGTCAAAGTGATTGCGTATCCAGCAATTGCGTAGTGGCGGAGGCCTGGCGGGTGGGACAGATCGTGATGGAAAATTTTTCTGCGATGGATAGCCGCGGTCTCGGCTGCGGCGTTTTTTCGCGGAGCCGAGCAGCGGCCTTTACCCTGGTTGAGTTGCTGGCGGTGATCGCCATCATCGGGCTGTTGATCGCGCTGCTCTTGCCGTCCATACAGTCGGCCCGCGAGTCGGCTCGTCGGATTCAGTGCGGCAACAAGATCAAGCAGATCGGTTTGGCCACCCAAGCGCACCATGAGTCCCAGGGCCGACTGCCGATCCAGCGCACATTTATCTCGCAGACCCACACCGGCCCGAACGCCCTGGGGCCGGCCGGCGAGAACCATCGCAGCTGGCTCGTGCCGCTCCTGCCGCATCTCGACCAGCAAACCATCATTGACCGGATGGACCTCGCTCGCAGCGGGCTCGACGGCCGCCCCAACGCCGACGGGGTCTCGACCAATGCCGGCTTGATCGCGATTCCGCTCGACATCTTCACCTGCCCGAGTGACCCGAACGGCCGGCAGGTGAGCCCGAGCGCGGACGAGGCGTCGGGCACGGCGCAGGGCCCAGGCATGGGGGACTCCTGGTATTCGAGCGGCATCGCGATTGCGAGGACAAATTACGCCTGTAACTCCGGGGATCACAACAATGCGGTTGGCGTCGGCAGGAACCCCGGCTGGGGGCATTGCGCCGGAGCAGCTGGCTGTAGCGGCGGGTGCGCGGCAGCGGACGGCGGAATCGCGGGGCCGTGCGTCCGCGGCGTGATCAGCCGCAGCGGCTGGAGCGCCACGCTCGCCCACATCACCGACGGTCTTTCCAGCACGTTCCTCGCTGGGGAGTGCCTGGGCTCGAAGTGCCTCTGGCAGGATTGGGGCTTCCAGAACATCGCGACGACCTGCCTGCCGCCGAACTTTGAGCACTGGTCGCTTGACACGTACAACCGCACGGAGTCACCAAAATATTGCATGACGTTTCGCTCCTCGCACCCGGGCGGTGCGCATTTCGTGATGGCGGATGGATCAGTGCATTTCATTGCCGACGCGATCGAGTTTACGACCTATCAGGCCCTCTCCAGTCGCGCGGGCCGGGAACCCAAGGGCTTGCCGCAATGACGTGTCCGCGTGTCGCCGCTGGCGTTTTCCCCGCGATGCTACGCGGTGCGGTTCTGCTCGTGTGGGCGGCCGTCCCCGGCTGTGAACCGGCTGGTTCCCGCGGTCTCGTGCCAGTGGCCGGCCGGATCACGCTCGATGGCGGCAGCTGGCCGAAGCCCGGCACGCTCACGTTCGTGCCCGCCGAGGAGCAGCCCCCAGGCGGGGCTGCGGGTGTGCCTTCGCCTACCCGCGCGGGGTTTGCAGAGTTCGACGTCGAGGGGCGGTTTGTCGCCCAGACCAGGCGGCCGGGCGATGGCCTGATGCCGGGGCGATATCGGGTGGGAGTGAGTTGCTGGCTTCAACCGCCCGATCTGGCGGCGGCCGGTGGCGGGCCGGTGGCCCCGGAGGCGGTTCGCGACCCGCTGACCAGCGTTCTTTGTGCGGATATCCCGTCCGGCGGAGCGGCTGACCTTTCTTTGAACGTCCGATGATGACGGAGCGGCGAAAAAAGTTGTTTGACCTGACAAAGTGGATTTCGTACTCTGTGTGGTGGGCGGGGAGTTTCGCCCATGAGCCCGCCGCGAGGATCTACGGTTCACAAGGACCCGTTTAAGCAGGAAGGCCTCATGACTTGGACTATTATTCGACATCCGGTCATTCGTCGGGTCGTCGTGCGGCAGGCGGCATTCCGGGCCGTGGGCTTCGCCGCGGTCGCGATCCTGCTCGCTCCCGAAGTCGCTCATGCTCAGAACACATTTCCCCTCCTGAACACCGGTTCAACGGTCACGTGGAACACGGCGCCCTGGACGCTGAGCGGCTCCAGCGTCCAACCGCCGCAGACCGCGACTCAGATTGGCCTGCTCCAGGGCGGCGGCACGATGACGATCGATGACACCAGCACGAACACGACGCCGGCCGGCCTGCTGATCGGCTGGAACGGAAACTTTTCCGTCGCCGTGACCAGTGGCACGTTGACGGTGGGAGCGACTTCCGGTGACGCGTTCGGCACATTTGGGCTCACGGTCGGTGAGTCAGGACCAGGATTAGGTCAGGCCAACTTCACGCAGACCGGTGGCCTGGTGACCGCGCCGCTGGTGAATCTCGGCAGACAAGGTGGTGCCAGCGTGGGCACATACACGCTCACTGGTGGCACGCTGGCAACCGCTGTCATTCAACGCCGAAACGGGTCTGGTGTCTTGAACTTGAATGGCGGCACGATCATGGTCTCCGGATCGGCAGCGAACCTGGTCGCGTCTCTTATCACGACGAACGTTCAAGCCGGCGGCGGCTTCATCGACACGAACGGCTTCAATGCCACGATCGCTGCGCCACTGGCAGGAGTTGGCGGCCTTACGAAATTAGGCACGGGGACGCTCACGCTTTCAGGCAGTAACTCATATCTGGGCAACACGTCAATCTCCGCCGGCTCGCTCGCGTTCACGAGCGACGCGTCCCAAACCCTCTCCGGTGCGATCTCGGGCGCCGGCGGCCTCACGAAGTCGGGCTCCGGCACGCTGACGCTGTCAGGCAGCAACTCTTATTCTGGCAACACGACAATCTCCGCCGGCGCGGTTCAGATCGGCAACGGAGGCACGACAGGATCGATCAGCGGCAATGCAGCGGTTTCGGCGGGGGCAGCGCTCACATTCAACCGGAGCGACGACCTTATCTACGGCGGGATCGTCAGCGGGGCCGGGGGATTGGCGAAACTCGGCGCCGGCACGCTCACACTCTCAGCGAGCAACTCCTACACCGGCCTGACAACCATCTCCGCCGGTACGCTGCAGAACGGCAGCACCACGGCGGCCACCACGAACGTCAATGAAGGCAACTATTCAGTCGCTTCCGGGGCCAGGCTCGTATTTGGCAGAAACATCGACGACTTCAGGTTCACTGCCCAGTCCATCTCCGGAGCAGGGGATGTGGAGTTCGTGGGCCAAGCGGCGGGGTATTTCACTTTCCGTACGGTTGGTCCGCCCTACAGCGGCTCGCTCACCTACACCGGGCGGACCATCGTCAATCTCACGTCCTCCACCTCGGCCTTGTGGTATCAAAACGCTCTCTGGCTCGAGAAGGACAATGTGCTGCCGAATCAGACGGTGCTCGAACTGCAAAGCGGCAAGGTGATCACGCGGAGCCAGGCTGCCTCGGGTCTCACCGTCGCCGGCCTGACCGGAAACGCCGGCACGAGAATCAGCACCGATCAGAGCTCTGCCAACATCCAAAAGTGGACCATCAATGTCGCCTCCGGCACATCCTACACGTTCGCCGGCAGCATCGGGTCGTTCGGTTCGCCGACGACCAACAACATCGCTCTGACCAAAACAGGTGCCGGCACGCAGATTCTCAGCGGCTCAAATCCATACACCGGCGGCACGACGATCACTGGCGGTCGCCTCGAGATCGCGCCCGCGGGCGGACTCGCGGCCACCGGCACCGTCACAATCAACGGGCTCGGTGCTGATTTCCAATACAACGCAAGCACGGCGCTGACGGCGCCGCTCACGTTCACGCAGGGCACGATCTCCGGCACGGGTACGATCGGCACCGCGGTAAACGTCGGCTCCGGACGAATTATTTCTCCCGGCAACTCTCCCG
>CAMDDA010000240.1 GCA_945890755.1 Candidatus Kuenenia stuttgartensis
CTGCCGGCAACTGTAGGACCGTTGCTCCGCAACGGGCTAAGCCCGTCACGGAGTGACGGGCCTACGGGGGAGTGACGGGCCTACGGGGGAGTGACGGGTGGGGCCGTGGGGTGTGCCAGATACGGGCCCGAGTGAGGGGGATATTTGCGTGCGGGGGGCGGTCGGGCATAATGCTGGGCTTCGCACACCACCGTATCCAGGAGACTCTCGCCGGATGTTCCGCAACCTCAGCACCGTCGGCCTGCCGCTTTCCGGTCGTCCCAGTGAACTGATCGAACTGGCCCTCTCGTTCGGCTTCGACGGCATGGACATCGACATCATCGATTTCCAGCAGCAGGCCGAGGTCTATGGCGCGGCCCACGCGCGGCGGTTGATGGTGAGCGCTCGGCTGAAGAGCGGGATGTTCCAACTGCCCGTGCACCTCACGGCCGACGACGCCACGTTCGCCGAGGACCTCAAGGCCCTGCCGGCCCGGCTCGAACTGGCCGAGGCCACCGAGGCCTTCCGTGCCGTCGCCACGCTTGCTCCGGCTTCCGACGAGCATTCGTTCAAGGACTTCTTCGAACTGCATCGCACGCGGCTGCACGAGATCGGCGACCTGCTGGCCCCCCGCGGCATCATGCTCGGCCTGACGATCCAGCCCGAGGCCGAGGCCCGTGAGGGCAAGGCGTTCCAGTTCATCCACACCTACGAAGGCCTGATCGGCCTCGTGGCGGTGGCCCATGAGCGGGTCGGTGCCGTGGTCGACGCCTGGGCGTTGCACGTGACGGGCGAGTCGCCTGACATCATCGGCAGGATTCCGTCCGGCAAACTCGTCGAGGTGCGACTCTCCGACGCCCCCCGCGAGGCGGCCGGGGCAAGCCTCACGCATCAGCAGCGGCTCATGCCGGGCGAGACCGGCGCGATCAATGCCGCGGCGATCCTTGCCCAGGCCAATGCCGCGGGTTTCGAAGGCCCGGTGACGCCGTGGGCCGATCGCTCGACACTCGCCGGCCGCGGCCGCGAGAAGATCGTCAAGCTTGCGGGCGATCGCCTGGAGCAGATCTGGAAGGACGCCGGCCTGCCGATCCTCCCGCGATGGTTCACGCCGGTGGCCCGCGATCAGTTCGGGCGGCCGATCGGCGAAGAGGCCTTCATCGGGGCGGAGTGACGCCGGCAGCGGTCGCTGCAGTAGCGGACTTGCTCCCAGCAGCGGGCCCACTTGCGCCGCCACGTGAAGGGACGGCCGCAGGTGGCGCAAAGCTTCGTGGGCAGGTGTTGGCGTTTCATGTGATGGAGCGTGCAACTGTAGGCCCGTTGCTCCGCAACGGGCTAAGCCCGTCACGGAGTGACGGGCCTACGGTCGGGCAAAAGCTAAGCCCGTCACGGAGTGACGGGCCTACGAAGGAGCGATGGGCTGACGGGGCGTGATGGGCCTACAGGTTCCGCGAGCACACGGATCGCCTCAACGAGCATCACGGCCGCCAGGACGAGCAGCACCACGCCCGCCCATGGCACGGGGTCGGCGGGGAGCGTGAAGCCGGTTTCGCCCCGGAACTTCGGCAGCGTCATCGCGGCCAGGGCCCAGGTGCTCATGACGTACATGAACGCCGTGGGAAGCCCGGTGACGAGCCACACCCAGGCGGCCCGCCGCGTCCGCCAGAGCCACACCGTCACGCCCAGCAGGGTGAGGGCCGCGAGCAGCTGGTTGCTCGCCCCGAACAGGCTCCAGAACATCTTCCAGGCAGGTACGGGGTTGCCGTTGCCGTCGAGCTGCGGCCGGAGCAGAAAGATCAGCGGCACGCCTGCCGTGAGCGACGTGCCGAGCCAGGCACCAGCCCGGCCGGTCAGGCCCGTCAGCTCCTGGATGATGTAGCGGCCCAGCCTCGTGCAGACGTCGAGCGTGTCGTAGACAAACGTGGTGAACGCCATCAGCGCGAACGACACGCCCACCGTCGCGGGCACGCCGAGGATTTCGAGAAAGCGGCCCATGCCGAGGGCATAGACGAAGTTGGGGGGTTGGCCGGCCCGCGGGTCGTCGCCGGCGAGCACCATCACGCAGCACAGGCTCACCACCGCCACCATGCCCTCGAGCAGCATCGTGCCGTAGCCGATCGGGCGGGCGTCGGTCTCGCGGCGGAGCTGTTTGCTCGTGGTGCCCGAAGCGATGAGCGAATGAAACCCGGAGCAGGCGCCGCAGGCGATCGTGATGAAGAGCATCGGGATCAGGTCGCCGGCCCGCTGTGTCTGCCACGACGTGAAGGCTGGATAGCGGATCGAGGCGTCGCCGGCCACGAGCCGGTCGCTCACGACGAGGCCGACGGCCGCTCCCGCGAGCGCCACGTAGAGGAAGCAGCCGCCGAGGTGGCCCCGGGGCTGCAGGAGCAGCCACATCGGCACCATCGCCGCCACGAGGCAGTACGCCAGCAGGAGCACGCCCCAGATCTTTTGGGCGGTGGCGTCGGTGGTGCCGAGCACCGCGGCGAGGTCGAATGGAATCCGCTGGCCGCCCCAGATGGCGAGGCCCACGAGTGGCAGGAAGATCACCGTGGCCAGCCAGAGCGGCATCCGGGCATACCGCATGCAGAGGCCCATGATGAGCGGCAAGACGAGATAGAGCAGGCTCGATGTGGCGATGCCGCCCCCCGACACAGTCTCGCCGTTCTCGAGCGTCTGCCGGCCGATGAAGCTCGAGGCCGTGATGTCGGTGAAGGCTACGATGATGTAGACCAGTGCGATCCAGACGAAGGCGAGGAAGAGCACGTAGCTGCGGTGGCTCATATGGTCGCGGACGACCTCGGCGATCGAGCGGGCCCTGTGGCGGATCGAGGCCACGAGCGCCGCGAAGTCGTGCACGCCGCCGATGAAGATGCTGCCGATGATGATCCAGAGCAGGGCCGGCAGCCAGCCGAAGGCCACGCCGGCGAGGATCGGCCCCACGATCGGGCCGGCTGCCGCGATCGCGGAGAAGTGCTGGCCGAGGAGAAGCTGCGGCGGAATCGGGGCGTAGTCGATGTCGTCCCGGAGTTCGACCGCCGGCGTGGGCATGTCACCGTCGAGCCGGAAGAGCCGGGCCAGGAGGCGGCCGTACGTGAGGTAGGCCACCGAGAGGGCCACGGCGGCGGGAATGAGGACGGTGAGCAGGCTCATCGGATGGTTCCGGGCGGTTTTCGGGGGGGCGGCGGCCCGAGGGTTTCCCACGGCAGCCCGAACGTGTACATCATGCCTGTTCCGCAGGGGGCCGTCGATCCGACCGGCCCGGCGGCAGCGAGACTCCAGGAGGGAAGCATGTCAGCAGCGACCGTCGAGAAGCTCGTGATCATCGGCAGCGGGCCGGCCGGCTGGTCGGCCGCCACCTACGCGGCCCGGGCCCAGCTCCAGCCGCTCGTCTACGAGGGGGCGATCAGCGAGAAGAACCGGATGGCCGGCACGCTGCCACTCGGCCAGCTCGCCCTCACGAGCGAGGTCGAGAACTACGCCGGCTTCCCGCACGGCAACCTCGGCGGCTTTCTCGACTCCGCCCTGCCGAAGGAGCGGCGGATGATGATGGCCCCGCACGAGGGGCAGGGGGTGACCGGCCCCGAACTCATGGAGCTGATGCGGCAGCAGGCCCTCAACTTCGGCACCCGGATCATCACCGACGACATTCTCAAGGTGGACTTCTCGAAGCGACCCTTCACGCTCTTCCCGGCCGAGGGGGGCGAGGTGAAGGCCAAGTGTGTGATCGTGGCCACTGGCGCGAGCGCGAACTGGCTCGGCCTGCCGAGCGAGGAGCGGTTCAAGAACCGGGGCGTGAGCGCATGTGCCGTGTGCGACGGGGCGCTGCCGCGGTTTCGCAACAAGCCGCTGGTGGTGGTGGGGGGCGGCGACTCGGCCGTCGAGGAGGCCACCTATCTCGCCAAGTTCGCGAGCACGGTGCATCTCGTGCACCGCCGCGACGCCCTCCGCGCGAGCAAGATCATGGCCCAGCGGGCCTTCGACGACCCGAAGATCACGATCCACTTCAACACGGCCCTGGCCGAGGTGCTCGGCGACGATACGAGCGGCGTGACGGGCGTGCGTTTGGAGAGCACATTGCCCCATACAAGCCCCCAGGCGCAAGCCGGGGGATCTGCCTCCTCCACCACGCTCGACGCGGCGGGCGTGTTCCTCGCGATCGGCCACACGCCGAACACCGCCTTCCTCGACGGCCAGCTCGAATTGACGCCGAAGCAGTACGTCGTGTGGAAGAAGCATTTCCGCACGGAGACGAGCGTGGAGGGCGTGTTTGCCGCCGGCGACGTGGCCGACGATTACTACCGGCAGGCCATCTCGGCGGCGGGCACCGGCTGCATGTCGGCGCTCGACGCGGAGCGGTGGCTGGCACATGGCCATGGCTGACGCCGACGTTCGTTCGCGGGGTGAGTGGCCGGCCGGGCGGGTGCTCGTGCAGGCGGCCACCTACAACGAGCGGGAGAACGTGCTTGGCCTGATCGATGCGGTCTTGGCGGTGTCGCCCGAGCTGCAGTTCCTGATCATCGACGACGATTCGCCCGACGGCACGGGCCGGCTGGCCCTCGAGCGGGCGGAGCGGGAGCCGCGATTGCACGTGCTCGTGCGCAAGGGGCGGCGCGGGCTCGGCAGCGCGATCGTGGAGGGCTTCGCCGAGGCTCGGGCCCACGGCTTCGAGGTGGGCGTGAACATGGACGCCGACTTCAGCCACGATCCGGCCGACATCCCACGGCTGCTCGCAGCACTCGATACCGCTGGCGGTCGCCCAGTGGACGTGGCGATCGGCTCGCGGCGGGTGCGTGGCGGACGGACGGTGGGCTGGCCGCTCAAGCGGCAC